>JAEZYZ010000207.1 GCA_023418705.1 Pseudomonadota bacterium | reverse complement strand
CCTGCATGCCGCCCGTGTTGTCGCTGCCGCCGCTGCCGCTGACGCCCGCGCTGCCGCCAACGCCGCCGTCCCCGTCCTCGCTGTCGCCGCCGCAGGCGGTCAGGGCGGTCGCGCCTGCGATCGTGGCGCCGAACGCGAACGTCGCCGCGCGGCCGAGGCGGGTGCGCGGGAGACGCGGCTCCGGGTTGCCAGAGAGATCGACCTGTGCAGCACAGAACGGGCACGCCGCTTCGTCGCGCCGGATGTGTCGGTTGCAGCTCGGACAGGGAAACAAGGGGGCCATTCGATCCTCCGGGCGCGGGGGCCTCGCGAAAACGCTCACGAGCGGAGACCGCTCAAGACTCCGCGGGCTCGACCAACAACTCGAATCTAGCGTAATCGAATGGCTCTCCAGGGGCAACGCCCACCCGAACCACACGCTCGCGTTGTCCGCGCGCGTGGTGCTCGAGCGCGCGGTGATGACAGTACGGGTTATTTCCGGCCTTGCCGAACAAGACGAACGACGTCCAAGTGCAGCCAGCGCGGCAGACGTCGGCGTAGTAGCAGCTCCGACAGTAGCCCCACAGCTCATCGACGGTGCGATCCCGCGTGTACCTCAAGGGCGCGCTGCGCTCCCAGATCTCGCGGAGCGAATGATCTCGAATGTTTCCGCCGACCCAAGTGTCCGTCGGCAAAGAAGGGCAGCCCTTGATGCTGCCGTCGGCCTCGATGCCGAGGGTCGAGCGACCGGCGCCGCAAGACGCCATGTGCCCGCGCGGCATGGTGCCCTTCAACACGCTCTCATAGGGGCCGAAGTATCCGATGTTGTTGCCGGGCCAAAGTTTGACGCCGAGCTCGATCGAGCGTCGCTTCAATTCTCCAAGCATCGGAAAGAGCTCCAGCAAGTCGTAAGGCTGGAGCAGCACATCCGGCTCGTCAGCGCCGCGCCCCATCGCCACCGTCAACTGGATCTGCCAGCTGTGCGCTCCGGCTGCGCCGATCAGCTCCAAGATTTGCGGCAGCTCCGGCAGGCTCAGCCGGTTGATCTGAGTGTTCGCGGCGATCCGCACCCCCGCTTCGCGCAGGTGCCGCAGCGCCGCGAGCGCCGACTGGAAAGACCCCTGCACGGCGCGCAGGCGGTCGTGCGTCGCCTCGAGCCCGTCGATCGAGACGCTGGCGCTTTGAAGGCCAGCGCGTTTGGCCGCCTCGGCGCGATCTTGGGTGATCCCCCGCCCCCCGGTCGTCATGGTCGCGGACATGCCGCAGGCCGCGATCTCCCGCACGATCTCGGTGAAGTCGTCGCGCAGGTACGCTTCGCCACCGATCAGCGTCACCTCGCGCACCCCCAGATCGGCCATTTGCCGGACCAGATCGAGGCACTCGGCCGTCGACAGCTCGTCCGGACGCGCGCGGCCCGCCCGCGATCCGCAGTGCCGGCACGCCAGATCACAGGCCAGGGTGACCTCCCAGACGGCGTAGATCGGCTGCCAGCGCCGATCTATGTCGCGCACCTCTGCCGCCAGCGGCAAGCTCCGCCGCCCCCGCGCAGCGCGTGGCGCGATCGGCAGCTCGCGCGGCCGCGGCCGATCCAAGAGCTGTTCGCGCGTCGCGTCGTCCGCGTCAGCCGGTTTGCGCGTCACGGAGCAAGCATACCCCACTTTGCGGCTCGACCCAGGCGGAGGGCGACGCGGGACCGGACAGCGGTTCCGCGGGGACCGCGATCCAGATATCATCTGCGCGGCTGGTGCGGTCGGTCTCGTCCAGCCAGTTCACTTGCGTCCGAGGGCACCGAACACCTGGCGCAGTGATTGCTAGAGCGACAAGCGGTTTGCAGAGCAAAGCGTTCAGCGCGGACAAGGAGACCCTCTAGAGCGCCGGGCCGTGAGCAGCCGTGCCGGAGCGATACAACATCCCGCGAGCCAGGACGAGCTTCAGGTGGGCCGCGTCACGTTTTTGAAGCTGTACGGGTCGCCTAGAACTGCTCGACCGCCTGCTCGCCGCTGCGGCGCTTGCGCAGCACGCCGTACATGGTGCTCGAGCCGTCTACGGCGACGCCGGGGTTCGTCGCGCTGACCGCGATCATGATCGCCTCGCCACCCATCTTGCAGGCGCGCGGGCGCACGATCTCGCGATGTTCGTCCGACAAGACGTCGGCCGACCCGTGCTCCCCGACGATGACATGTCCGATGAGCTCCCAGGGACCTCCGGGTGAAACCAGCTGCATATCCCCCTTCACGAACTCGAGCTTGCAGTCCTCCGCCCGCGGCGGGTAGCTCGCCATCCTGGCCTCGCCAACGCTGGGGCCGCAGCCAGCCAGCACCGCCGAGAACACCAACATTCCCCAAAGCGCGCGTCGTTTCATCCTGACCTCCGAGGGCCAGCCCGCGTTTTACCCGATCCCGACACGCCATCCAAGCGACTCGCGCGGGGGAACCCAGCGCCTGGGGAGCCGGTCACCCACCAACCGGGCGCGCCCCTTCATGCGCGACGCCAACGGAACCGGCGGGTCGAAGGTCGCCGCGACCGCCTCATCGCGCGCCTTCTGGGTCTCACCAACGCCGCGCGGTACGTCCTATCTGCTATTGTAGGTGGAAGGAGTCGATCTCGAAATCACCACCGCCGGAGAACTTCAGGCACAGATCATGAGGCCCACCGGCGGCGGCGATCGAGCAGGAGAGCGTGGCGAAGGTGTCGCGTCCACCCGTGCTCATCACGGCGCAGGTGCCCACGGAGGTGCCGGCCCCATCACCCAGGCAGCCGTCCTGCACAAGCTCGATGCTCCCGAGAGAAGCCTCAGAAGCGACCTGCAGTACCAGCGCGCTCGCGCCGTCGCGGAAGTCGATCTGTGAATAGGCGACGAAGTCGCCGTCATCGATGTCGGCGAGGCGCACGGTCTCACCCGCGTCGCCCTCGACTTCGATGCCGCTGGCGCGGGCGAAGCGCTCCGCTTCCACTTCGGTGAAGGCATCCAGACACTTGATTTGGTCGACGGTGCCGTCCTCGGTGCTCATGTCGAGGCGGTTGATGGTTCCGTCCGGTGCGTAGGTCAACTCTTGAACCGCGATGCTGCGTTCGTAGGTGTTGTCGTGCCCAAGCTCCTGCGTCAGCTTGCGGTTGTGATAAAAGAGATAGCTCTTCCCCTGAAACTCGACAATCGAGCCGTGGTTGTTGTTGCCGTTGTTGATGCCCCCGTTGGAGAGCAGGGCTCCCTTATATTCAGCGTTCTCCATCAGGGGTGAGTCACCGATGTAATACTCGAGGGCTGCGCCGTGCCCGGAGGAGAAATCCGAAGAGTAGCTGAAGTAGTATTTTCCATCGTGCTTGTGCATGAAGGACGCCTCGAAGAAGGCCGTCGTGGGGATGGTCGTCGCGGCGGCGTCCTTGATGCCGAGCATGTCGTCGCTCAGACGCACGACCCGGGCGTTCTGGCCTCCGTCGGGTCCCCCACCAAAGTAGAGGTACGCCTGCCCGTCGTCGTCGATGAAGCAGGCCGGGTCGAAGAGCCAGGGGACGTTGGCATTGGGAAAGCTGCCGGAGAGCATGCCGTGCCCGAGGGGATCGACGAACGGTCCACCCGGATTGTCAGAGACCGCGACGCCGATCTGCGAACCGCCGTTCGTCAAATACATGTAGTAAGTGCCGTCTTTCTCGCAGGCGGTGGGCGCGTAGAACACGCCCGCCCAGCTGACATCGGCGGTGCGGATCGCGACCCCGTGATCCTGCCAGTTGGCCAAGTCGTCGGACGAGTAGACATGATGATCGATCATGTCGAAGCCGTTCTGGCCATCTGCGTCATGAGAGACATAGACATAAATGCGATCGCCATAGACGATGGCGTTGGGGTCGGCCGTGAAGATCTGCGTCACCAACGGGTTCTGTGCCTTCCCCTGAGGGATGCAGTCGGACACCGGAGCACCTGCCGCACCCGCCGCCCCACCGGTTCCGCTCGGGGTCCCGCCGGAGCCCGCGCCGCCCAGGCCTGCACCACCAACACCCACGCCCCCCGAGCCTCCGCCACCAACGCCCGCACCGCCGGAACCCGCACCGCCGCCGCCTGATCCACCCACTCCGGGCTGGACGCTCCCCCCCGTGCCGGTGAGGCCACCGCTCCCCGATATTGCGCCGCCCGCGCCGGGGTTCGCGGCTCCGCCACCGGTGTTCGCGCCGGCGCCTTCGTCGCTGCTGCAGCCGCTTCCAAGGAGCATCAGCGCCACGAACGGGACGAGGGCCTGAAGCGACGGACTGAAGCGAATCGGTTGCATTGACACGAGGATAGCGTGGCGCTTCCAGCTTTCCCGAGGGAGCGGAGAAAAATCTCGGCCCTGGCCTACAAATTTCCGGCCCGGCGTCAATCCTCGCTGTTTGGCCGAGCGCTCCGCGCAGCGCCGCCCACCTCGTCTCCCTGCGCAGCAGCAGCGCTTCTGTTCGACCGACGGTGCCGGTTCAGCGGCGGTGCCTTGGTCGAGCCGCGACGAGCGGCTAGCGACGACACCGCTGAGTGAGGTTGCTCATGTGCAGCTCCTATTGACGAGACGCGTTTTGCGTCGAGCAATCGCGCGCACGTGGCTGCTGCGCTCTTTCACATCGCCGAGGCAACGTCGAAGCTGCGCGGGCGAAATCGAAGGTGCGGAAAATAATCTCCGCCCCAGAGTGCAAAGCTCCTCCACCGCCGAACTCACGCCACACCCGATGAGTCGCGTTGCCGGTGCAAAAGCGGGCTGATAGGATGACGTGTGATGACGTGAGCAACACGTCGGCGGCGGCACCCCGGGTCGTTACCCGTAAGACGACATATCCGATCGAGGGGCCCGCGATCCGCTGACAGCACACCGAATCGAACGAAGGTTCATTGCCGGTCGCTGCGAGCACGGGCTCGGTGCAGCATCCGGTAGGGAGATGGCAAGCATATGATCGATCGCGGTTCGCTTCACCGGCTCTTGGTGGCTTCTGCTCTGGCGCTGACGGTGGCTTGCGGGGAGGATGGAACGTCCCCGCAAGCTGGCGGCACCGGGGCGACGGGCGCGGGCACGGGTGCGGGCGGCAACTGCACGGGCGCAGCG
>JAEZYZ010000012.1 GCA_023418705.1 Pseudomonadota bacterium | reverse complement strand
CGACCGAGCCCTGCAGATCGAAGCCCCGGAGGCGCGCGACACCGAGCTCTCGGCCCTCGAGAGCTGCCCGAGCTTTCCCGCTGGTCTGATGCGCGCGCTCAGGGCGGAGCTGCTGCCGGGCGCGTGCGCGGACGTGATCGTCGGCGCGCTGCCCGCGTCGGAACGGGAGCGGCTCTCGCCCGAGGTGCGCGACGTCTTGATCGGGCTCGGGCTCGGCGCACGGCTCACCCGCCTCGCCGCCGCCCCCCCTCGCCCCAGCCTGCCGATCGACAAGCGACGCTTTCAGGAGTTCTTGCGCGACCGGCTGGCGCCATGGATGCAGCTGCAGGCCCACGCCATTCATCAGACGGCGCTGAGCGGCGCCGCGCTCCACGGCTATGGCAGGGCGATCGCCGCGGTCGAGTCTGGGCTCGCCGACATGCGCTTCGTGCAGGTGGTGCGGGACGTGCCCCTGCCCCAAGAGCTCGACGACGACGCCGAGCTCCGGGATACCTATTTCGCGACGCTCGACGAGGTGCTCGAGCCGCGCAAGGCCCGCGGCAGGGATGCGGCGCTCGTGGGTTTGCGCGGCTTCGCCGCTCAGGGTGCGATCGCCGACCCCCGGGTCGAGCGCGCTCGGCGCCTGCTCACCGCCTTGTACTCCGGCAGCTTGGTCGATGCGCTCGATGGCCTCATCCTCGACGACCTGCCGCCCGCTCCGACCGCGACGCTCGAGCAGCGGCTCGCTGCACGGTTGCCCGTCTTCTATTCGGGGCTGCTCTTGCAGGGCCAAGACGCGCGCGACGCGGGGCTGCTCCGCGCCCTGCTCGAACGGGGCGTGCCGGCGCCGCTCGAAGACCGGCTGCGCAACGCGCCCCTCTCGCCGGCCGCGGCTCATTCGTACGGACGGTTCTTGGTCGAGCTCGGGCGCACCTACTGGCTGGCAGAACGCTTCGTCCAGGCCCGCAGCGTCCTGGCACCGCTGGCCGACGTGCCGGCGGCGGCGCTGACGAGCGCCGTCGCCGCCGCGCTGGCGAACGGACCGGAGAGCGCCACCGCGTTGATGGCGCGCGGTCCTCTGGCCGCCGGCGCGAACGTCAGCACGACCGCGCTCGACGCGCTGGTCACCGAACGCCACCCGCTCGCGGGCGCCGCGGCGTTCAACGCGGCCTACTTGCTATCGGTGCTGCCGCGCGAAGACGCCGACGCCGCACACTGGTCGCGCATCGCGGCCCGCTTCCGCGCCGCCGCGGAGCTGCTGGACGCGCCCGATCGCAAGCGCGACGCCCTCGATCGCGCCCACGCCGCCGACCAGACCGCGAAGGCCCTCTCGAGCCCTGCTCCTTCGAAGGCGCCTTGAAAGAGGCTCACAGGAAGGGCGGAAGGGCGGAAGATTTTTTTGGAGTTCGACGGTTGGGCCCGACGCGATCCTCGCGTCCGGCAGCGGTCACGGTGGCGAGTCGCGCCGCTCGGGATCGACTCCGAGCCGGGACCGACGACGTCGGTCCCCCTTCCGCCGTTCCGATCCTTCCTGTGACCCATCTCCGGTTTCGGCCCGTCGACGCACGACGCTAGCTCGGTGGTGAGATGCGTTTTCACTGACTCGAGGTGGGCCGAAGGCCCTGCTGGTCTTCTTGTGAACCATCTCCGATCCGCACTCGTGGCCGACTGGGGCGGCGCTCAGCGGCCGGATTTGCGCAGCTCCTCGAGCTCCTTGAGGTTGGCGCGCGCGCGGGGGTCTTCGGGATCGAGCTCGAGCGCCTTGCGAAAGGCCGACTCCGCCTCGTCGTAGCGGCGCTTCTTCGACAGCGCCGTGCCGAGGTTGATGTAGGCGGAGCCAAGCTTCGGATCCGTCGCGATGGCTCTTTGGTAAAGGGTGATGGCGCGATCGAGCTGCCCCGCGATCTGATAGGCGTAGCCCAGGTTCTGGAGAAAGGTGGCTCGATCGGGCGCCAGCGCGACCGCGCGCTCCAGGTGCGGCAACGCCCGCTGCACGCGGTTGGCCGCGAGCAGCGCGGTGCCCAGATCCCCCTGCGCGCGCGGATCGTTGGGATCGAGCCGCACGGCCCGCTCGTACGCGGTGACGGCCTCGTTCACGCGCCCCTGCATCATGTACGCCGTGCCGAGGTTGGTCAGGCGTGCCGGATCGTTCGGGTCGAGCTCGGCCGCCTTGCGAAAGCGCTCGAGCGCCTCCCCCGACCGCCCGAGCGCGAGCAACGCCACGCCGAGCGCGGAGTGCGCCTCGGCGTCGCCAGGACCGAGCCGGACCGCCTCCTCCAGGGAGGCGAGCGCCGTGTCGGCGCGACCGAGCATCAGCGCGATGCGCCCCCGCTCGACGTGAGCCGGCGCGTACTTCGGGTCGAGCCGCACGGCCGCGTCGGCCTGCGCGAGCAGCTTCGCCAGGCGCTTGTCCGAGGGGGCGACGGCGTAGCTGGTGGGGATCCCGGTGTCGTCCAGGCCCACCCGCACCAGACCCACTCGCGGCGCCGGATCGCGAGGCGCGAGCTTCTGGGCGCGGCTGTACGCCCGGCGCGCGCGGGTGAGGTCCCCCACGTCCCACGCGCGGTCGCCCTCGAGCAGCGCCGCGTCCGCGGGGCTCCCGTCCCCGCGAGCGAGCCCGCCGCGCACGGCCCCGCTCGTGCTCTGGG
>JAEZYZ010000251.1 GCA_023418705.1 Pseudomonadota bacterium | reverse complement strand
GGCCTTCACTCAAAGGGGGCCCCGATTCCTCGGGGCTCTCGGCTCTCGGCTCTCGGCTCTCGGCTCTCGGCTCTCGGCTCTCGGCTGGCAAACTGAGCGGTGCTCTAGCGCCTTGAGGCGCTAGCTGACCGACAGCGGATCGGCGTCCCGCTCGGACACGCTCACGTCCAGGCGGCCCGCGCTGCGACGGTGCAGCTCCGCCGCGAGCCGGCGCAGGTAGCCGCGTTCGGTGTTGGTGTGATCGCAGAGGATCACGCTCGAGCCGGCGGCGACCTTCGCCAACACGTCGTGGTGGCGCATTTCGCCGGTGACGTACAGGTCGACGCCCGAAATCCGCTCGAACACCGCCCCCCCGGCGCCCGCGCACACGGCGACGCTCTGGATGGCGCCGCCGCGTGCATGGCGCTCCGAAGCGGCGACGCGCACGTGCGCCAGGCCGAGGTGTTCCTTGACGCGACGGACCGCTTCCTCGAGCCCGAACGCGGTCGCGAGCGCGATCCGTCGTCCCATGCCCGTGCCGGGCGCCGCTTCCGGGACGGAGGCGGCCATCAGCGGTTCGCGCCCGCCCGCTCCAAGAGCGTCAGCGAGCCAGTCGTTCACGCCGCCGACCGCCGCATCCGCCGCGGTGTGCGGGGAATAGACCGCGATGCCGGCGCGAACCGCCGCCAGCGCCACGGGCGCGGCCGCGCGCGTGAGCCGGGAGAGCGGCTTGAAGATCGGCGGGTGATAGGCGATCACAAGCTCGCACGCGCCCGCCACGGCTTCCTCCAGGACCGCGTGGGTCAAGTCGATGGTCAGCAGCGCGCGCTGGATTTCGCCGTCCGGCAGCGGCGGATCGATCAAGAGCCCGACGTTGTCCCAGGGTTCGGCAAACCTGAGCGGCGCGAGCTCCTCGAGCAGCGCCACCACCTCTGCGAGCGCGACGGCCATGGGAACCCTCCGTAGTGCCGTCCGCCGAGCGGGGCAAGCTGGCTTGGGGCGGTGGGCTTGCCGGCTGATTGGACTTACACTGCGCCCCCGTGACCATGCCCGAAACGCTGCCCGTCCCGACGCGCCTGTGGTTCGCCTTCGTGTGCTTCTTCCGAGTGATCTTCGACGGCCGCTTCGCGAAGCGCGCCTTCGAGGCGCGGGCGCCCGAGGCCGCGCTGCCCCCCGGCGCGAGCGAGGACCGCGCGCTGCCGGCCCCGGCGGATGAGAACGCGCCGGCGGTCGAGCGCGATCTGGATCCGGCCTTGCAGCTGCTGGCGCTGCTGCAGCGCGACGGGCGCCTGATCGATTTTCTGCAGCAGGACATCGCGAGCTTCTCCGACGGGGACGTCGGCGCCGCCGCGCGGGTCGTGCACGAGGGTTGTCGCAAGGCGCTCGCCAGCCACGCGGAGATCCGTCGCATCCGGACCGAGGCGGAAGGCGCGCGCCTCACCCTCCCCGCCGGCTTCGAACCGGCCGCGGTGAAGCTCACCGGCAACGTCAGCGGCGCCGGGCCTTACCACGGCGTCTTGCGCCACGGTGGCTGGCGGGTCGAATCGTTGCGACTGCCTGAGCGCGTCGGCGACCACGACGCGCGCGTCCTGCACCCGGCGGAGGTGGAGCTGTGAGCGACGTGGAGCGTTCGATCGGGATCGACCTCGGCACCACCCATTGCGCGATCGCGCGCGCCAGCGCGGATTCGGAGCGGCCGAGCATCGACGTCTTCGATATCCCCCAGCTCGTCGCGCCTGGCGCTGTCGAGGCGCGGCCGCTCTTGCCTTCCTTCATCTACTTCGGGCACGCGGCGGAGGGCCCGCTGGCGCTGCCCTGGGACGAAAGCCGCACGTACGCCGTCGGAGAGCATGCGCGCGCGCGCGCCAGCGAATCCCCCACGCGGGTGATCGGCAGCGCGAAGAGCTGGCTGTCGCACACCGGGGTGGATCGGCGGGGTGCGATCTTGCCGCAGGGCGCCCCGGAGGACGTCGAGCAGGTGAGCCCGGTCGAGGCGTCCTTCCGCTACCTCGATCACTTGAGCGAAGCGTTCTCGCACGTGACGGGACAAGGGCTCGGCGAGCGGCCGGTGGTCTTGACCGTGCCGGCGTCGTTCGATGCTGCGGCCCGCGATCTGACGGTCGAAGCCGCCTACGCGGCCGGGCTCGAAGACGTGACGCTCCTCGAGGAGCCGCAAGCCGCGCTGTATGCGTGGATCGCCGGCGCGGGCGAGAGCTGGCGGCAGCACCTGCGCCCCGGGGACGTCGTGCTGGTGGTGGACGTCGGCGGAGGCACCACCGATTTCTCGGCGATCGCCGCGCTCGAACGCGACGGCGCGCTCGAGCTGCACCGGGTCGCGGTGGGCGAGCACATCCTGCTCGGGGGCGACAACATGGACCTGGCGCTCGCCCACGCCGTGCGCGCCCGACTGCAGGCCGAGGGCAAGGAAATCGACCGCTGGCAGATGGCGGCGCTCGGGTTCTCCTGTCGGGTCGCGAAGGAGCGGCTGCTCGCCGCCGATGCGCCCGAGAGTGTTCCGATCGTGATCGCCGGCCGCGGCTCGCAGCTGCTCGGCAGCTCCGTGCGCACCGAGCTGACCCGCGCCGAGGTGGAGCAGATCGTCCTCGAGGGCTTCTTCCCGGCTGTCGACGCGGACGCGCGCCCGGCGCAGCGCCCGCGCACCGGCCTGACGCAAATCGGCCTGCCGTACGCCGCCGACCCGGCCGTCACCCGTCACCTGGCGGCCTTTTTGGCAAAGCAAGCGGGCGCCACGTCCACGCTGCCGGAGTTCGCCGGGCAAGCCGCGGCACGCTTGCTGCGGCCCACGGCGCTTTTGTTCAACGGCGGCGTGGTCAAGTCCGAGCAGATCCGAGCCCGCCTGGTCGACACGCTGAACGCTTGGCTGAGCGCCGCCGGTGCGCCGCCAGTGCGGGTGCTGCCCGGCGCGGACCCGGACCTCGCGGTGGCGCGCGGGGCCGCCTACTACGGGCTGGTGCGCGGGGGAAAAGGGCTCAGGATCCGCGGCGGCACCGCCCGCGCGTACTACGTCGGCATCGAGAGCCCGATGCCGGCGGTGCCCGGCGTCGAGCCGCCGGTGATGGCGCTGTGTGTGGCGCCGTTCGGGATGGAGGAGGGCACGCAAGCGGAGCTCCCGCCGCAGGAGCTCGGGGTGGTGGTCGGCGAGCGCGTGCAGTTTCGGTTCTTCGGGTCCACGGTGCGCCGCGGCGATGCGGCCGGCGTCACGCTCGAGCACTGGGCGCCCGGCGAGCTCGAGGAGCTGGCGCCGATCGAGATCACCTTGCCGGCCGAGGGTCGGCCGCCCGGCGACGTGGTGCCCATCCGCTTGGCGTCGCAGGTCACCCCCATCGGCACGCTGCTGCTCGAGGCGGTGCCGCTCTCCCCGTCGCGACCCGACGAGCGCTGGAAGGTCGAGCTGAGCGTGCGCAGCGACTGAGACCCCAGGCTCCCCTCACCCGAACGGGACCCCCCGAGCCCCGCTTGCCGAACGCGCCCTACTTCCGGGCGCCCTCGAAGCGGTATTCGATCTCGCCCTCCAGCACCTCGTCAGCGCTGAGCTCCACCTCCATGACGAGCTCGACGAGCAGCGCCTCCCCCTTCAAACGGGCGCTGCCGCTCTGGACCGTCGCCTGCATCGGGCCAGCGGAAAAGCAGCTCTGGCCCGCCTCGATCACCGCGCGGTCACCGCGGATGGGGGCGCCCAGCGCGCAGATGGTCGATCCGTCGGAGGTGTCGATCAGTTCGAGCTCGATCTCTGCCTGCCCCCGCTGGGCGACGACGATGCGCGCCTTGTCGTCGTCCATCACGCGCTCCGGCAGGTCCTCGAACCGATAGATCACCCGATCGGACCCTTGCCACTCGCCCACGAAGGCCGCAGCCAAGACGCTGCCAGGAGCCCCCGCCTCGACCGCGCCCCCGTCCGGCGCCGCGCTGGCCTCCGCGCCCTCGCGGGCCGTAGCGTCGGGATCTTCCTCATTTTCCGCGTCCGTCGTCGTTTCCGGCGGCGCAGCTGGAGGTGCCGGGGCTTTCACCGTCTCTGATGCGGCGCTCGCCGTGCGGTCGCGATCGGAGGCGCGGGGACCGGCGTCCGCCCCGAGCGGATCGAGACCAGGGCTCGCGAAGGCGCCTTCGCCGAGCGGCACTGCGCTTGGCAGGTCCCTCCCGCAGCCGAAGAGCAGCTGACCCAAAAACACGACGGCCCACGGCAAGAGCCGCCCGGGTCGTGGAGACGGGGCCTTCAAGGGTACGGGATTCTTCGACAAAGACGTTTCCTTTGCTCGGGCAACGGCGGCCGTGAGCATCCTAAGGTTCACGCGAAACCGGCGCCAATGCAGGGGCGCACTGAGACCGAGGAGCCCTCGCCCGAAAGACCCGAGAGGAGCTGTGAGTCGCCGCCCTTTCGGTATATCATCGGATGTTCTGTCATGACTGCTCCTGTGCATGAAGGCGACGTCCTAGCCGGCAAGTACCGGGTCGATCGCGTACTGGGGGCCGGGGGGATGGGCGTCGTGGTGGCCGCCACCGATCAGCAGCTCGAGCGCCGGGTCGCGATCAAATTTTTACTCCCAGAGTACGTCCAGCACGGCGAGGCCGCCGCGCGTTTCCTGCGTGAGGCCCGGGCCGCGGTGAAGATCCACAGCGAGCACGTCGCTCGAGTCATCGATGTCGGCACCCTGGAGACCGGTGCTCCCTACATGGTGATGGAGTACCTCGAGGGCACGGACCTGTCGGGGGTGATCGCACAGCGGGGCCGGCTGCCCGTCGACGAAGCCGTGCTGCACGTCCTGGAGGCCTGCGAAGCCATCGCGGAGGCGCACGCGGCCGGCATCATTCATCGCGACTTGAAGCCGGCGAACCTATTTTTGGCCCGCCGCGCCGACGGCTCGTCGCAGGTGAAAGTTCTGGATTTCGGGATCTCCAAGACGACGATCGGTCTGGGCGATCAGGAGATGTCGCTCACCAAGACCTCTTCGATCATGGGATCGCCGCTGTACATGTCTCCCGAACAGATGCGGTCGTCGCGGGACGTGGACGCTCGAACGGACATCTGGTCGCTCGGAGCGATCCTCTACGAGCTGCTCGCGGGCGAGCCACCGTTCAATGGCGAATCCATGACGCAGCTGGTCGCCGTCATCTTGCAGGAGCCGGTGCCGTCACTGCGGGAGCGCCGCCCCGACGTCGCGCCGGAGCTCGAGGCGATCATCCTGCGCGCGCTCGAGAAAGATCCAGCTCGGCGCTTCACCACGGTGGGTGATTTCGCCGTGGCCCTCGTCGATCATGCGCCGCGCCGCGGGCGCCTGCACGCCGAGCGGATCACGCGGGTGCTCCGAGCCGCTGGACTGTCGACGAGCCAGCTCGAGATGCCCAGCTCGGTCGGCCCGAAAGAGCTGACGGTGGCGACGACCGCGATCACCACGCCGACCGCGCCTGGCGCGCAAACGGCGGCGGCCTGGGGCCAGACCCACGGCCCCGAGAGACGGCGCCGCAACAGCTTGGTCATCGGCCTGGTCGCGCTCGGGCTGGTGTCCGCCGTCGGCGCCAGCGCGCTGGTCGTCGCCGCGCTGAGAGCAGGCCCCACGGGCTCGGAAGAGCTCGCCCCCCCGAGCGCTGCCCCCGCCCCGCCCGCTCCCGCCGCCGCACCCGGGGCGGCGTCCGCTCCCGCCGCCGCACCC
>JAEZYZ010000393.1 GCA_023418705.1 Pseudomonadota bacterium | reverse complement strand
ACCGTACACGCCGGCGCCCCAGGTTGTCCGACCGCACGCGCCACCGGTCCGGGGCGTCCGACCCACGCCACCGCTGGCGGCGCCCGTCCAACCGCCTCCGTCGCAGTCGCCGCCAGCGGCACGGCCGAAGGCGCCGGCGTGGCACGCCGTTCGCCCGCACACCCCGGCACGTCAGCCCGAACGGCGGCGTCCCCCCGCCAGCGATCGCCGCCCGCACACCGCAGCACCGCCGCGCGGCGCCGCCCTCCCCTCCTGGCCCCGAAAAAAATACGAGCGCGATCCCGCGATCGTCCAGCGCGGCACGGCCCGACCGGTCACCCCCGGGAGGTGAGCCGCAGCGCCGGCGGTCACGGACGCATCAGCGTCGCCCGGTAGTGCGCGAGCTCCGCGATCGAGTTCTGGATGTCGACCAGGGCGTCGTGGGCGCCAACCTCCGGCTTGACGTAGACCGCCGACTCGCCGTTCCAGAGCTTGGCGAGCAGCTTGAGCGCCGTCACGTCGATCATGCGGTAGCTGAGGTAGCCGGCGAGGCCCGGCATCCAGCGATCGATGAAGCGCCGGTCCTGGCCGATGCTGTTGCCGCAGAGCACGGCCGGGTAGTCGCACCAGCCGGTGAGGCGCTCGAGCAACGCGCGCTCGGCGGCGCGCACGTCGACCCGCGAGCGGCGCACTCGATCGAGCAGGCCCGTGCGCTCGTGCATGTCGCGCACGAAGGGCGACATCCGCTGGAGCGCCGCGTCGGGCTGCCACACGTCGGTGGCGAACTGCTCGAGCGGGCGGAGCTCCGCGTCGGTGACGATCAACGCCGCCTGCAAGATGACGTCGCTCTGCGCGTCGAGGCCCGTCATCTCCAGATCCAGCCAGGCCAGGTGCCGCCCATCGCGGCGGCGCTCCACGGTTTCGCGGGCCGCAGCCATCAGGCTCGCTCCTCGCTCGAGTAGTCCTTCACCCGGGCGACCAACACCGGGCACTTGGCGTGCCGCACCACCGCTTCGGCGACGGAGCCGAGCAAGAGGCGGCGCACGCCGGTGCGACCGTGCGTCCCGACCACGATGAGATCTGCCGAGAGCTCGTCGGCCAGCCGGATCACCTCGGTCGACGGCGTCCCGACCCGAACGTAGTAGTGGACCTTGTCGGCCTCGAACTCCGGCACGTGCTGCGCGCGCACCTCGTCGGCCAAGCGGCGCAACAGGTCGAGCGCCTGCTCGGCGCTCACGGTGTGGACGTTGTCGGGCAGGTCCACCTTCAACAGCGGCCCGAGCCCGGCGGCGACGTGCACCACGTGGAGCGACGACAGCCCGCGCTCGGCCGCGAACTGTAGCGCCTGACTGAGCGCGATGTCGCCGAGCTCCGAAAAATCCGTGGCCACGAGCACCACGTCGACGGGCTTGGGAGTTGCCGCTGCTTGGGTCATGCGCCGTAGTCTAGATGACCCCGCCGGATTCTCGAGCGACAATCGCGCCCGCGACCGGGCGGCTCAAGCCTTGGGGGCTGGGCGGCGGGGACGCGGCAGCTCGATCTTGGGGTCCTTCTGCCGGCGCCGGTACAAGATCAAGGTCTGGCCGATGACCTGGGCTACCTCCGCCCCGACCGCTTGGGCGGCGTCTTGGGCGGCCTCTGACGCCGATGCCGGCGCTTCACGCGCGAACTTGATCTTGATGAGCTCGTGCCGCTCGAGCGTCTCGGACATTTCCCGGACGAGGCCCGGTGTGATCCCGGAGTGGCCCACCTGGACCACCGGCTTGAGCGGGTGCGCGAGGGCCCGCAAATGGCGTCGTTGATTGCCGCTGAGACTCATGGGGTTCACTGCACGACGAGGGAAAAGGGCAAGGCGGTCAGGGTGGTCTCGCCGGAGCCGAGCGCCTGAATGCCGGCGGCGAAGGGGCGCAGTGTACTCGGGATCAGACGTACGAGCGGCGACTTCTGCCGTTCGAAGCGCTCGAGCGCCGCCAACACCTCGGCCTCGGTGGACGACTGCCCCAAAAGGAGCTGCTCGACCAGCGTCTCCGACCCGCCCTCGACGCGCACCGGAGCGTGCTCGTCCAGGCCCGACAGGCGGCGCGCCAAGCCAATCGCTTCGTACAGCCCGCCGAGCTCGTCGAACAGCCCGCGGTCCTTCGCCTGCGCGCCGCTCCAGACCCGACCCTCGGCGCTCGCCAAGATCTTCTCCTTCGGCAACCCGCGGCCTTCGGCCGCTCGCTGCACGAACAGCTCGTAGATGTCGCGCATCTGAGCGCGCACCCGCTCACGCGTGGCCTCGTTCCACGGCACGAGCGGCGACAGGTACGCCGCCCGATTCGCGGCGCCGGGTGCGTCGCTCGCGGGGAACACGAACGGACGCACCCCCACCCGCTCGAGCGCCGGACCGAACACGATCTTCCCGCCGACCACGCCGATCGAGCCCACGATGCTGGTCTGCTCTGCGACGATCCGATTGGCGGCGCTGGCCAGGTAATAGCCGCCGCTCGCCGCCATCTCCCCGACCGACGCGATGAGCGGCTTCTTTTCACGCAGCTGCATCAGCTCGTGCCAGAGCAGATCGCTCGCCAAGGCCGACCCGCCCGGCGAATCGATCCGCAACACCACGGCCTTGACGCGGTCGTCCTCCGCCAGGCGCCGGATCGTCTTGGACAGCGCGCTGGCGATGATCCCGCCGGCGTCGAAGGGACCGCCGCTTTCCATATTGATGCCGCCCTCGGCCGGGACCACGACCAGGTGCGGCCGGCCAGCGGCGGCGTCGTCGGCCCCCGTCAAAACGCGGATGAGCTCGGCGATGTCCACGCCGCGCCGGTCGGTCGATTCCGGCCCGAACACCACCTGTGTGCGTCCCGCCTTGCCGCGCTCTTGCGCGCTCTTCAGCGCGTCCGACTCGTAGCCGACGGCGTGCACCAGGCCGAGCTGCTTCGCCTCCTCGGCGCTCCACGGCCCGCCCTCGAGGGCTTCGAGCCGCCGGGGCGCCCCCGCCGTGGGCATGGTGTCGAGCCACACCTTGCGGATGGACGCCAACATGGTGTCCAGAGCTTCGCGGGTGGCGTCGCTCGGCGCGTCGTGGGTGAGCGGCTCTGCCGCGCCCTTGTACTTGCCCATGTGCAGGAAATCCGCCTGCACGTGCAGCTTGTCGAGCGCCGGCTTGAGGTAGACCAGCTGCGCGGCGATCCCCACCGTGTCCACGTCACCTGCCGGGCTGAGCCAGATCTCGCTGCAGCCGCGCGCGAGCATCCACAGGGTCGAGTTGCCCACGCTGTGCGCGTGGCAAACGACCGGCTTGCCGGCGGTCTTGAGCTTCGCGAACAGCCGCCCCAGCTCTTCGCTGCGCGCCCAACCGAACCCCGCGCCCCCGAGCCGCACGAAGCACGACGTCGCGTCCTGCTCCTTGAGGGCGCGCTCGATCGAGCGCACGAGCCCCGTGTAGGTCCGGGACGCCGGGAGCGGGAAGAATCCTCCGGCGGCCGTGCTCTCGGGCGCGCCGTGGCGCAGGTCGAACACCAAGGTCAGCCCGGGCCCCTGGGGCTGCTCGTCCTTGACCGGCGACGCCCGCAGCTCCCCCGACGGCTGGCGGCCGCGGCAAGCCGCGAGCAGCGCGAGCGACAGCACGAACGCCGCCGCGACGCCAAGTCGTCGCGCGCTCACTCCGACGGCTCCGTCTCGGAGCCCGAACCGGGCGGCGCGCTCTCCGGCGCCGCGGCTTCCTGCTTCGCGCGCACGTGCGCGCCGATCCGCTCGGCCGCTCGTTGCCCTTCGCTGCTGCTCGGCCCTGCCCGGTCGAGCACCTGCCGGTAGAGCGCCACGGCGCCCTCGTGATCGCCAGAGTTCCATTTGTGATCGGCCCGCGCCATCAAGGCGGGAACATAAGAAGGATTCTTTTCGAGCAACACCGTATAAAGGTTCTGCGCGGTGCTTTCCTCCCCCTTGCGGCGCGCCACCTCGGCCAGCCCCGCCAGGGCCTCCGGGTGTCCCGGGTTCTGCTCGACGACCGACCAGAACCCGCGGCGGGCCACCTCGTAGTCACCCCGCTCCAGCGCCGCCCGCGCGGCGGCGATGGTGGCCGCGTCGGAGGCGGTCGCCTCGGGCGCCCGCGGTGCTCGCTTGCCGCGCTCGGCCGCTACGGCGACGGGCGCTTCGGAGGGCCCGGCGTCGCTCGGCCGCTGCCGCTCGACGAACGCCGACAGGCTCTCGCGCAGCGGGTGGCTCGGGGTGCGCGACGCCAGCTTCTCCAGGGCGAGCGCCGCGTCCTTGACCTTCCCAGCCCGGACCAGCGCGTAGATCAACAGCGGCCGGGCCCGCCCCGGCCCCCGCTCGGCCGCTGCCGCGGTGTACAGCCGCTCGATCACGGTCGACCAGACCGGCTCCTCGTGCGAGAGGTCGAGCGCCGCCAGCACATAGGCGTTCTGCGGGGACGTCGGCTGCGCGCTGAGCGGCTCGACCAGGCTCCGAGCCCGGTCGAGCTCCCCCCGCATGCGATGAAGATCGATCCGGGCGCGGGCCAGCGCGACGCTGGCACCACCAGCGACCCGACCCGCCCGCTCGACCGCGCTCCGCGCCCGGTCGAGCTCTGCCGCGAGCTTCTTCTGCTGTTCGGTCGCCGGCGTCTGATCGAGCGAGAGCCGCTGCCCGATCCAGAGCAAATCCGCTCGGGCGATGTCGAGCTCCGCGAGCGCCCCCAACACCTCGGGATGCTCGGGCGCGAGCGACCGGGCTTTGTCGAGCGCCGCTCGTGCGGCGTCAAGCTCGCCCTTTTCCTGCGCGCCGCGCGCGCGCGCCAACAGGTCCCCGACCTCCGCCGAGGCCGTGGCCGCCGGAGCGGACGACAACGCCGGAGCGGCGATGCGGAGCAGGTACTTCTTGCCGACCGTGCCCGCCAGGAGCGCCAGCATGCCGAGCAGCACGATCGCCGCGATGAAGCGAGAATGAGCGCGGCGCGGCTGCGCGAGCGCCGGGGTGAGCCCCGAGCTCGGACCGTCCTCGCCAGAGTAGCTCGGCTGCGGCGTCCGGAAGTCGCTCCCGGGCGCCGGCGGCAGCGGCTTCGGGGTCACCGGCGCCGAAGCCAGCGGGCGCTCGGCGAGCTCGGGGTGATCGGCGGCGGCCAGACCGGGCAAGCTGCGCGGCGGGGTGCGCGCGGCCGTGGCGTTGGCGCGCGCCCCGATGAACGCGGCAAGCTCCGCGATCGAGCCGATCGGGCGCGGCGCCTCGCGTCCCCGCACCAGCAGGTCCCGCGAGCCGATGTGCCCGTCGGCGATCGCCTGCTGCAGCTGCGCGACCGACTCGAAGATGCGCTCGCCAGCGGGCGCGAGCACTACCCAGCGCTCGGGTTGCTGGTGCGCACGGTCGGCGAAGACCTTGAACTGATGCCCGCAGTTGGTGCACCGAACGGTCGTGCCGCGATCGGAGACGAGCGCGTCGTCGAACTCGTATTCGGTGGTGCACCTTGAGCAGCGAACGTTCATGAAAACTCGTTGGCCGGCAGCGGCGCCAAGGAGCGAGATCGCTCGGTCGCTCCTCTTCGAGGCGCGCGCGGGGTCACCTGAGGGGCGTCACGCGGTTTTGTAGCACGGTTGTTCGGCCCTCACCTTGGCCCGCAGGCGTTTCCGTCCGGAGCGGCCAAGCCGCACTCCGGCGCGACGGGGTCATTTGACGATGCGCAGGTAGGGCGGCAGCTCGCGCTTGGGTTTGCTGCTCGCCGGAGGCTGCTCTGCCGCCGGAGGATCGGGCACGGGCTGCACCTTGCCGGTTTTCTGCGCGGTCTTCGTGGCGCCCCGCGGAGATTTCCGCGCCGGCTCCGCATCGGATGTCGCGCCCGCTTTGGCCTTTCTGCGGCGCGGCTTCTTCGGCGCCGCTCCGGGCTCGGCCTTCGCCTTCGCCTCCTCGGCGGCGGCGCCGCCCCTCGACCGTCCGCCAGCGGCCGCCGCGCGCCGCGCCGGCTGGGCAGCGGTGTCGCTATCAGCGGTCGCTGCCTGCTCGGGGACGGCCCGAAGGTGCGCGCGCTCCTTGGCCGGGCGCGCCTGTTGCTGCGCCTGGGCGGCCACCTCCGGCGGAACGTCGTCGGGCCACACCATGCCCCGCCCGTCTTCCCCCACCAGGGCGTAAACCGCCTTCCACGGGATCACACAGTAGTGTGGCGAGCGGCTGAAGCTCAGGGTGCACGACACCCCGTGATCATCGACGCTCAGGTCGTGGATCGGCACGGCCATGTTCAGGCCGACCTGCAACACCAGCTGCGCCTGCTTCTTGAACCAGGGCGGCACGCGGACGCCCTCGTCGCGCGGATCCAAATGCAAAAAGATCGTGGACCGCTCGAGCAGAGCCAGGGCCACGTCTTTTTTCGGGGGAAGCCGCATCTGAGTCATCTCTGGAGCTCAATACCGCCTACGGGAAGCCGATGCTAGGGGCGGGACCGGCCAATTGCCCGAGGGGTCCGAGGTTGGAGCACACGCTCGCCTGGAAGCCAGTAGGGAGCCTCCGAGCACGAGCTTCCCTTGATGATCGGGCCGGGCCGGGCCGAGTCAAGACAAGTTAACACTGTTAACGGCGCACCGCCTGGGATTTTCGCCGATGCGAGGGTGCAGGCGGCCACCCGGGCCGGCCCGCGGTGCTGCCCGGCCGAGCCCCGCGTGCTTTAACTGGCTCTCGCGTGCAGCACATCCTAGTGGTCGAAGACGAGCCGGCCATCGCCGAGTCGGTCTCGTACGCCCTGCGCCGAGACGGCTTCGGCGCGAGCACCGCGCAAAGTTGCGAGCAAGCGCTGACCGAGTACCCGCGCGCCGACCTGATCGTGCTCGACCTCATGCTGCCCGACGGCAGCGGCTTCGATTTGATCGGCAAGCTGCGGCGCGCGGGCGTCACCACGCCCGTGATCGTACTGTCCAGCCGAGACGCCGAGGCCGACCGCGTCGCCGCGCTCGAGACGGGCGCCGATGACTACGTCGTCAAGCCGTTTTCCCCACGGGAAGTCGTGGCGCGCGTGCGGGCCGTGCTCCGGCGCTCCCACCCCAAGAGCGCGCGTCCTGGCGCGGCGCTGCCGCTGCAGGTCGATCGCGAGACGCGCCGCGCGTTCGTTCAAGGCAAGCCGCTGGAGCTGACCCGCGTCGAGTTCGACTTGCTCGCGGGGCTGCTCGAGACCCCGGGCCGCGTCTACACGCGAGCCCAGCTGATCGACCGCGTGTGGGGCGACGGCTTCGCGATCACCGATCGCACCGTCGACTCCCACGTCAAGTCCCTGCGCCGCAAGGTCGTCGACTGCGGCGGTGCCGCCGACTGCATCGAGACGGTGCGGGGCGTCGGCTACCGCATCGGCGACGAGCCAAGCCCGCCCAGCGCCGAGCCGGACGATCCCGCGGAGCCGCAATGATCCGCCTTATCGTCGTCGCCGCGGCGTCGATCGGCCTGATCTTGTTCGTGGCCTTCGTGGTGTCGCGCCTGCTCGGGGCGCGCACGCGCGGCCTGTCGGTGCGCATGCAGGTGTTCTTGGCGCTGGCGGTGATCGTCGGCGCGTTCGCGCTCGGCCTCGGGGTGATGGTCATCGATCGCATCGAGGCGCGCGCGGTGCGCATCGCCAGCCAGGCGGCGCGCGACGAGGCGGCCAGCATCGCCGGCATGCTGTCGGCGCAGCTCGAGAGCCGTCACGCCACGATGCGAGCGCTGTCGGAGCGGCTCGAGCAGGAGCGGAACCGCGGCGCCGATCTGCGCTTCGAGCTGCTCGATGCCCGGGGCCAGCTCGTGTTTCCGAATGGGAAACCGAGCGCGTACCAGAGCCCGGGCACCGTCTTCGTCGACGCCCCCGTGACGGTGGGGGGGCGCAACGTCGGAGCGGTGCGCGTCGTCAAGCCGACCATCGTGATGCGCAACCTGCTCGAAGACTTCGCGCCGACGGTGCTCGTCATCAGCCTCGTGCTCGGCGCGGCGGCGGCGATCTCGGCCGCCTGGATCGGCGCCGCGATCGCGCGGCCGATCGAGACGCTGAGCGCGTTCGCGGAGCGGGTGAGCGCCGGGGAGCGCACCGCCGCGCCCGTGCTCGCGCCGTTCGGGCGCGAGGTGACGCGGCTCAACCGCTCGATCGATTCGATGCGCCGGCAGCTCGAGGGCCGCCCGTTCGTCGAGACCTTCGCCGCCGATCTCTCCCATGAGCTGAAGAACCCCGTCGCCGCGATCCGCGCCAGCGCCGAAGTGCTCGAGGACAGCGCCCTGGAAGAACCCGAGGAGGCGCGCCGCTTCGTGGCGCGCATCCGTGAGTCCGCCCACCGCATCGAGCGGCTGCTGTCCGACCTGCTCAGCTTGGCGCGCATCGAAGCGCGCGGCGTCGAGTCGTTCGATCCGGTCGACGTGAACGAGATCGTGCGGGAGGTCGCGCAGACGGCCGCCCTCGACTCGGAGCGCGTGCAGCTGAAGCTTGACGGCGGAGCGGCCGTGCGCGGCGATCGCCTCTGGCTGTCGCGCGCGATCATCAACCTCATCCACAACGCGCTCGAACACTCCCCCCCCGACAGCCAAGTCGCCGTCAACGTGCGGCGCGCCGGCGCCGACGTGGAGCTCGTCATCGAGAACACCGGCAGCGTCGCCGAGCACGTGCAGAGCCGGCTGTTTCGCCGCTTCGTCACCACGCGCCTCGACAAAGGTGGGTCGGGGCTCGGCCTATCCATCGTGCGCGCCGTCGCCGAGGCCCACGGCGGGCGAGCCGAGCTGCTGGCCGCCGGCCCACCCCTGGTGCGCTTCCGGCTGGTGCTGCCCGGGCCGCGCCGGCGGGCTGGTGACGCACCGCGCCGTCCGAACCCGCGGCAGTCGCCGGCAACCCCGGCCGCCCCCGAGCAGCCCGTAACCCGACAACAAAGCTAGGGTTTCCGGCCCGGGCACGCTGGCCCACCGACGGCCCGGCGAAGGATCTGTAGCGGACGGCTGGCTTCTCCTCGAAACCTCCACAATCCTTGAGGCTCCAAAAAGGGTAAGTATCTGCCGCAGTTCGCCGTTTGCACTGGCACGGCGTCCCACCCATCGCGAGCACCAACGTGAACAACGGACATTCGAACGGAACGGCCAACGGCCATGGCAAGCTCGACAAGGTGCCCCGCCACGTCGCCATCATCATGGACGGCAACGGGCGCTGGGCCAAAGCGCGCGGCCTGGCGCGTGTGGAGGGCCACGCCGAGGGCGCGCGCGCGGTGCGCGACGCCGTCGAGACCGCCGCGCGCGTGGGCGTCGGCTACCTGACCCTGTACGCCTTCAGCGTTGCCAACTGGGCACGGCCCCGCCCGGAGGTCGAGGCGCTCATGGGCCTGCTGGTGGACTTCGCCAAGCGTGAACGCGCGGAATTGCGCCAGCTCGGAATCCGCGTCCACGTGATCGGCGCGCTCGACGACCTGCCCACCACCACGCGGCACGCCGTCGAGGACCTCATCCGCTACACCGCCGACGGCGACAAGATGACCCTGACGCTCGCGCTCTCCTACGGCGGGCGCCAGGACATCGTCGAAGCCGCGCGCGCGCTCGCCGTCCGCGCCCGCGCCGGCCTCGTGCTCCCCGAAGAGATCGACGAGACCTTTTTTCATCGTCAGATGACGACGCACTCGCTGCCCGAGGTCGATCTGCTGATCCGCACCGGTGGCGAGACCCGCCTCTCCGACTTTTTGCTCTACGAGGCCGCCTACGCCGAGCTCTTGTTCCTGCCCATCATGTGGCCGGAGTTTCGGCCCCAGACCCTGCTCGACGCCATCGCCGTCTACGCCGGCAAAGAGCGGCGCTTCGGCCTCACGTCCGAGCAGGTCACCGGCACCCCCGACCGCATCTTGGTCAGCAGCCAGGGCTTCGATCCGATCGATCGCGCCGGCTGACGCGCCCGGTCCCGAGCGGCGCGGGCGACGCCAGCGGCGGGCGGCGCTCCAGCCTCACTGCGCAAGGCACCAGCGGCGGGCGGGCGTTCGGCGCTCCAGCTTCACTGCGCAAGGCAGCCTTGCGAGGAAAACGTCATTTGCCACGCGCCCACTGATCGCTTTGCTGCGCCCGAGACATTAAGGGGGCGAAGGCGAGGCCGCGATACAGATGGCTTACAACATTCCCGGTTTATTGATCCGCGCCTGAGCGCTCGTCCGCCAGGCACTCTTGCTTCTGCTCGTTCCAGCGGCCCCCCGCCTGGACACACTGCCGCTCCTTGAAGCTGCGGTACGCGAAGAAGAGCCCGGCGATCCCCAGCAGGATCAGCAGCACCCGCTTGCCGCGCCGGTCGAGCGTCACTCAGAACCCGAACTGGATCGTGTTGAGGGAAGCGACGCTCTCCTTCCACGTCAGCTGCGCGATCTGATCTTTGATGCACGACGCAAGCTTCTCGTTCTTCGGCGTCGTGTTCACGTCGATGCCCACCGCCTTGCCTTCCCACACCGCCACGCGGATCTCCACCCGCTGACTCGGCGCCGGCTTGCACGGCTCGTACACCTTCATGTCCTGCAGCGGCTCCGCCAGCACGTCTTGCTCGATGTTCAGCCGATCCACGTTCGGCGGCACCGCCGAGATCGCCTCCTCCACCGACATCCCCTCTTTGAACTCCACCTTCACGGGCTCCTTGTCGGCCTGCGCTTGCTTCGCCTGCTCCTGCTCCCGCAGATCCGCCCGCGTCGGCTCGTTGCTCTCCGACTCCCCCATCGGCTGGTCCATGAACGCCTGCTCCTCGTCCATCGGATGCGGCGCCTCCGCCGCCGGCGTCTGGCTCCCCCCACACCCCGCCGCGCCCAGCAGCGCCGCGACCCAAATGCCAACCATTGCCCGTGCCATGCCCGCGAGGATAGGCCCCCGCTTCGAGCCGGTCGAGCCACAAAAAATGCCCGCTCCCGCCCCATCCGCGCTCCCCCGCCCGGCCCGGCAAAATCCTCCAAGCCCATCGGATTTCGCCCGCGCCCCAACCCCGGCCCGATTGCGCTATACCCTCCCCGCGCCCCGAGCCCCGGCTCGCGGCCACGCGCCCGTAGCTCAGTCGGATAGAGCGGTGGATTTCTAATCCACTGGTCGCAGGTTCGAGTCCTGCCGGGCGTGCCAGTCGCGAAGCTCCGAGAAACTGACGAAAACGCCGGGCGTTTCCGTCGAGTGCTTGGCAAGGAGCCCCGCTTCGGGTACCTGGGAGGGTGGACGGAACTGGTCGGGATGGGACACCGAAGGACGCGGGGCGTGGTAACGGCGTGGAAACGAACGGAGTGTCGCTCATGGTGCTCAGTTTGCGTTGCGTCCCGACTGAATAAGTCGAGGCGCGGTAAATGACCGAACTTGAGTTGGGCGTGGATCTTCCTCGGAGCGCATGAATTTTTGGAGGGGTCCCTTCGTCTAAGGAGCTGTTGAACACACCCTGACGGAGGTTCCCCATGTCCAAGATGCCTGCTCGATCGTTTTTCGCCAACAG
>JAEZYZ010000383.1 GCA_023418705.1 Pseudomonadota bacterium | reverse complement strand
CGCGCCGCTGGCCATCGAGCCCGGCTACGCCCAGGCGGTCACGTTGAGCGCGCCACAAGGACAGGTGCGAGCTGTAGATGCCCTCTCGCCGCAGAAGCTCGCCAATCTCTCCCCGGGTCGCGCACTGCTCGACTTCCCGAAGAATCCGGAGCTTCTGCTCGGCGGTGAACTTCCGGCGCTGTCGGCGGTCGTTCTGGGGGGCGGGGACCACCTCGGTGGGGCCCTTCGCTGGTTTGGGCATGACTCTGACACTCCTTCGCCCCACGAAGTTTGGCACACTGAATTCCGAAGGGGCGGTGTCTCAGGCCACGTTGGCACGGGGGGGATCGCACGCATGACCCCTGGGAGGGGGTCGTGCCAAAATGAGCCCTGGTTGTAGAGGGAGAGCTGGCGCTTTTGGGGACACCAGCCCCAAAGTCGCCGCCAGGCCTCTACCCCTTCCGGCATTCTCTGCACCATTTTCGCCTTGAAGGCTTCCGAGTACTTCATCGCTCATTCCGATCGCCCCCTGCTCGATCGAAAACTCCCCGACTCCGCGTCAGGAGAGGCGGCAACTACCCTGAGACCACGGGCCGGCGACACCGTGCTCACCAAGTCGCCATCGCTCGCGGTGCGGCGCTGCGCGCTGGTGCGGCGCTCGCCGTCACTGGCCGCCCGCCCCACTCTGCGCGGCTCGGCCGCCGGTTGCCACGCCCTACCGGCGGCCTCGGTGCGACCATGCCCCTGGCGCCGGGCACTTCAGTTCGGCGCAGCCCACACTTGCTTGAATTCCAGCCCCTTCAAACCGCTAGCCTTCCAGCGATCAACGAAGCGATGACTGAGAAATGTCGGGCTTACCCTTTCTGTCGGAATCGTGAAGATATCGTTCTCTCCGACTACATCGCTCCGGAAGACGTGCTTTTGGATCAGCATGATGCGTCCGTCAGGAAAACGCATGATCGAAGAAGCCGATTCATCAAGTGCATCGAGGACTAGCGTCGGATTGTAAATCATCAGATCTGCTTCCGAGCACGCAAGCGGGAGTAACTCGCCGTACTCTCCCAGCAACGAGCCTAGTGCTTCGACCACGACGGGGCGAAAGATCAACGGCCCATAGCCAAGCCATGGTGAGTCGGACATGGCAAGCGCCTTCCCCTCATCCTCGTGAATGAGCCGCACCGGAATGCGTTTCCAGCTCGCCTGCCGCGGCGTGCCGACGCCTATCTCGACGTTGATCCTCTCGTAGTCCTCCTTGTTAACAGGAAGACAAAGCTCGAAGCCGTCCGCCCCTAGCGCCTTGTAAATGCCTGGCTTCGACTTCCTCACGGGAATCCTCCGTTCAGGAGACGCTGCCGGACCGCATCTAGCACCTCCAGAGCCTCCGCCCTCGTTGTCGCTTTCTGCAGCGCCGTGTTCACTGCGTCGTAGTACGCGTTCGTGTGGATGCCGGAGTGCACTCCCTGCCGGAGAAAAACGCCGTTCGCCGCGTCATTGATCCCGATCCCAAACTTCTCCAACGCGGCACGCGCCGGCCCAGCCTTCCCCGCGCCGCCCGCAACGAGATGATGCGCCGCCGACTCCGGCGGCCGCACGTGTCCCGCCGCTTCAAGCGCACGTCCCAACGCTCGCGACGAAGGCGCTGCTCCCCTTGCTGCACCAGCGCACGTGTTGTGAACCCAGGCTCCATGATTGCCAACGAAGTAGCTATGGTAGCCTTCGACCTCGAAGTTGTAAACGGCAGCGCGTTGTTGAGTCCAAGTCGCGCCGGTTAGTCGTATCCAGCCGCCGCTCCGCTGCAAGATTTGGTCGCCGGGACGAAGCTGACCGGCCGCTACCCAGCCGTGGTCACGCGTCCAGAAAGGATGTTCGCTCGTGACCTTCAGGATCTCGGCTTGTGCAGCACCTTCGAGTCGGAGCTCGAGCATGGGCTGATCCGGTGTAACGAATGTTCGAAGGACTCTGCGTAGTGCCTGCGCGTCGGTGGTCTCATCACGAGACCAGACGAGGTCGCCCTCTTGAACCTCCTCGATTGGTCGTAGGCCCTGCTCCGTATGGACGAGCGTGCCTCCCACGAAGCAGGCGGCCTTCGCAGCTTCCTTTGCGGCGGCCTTCGCAGCTGCCCTTCCGGCAGCCCTCTTGGCGGCTTCAAGGCCTGCCTTTGCAAGACGCCACGCGGCCTTACCCAAGTTGACGAGCGGTCCAGCGGATGTGATCAGCGTGGCCGACCACTCGGTGCCGGTGTTCATCGCGGCGCGCTGCTCGGGCGTAAGATTGCGACGGTTGACCCAACATTCGCCGCAGCCCAGCACGTTGTCAGCCGGTACGTTCTGCGCCGTCGCGTCATGCTGCGATCTCGGCAGCGGCGCGTCGCCCGAGGTGCCGGTCGGAGCACTTGCACCGCCGACCTTGTTGCCGCCGCCGGTCAACTGGCTGAGCATACGGCCCAGCATCGTGCCGGCGGCGGTTCCGGCGGCTGCGGCCCCGCTTGGACCACCGCTGGATGCGCTCGCGGCCCCGCTTGCACCGGCATTGGCCGCGGCTTGATGCGCGGCTTGTCCAGCGGCTTGTCCAGCAGCAGCAGCCTGGCTCGCTGCCGTCGCTGTCGTGCTGCTTGCGGCGGTGGCGCTCGCCATGGAGCCAGTGCCGCTGATGGTGATGGTCTCCACCGGCAGCGGCGGCGGCTGTGAGGTCACCGGAGGCGCGTAGCCTGCGTAGATCGGCACCGCCTGGAACCCATCCGGATCGATGTTGTTCACCGGATTGTTGAACACGTAGCTATACCGGTTCAGGCCCTGCGTCCAGAACGGCGCTTGCATCACCGGGTCGGCGGTCAGGAAGCGGCCGAGGGTCGGATCGTACATGCGACCGCCCATGTCGATGAGGCCGAGGTCCTCGTCGTGCTCATGACCGGTGAAGCCGGTGACGATGCCGGTCTGGGCTTGGGCGCCGAGCGTCGTCTCACCAAACGCCGCGTAGTCGACGGGATGGACTTGGCCGTCTTCGGTACTGATGGCGTTGAGGGATCCCTGGGCGTCGTTATGCAGATACCAGGTTTTGTCGGGGACACTCGGGTCGTCCCTGCGCTCGACTTAAGCGATTTGGGTGCCCGCGGCGTAGACGCGGTAGCGATGCGTCGTCGCCGCGGGAGTGGCATCGGTGGTGATGGTGCGGCGGTAGAGGTTGCCGGCGTAGTAAGTGGTGGCGTCGGGAGTGCGTTTGACGGCGCGAGTTTGCGTGGCGTCGTAGCCAAAGCTGACGAGGCGCGCTTCGGGGCCGGTGCCGGTGGTGACGGTGCGGGGCAGGTCGAAGGCGGTGTAGTCGATGGCTTGTTGGCCGCCCTGGATGGCGGGGCCTTGGCGGAAGTGCTGGTTGCCAGCGGCGTCGTACTGGTAGGCGTTGGCGCCGGCGGTCTGTGCCAAGTGAGGGCGGCCGGGATAGGTATAGGCGCCGACGCCGGGTTTCGAGGTGAGGTTGCCCAGGTGGTCGTAGCCGTAGCTTTGCGTGCTCGAGGCGCCGCCGATCTGCTGGGTGACCTGGGCGAGCCGGTTGAGAGGGTCGTAGTTGAAGATGCGGGGGGCTTCGTCGAGCTGGTGATCTTGGCGGGTCTTGACGTTGCCGTTGTCCCAGTAGGTGTAGCTCAAATGCTGAAGAATGTTGCCGGCGGCTTCGGTTTGAATGAGCGAGACACGGCCGGTCCGGGGCTCGTAGGCGCGCGTCGACAGCGCGTGAGGGCCGAGCTGCTCTTCGCCGATGCGGTAGCCCTGGTCCGACCGGAGAAGCTTCCAGAGTTGCTTTTCGTTGCTGCTGCCGACCTCGGTCACCGAGGAGAGGTAGGGGCCGCTGTAGCTGTAGCGGATAGCGAACTGGCGTCCGGGAGATTCGGGGTAGCGGACGACGGAGAGGCGAGGGCCGTTGTACTCGAAGCCGGTGGTGAGCTGCTGTTCGTGGTCGCCGCCCTTGTCGAGCACCTGAGTGACGCTCATGAGGCGGCCGTGGTTCTCCGTGCCCGTCGGCGGATAGTAGGCGTAGCGCGTTTCGTGCTCGGTCCCGGCGAGGGGGTCGGGAGCCACCATAGACACGAGGCGACCGAGCTCGTTCGGCTGGGTGCCGTCGTAGGTGAAGCGGGTTTCGCCCTCGCCGTCGACCACACGCTCGACGCGCCCGAGGGAATCGTAGAAGAATTCGGTGAGGCGCTGATTGGCATCCCTACGGGTCTTGATGTCGTCGAAGGCGTTGTGCGTGAAGGTCTCCGTCCCGGTGTCGGGATCGGCGATGCTCGCGATGCGGCCGTAGAGGTCGGGCGTGAACAACGTCTGATGACCTTCGTTGTCGGTGATGACCCGTAGCTCGTTGAAGGCGCCGTAGTGGTAACGGCTGCTCCGGGCCGTGTTCACGAGGTTGTTCCCGTCGACGTTGCGGATGGGCAGTCCGTAGTGGTCGTACACCATCACGTTCTGCTTGTTCGGCTCCGTTTCACCGCTGGCAGTGCGGATGACGTCCGTAATCCGGACGTACTCTACGGCTCCGTCCACGCGCCACGGCCAGTGCTCGAACTTGAGATGCCGATCGGCCACGTACTCAAAGGTGCGTTCAGAGAAGTCTGCCCCGACGACGCGGGTAATGCGATTCCAGGAGTCGTAGAAGAAGCGGTTGAAGCCCTGTGTGTTGTCGGCGGCGAGGTGGGGACGACTTTGGTGCCTGACCAAGCCGCGTGCGGTGTACTCGGTCTCTTCGAAGACGGCAGTGCCGGCTTCGAAGCCGGGAAAGCTCGACTGCACGGTTCGGCCAAGCGGGTCTAGCAGGGCCGCCACGAAATCGCCGGTTGTGTCGTTCTGGATGCGGATGCTCATGACCACGGGCAGCTCCCAGCCATGGACGCTCTGCACCGGTGAGGCCGCGGCGCGTTCGACAGTGATGCGACCGTCGAGCCCTGATGCGTGGCTGAGGTGTCCGTACGCGTCGTGGACCCACTGCTCGGCGATACCGTTGGGATCGGCCATGGCGGACATCTGACCGGTGCGGGGATCGAACCGAACCTGGACCTGGTGCCCCTTGACATTCGTGTAAGTCAGGGGGAAGACACCGTCCGCGTCGTAGGCCGTGAGCAGTGTACGCACCGCCTCGGTGGACGTCTCTTCGGTATCGATCTGCTCGACGTTTCCGTCGGCATCGCGGTGGAAGACTGTCTTTAGCTCGTAGTAGCTACTGCCCGGCTCGCGAATGACCGTTTCGAGCTCACCGGTGGGGTAGTGCGTGAAGCGTGTCGTCCGCGTCTTCTCGTCGCCGCTGCGACGGCTGAAGACCGACACGGTCTCCGGTAAACTGATCTGCCAGGCGTCGACACGCGCCGGCGTGAGCTCATAGGCTGTTTCTTCGACGCGAAGCTCGTCGCCGGGCACGCGGTGGCGGGTGACGTTCCCGTAGTCATCGACCTCGAACTCCTCTAGGATGTTGACCAGCGTCTGCTCATTGTCCTGAACCCGGGTTCGCTTCGACCGCAGGTAGGGGAAGGGCATTCCGCCAGTGGACGTGTTCACCAGCCAGGTGTTGTCGACCGCGGTCGTACGCACGATGCTGTCGCTGGAGGCGAGGGCGCTGCTCGTCGGTGGGCCCGTGACGGTGTAGCTCTTGATCAAGCCGGCCTTGGGATAGACATAGCCCCCGTTGGGGAGGTCGACGGTCGCGAACGGCTCGTATTCGATGTGGGTCGTTCCACAGACTCCAGCAGCGCAGTTGGCGCTGTCGACCTCGGTCACTTCGCGCTCGGCGAACCCGAGCCAACCGTGACCCGCGACGTCCATCCGGCCGTCCCAGTACCGATACTCGAAGGTGCGCGTGGTCGTGCGCTGCTCGCCTACTTCGAAGCCCTCCCGGTGCTCTCGCACCAGATTGGGCAGGCGCTTGATGCAGACCTGTGGGTACGGGCAGAAGACGCCGGGGGTGTACGTCGGCGGATTTGGCGACCCGACTTCGTCGCCGTACTCAACCTCGATGAAGTTGCCAAGGCCGTCCTGAACCTTCTTGAGGAAGCCTTGCTGAGCTCCCTTGCCGTAGTGGATATCGAGCCCGACTTGAACTTCGATCTCGGGCAGCCATGGCTCGGGCTGGAACACCCCCTGCATGCGAGGAACGAACAGGTCGGCGACGCCGTCTCCGTCTGCATCCCCGACGAGGTCCCACTTTTTCTGCACCCCAGTCAGCGGCACACTATCGATAAACAGGCTCCCCTGGTTCAGGCGACGCAGCGACGGGTTGGCGTTGAGCTGCAGGATGTCGGAAGTTCCGTCGAGATCGTAATCGAGCACCGTCGCTTGCTTGAGGTCGAATCGGTACTGCAGGGCGTCGAGTAGGTTCACCTGACTGAACCGTCCGCCCTTGTTCAGCCAGAGCACTGGTGAGAATTGGCCACACAGCTCCTCGAAATCGTCCCCGCAGCGCGGGAGAAAGAGGATGTCCGAGAAGCCGTCGCCGTTGAAATCGCCAACTCTGGGAGCTGCGTACCTGGGTATCTCGAAGTAGGGAATCTTCGGGAACACCACGATCGATCCCTCCCGATCCCAATAGGGCTCGCCGTTAACATCGAGCATGAGCGCGGCCCATCCGGCATGGGATGCGATGACGAGATTCAATGCACCATCGTTGTCGACATCCAGCAAGAGTCGACTCGCTCCCTTGACGATCGGACAACCTCCTGCGATCGGCCTCGCGGGCAGATAGAACGCGCTGCCGGGGGGCGAGATCGAGGTCTCCGGATCGCGCAGCCTATACTGGGACCCTCCGTCTCTCGTGCAGTACATGACATCCTGCAAGCCGTCGCCGTTGATATCGTACGCGATGGGGGCCGCCCAGGGCGGGAGTGTGAGGACGTTGCCGTAGTTGATGAAGTTGCCGCTGGGGTCGCCTCCTCGTAGCATCAGGGAGTAGGTCGGGCTCGGGTCGGTTATCGGGCCGATGTCCAGACAAGTTTCAACGATGTCGTCGCGGCCGTCCCAGTTGAAGTCCATGATGAGGCCCGCACCCGTTCGCTGGCAACTCAGCCCGCTGACGTTCCTTCCGTCGAAGAACGCGCGCCCGCGGTCACCCTGAGCCAGGTACATTGTGTTGGTGATCTCGATGTCGACCGGCCAAATCTCGTTCGAGATGAACCCGTAGGCGAACCCGGCAACGAAGCCGTACGGCCCCGCGAAGGAGCCGGCTCCCGTCACCACGGCGTCAGCGATCATCCGCTCCGTCTCGTGTCCGTCGACCTTCACCTTGGTTTCGAGCAGATCGTTGAAGCCATCCCCGTTGACGTCGAGCCAGACGCCCTGCCTCGCGTTCAGAAAATCGCCTTGATCAACGAACCCAAGCTCCTTCTCCTCGTAAGTGAAGGTGGTTGGGTTCTTGCAGCTCGTGTCCGTGGCGCATTCCGCGACACTGTGGATGCGGCTCTTCCCGTTGGCAGCCTGCTCGTACTCGATCCTGTAGGAGCGCCCCCGCTGAGCGCCAACGCTCGTACGAATGGTCTTCAGACGCTGCGTCATCTTGAACGAGTCGCGATGCCGGTAGCCAAAGAGCTTGTCCGGACGATCCTCATACTCGAAGCGAACGAACCGGTTCCCGGAATGGGGCGTGGATCTTCCTCGGAGCGCATGAATTTTTGGAGGGGTCCCTTCGTCTAAGGAGCTGTTGAACACACCCTGACGGAGGTTCCCCATGTCCAAGATGCCTGCTCGATCGTTTTTCGCCAACAG
>JAEZYZ010000379.1 GCA_023418705.1 Pseudomonadota bacterium | reverse complement strand
CTGTTGGCGAAAAACGATCGAGCAGGCATCTTGGACATGGGGAACCTCCGTCAGGGTGTGTTCAACAGCTCCTTAGACGAAGGGACCCCTCCAAAAATTCATGCGCTCCGAGGAAGATCCACGCCCTCGAGCGCATCACCCTCCGCAAAGTGGAAGGGATCGACGGCTGCTACCAAGGCTTCGAGGGCCAGGGCGTCTCGCTCTCCCTGGCGTGGAGCCCCGAATCCGCGTCCGCCGAAGCCTCTGACCACTACTTTCGCGTCCGCCTGGATGATCGAGTCATCGGGCACGTGTTCGGTAGCGAAGCGTGGGTCGCCTTCTCCTGCGACGGTCAACCGTGGCAGAGCCAGCTGCGCAACGGCGGCGGCATGATGGAGACGCCCATTGCCGGCGGCACAGGACGCTATCGCGTCACAGCGGTCGACTTCGCCGGCAACGAGGACGAGAACGGGAGCGTCATCGAGATCGGCGGCTCGTGCAGCAAAATCCTCGAGGGGCTCGGCGACGACGGCACCACCGTGGTCACCCCGAGCGAACCAGCGTCGGAGGGCGGATGTGCCGTGGCCGCGGGCAGAAATGGGGAAGGGGATCGCGCCGCCGTTCTGGCCAGCCTCCTGCTCGCCGCCGGGCTCCTGCAGCGCCGCAGGGTTCGATCCGTGGTCGCTCGGTAGCGTGCTTCGCTAGAACGCCCAACGCGCACTGCCGGGACCGACGGCGACGGGAACCCATGCCGGGCGCTCGACGGCGACTATCGGTCGCTGGCGCCGACGCGCATGAATTGGGTCAAAAATGCGATGATCCCAGGTCGAAATGCGAGTATGTGGTATCGATGACAGATCGTCGCAGGCCGCGTTTCGAGCACAGGGCTTACGGCCCGTCGTGGGGGCGCTGGAGGGCGGTGGCCCTGGGGTGTTGCTTGAGTGCCGTCGCGTGCGGCAACTCCGACCTGCGGGTGATGGTCACGGAGAGCCGCTGCGGGCTGGCGACGAACTTCTCCTGGACCGCCAGCGAGCGTTTGATCGACCCGATTTCGGACGCAGACCATGACCTGGTCTCGATCAAGGATCCCTCGGTGGTGCGCTTCGACGGCCGCTGGCACATCTACGCCACGGTCGCCAACACTGCCGGTGAGTGGAGCCTCGTCTACCTCAACTTCGAGGACTGGCAGGACGCGAAGTCCGCCCCGCAGTACTACCTCGATCAAACGCCGGGGCTCGAGGGCTACCACGCGGCGCCCCAGGTGTTCTTCTTCGAGCCGCACGACAAGTGGTATTTGATCTTCCAGTCGCAACAACCGCAGTTTTCGACCGCGGACGACCTGAGCAAACCGGAGACGTGGTCCGCGCCAGAGAACTTTTTTCGAAGCAAGCCGGTATCCGCGCCGGAGCTGTGGATCGACTACTGGGTGATCTGCGACGAGGAGCAGTGTTATCTCTTCTTCACGGCAGACAACGGCGAGCTTTATCGCAGTCAGACCCGCATCGAGGACTTTCCGCAAGGGATGAGCGATCCGGTCGTCATCCTGCGGGAGCCCCGCCTGGATCTCTTCGAAGGCAGCGCGACCTACAAGCTCGAAGGGGCTGACCAGTACCTGACGTTGATCGAAGCCATCGGCCCGACCGGCGCTCGGTACTACAAGGCCTACACCGCCGAACGGCTCGACGGGGCCTGGACCCCCTTGCGCAACAGCTGGGAGCTGCCCTTCGCAGGGCCGACGAACGTGACCTTCGACGGTGACCCCTGGTCCATGGATATCAGCCACGGGGAGCTGCTCCGCGCCGGGCACGATCAACGCATGATCGTCGAACCGTGCGAGATGCAGTTATTGTTTCAGGGACGCGCTCCGGACAGCGACCACGAGGACTATTCGCAGCTTCCGTACGGGCTCGGCTTGCTGACGCAAGGACCGAGCGATCCGAGCATCCCTCCCTTGGACGCCGCGCCGGTGCTGCCGCCCGAGCCGAAGCCGGTAGAGCCTGGTGAAGACGGCAACCTGCTGAGCAACCCTGGGTTCGAAGAGGGCACGACCGGTTGGCAGGTCTGGGGCGGCTCGCTATCGGCGACGTCGGATCGCGCGCATAGCGGGACGAGCAGCGGCGTCGTCAGCGCTCGCACGGAGACGTGGCACGGCGCCGTGCGCGACGTCCTGGGGCGTGCGCTCCCGGGCAGCACCTATGAGGCCGGGGTTTGGGTGAGCGTCTCGGGGGAGGACGAGCCCGTGTCGCTCACCCTGAAAGGTGTCTGCGGCGCTGAAGAACAATACACCGGCATCGCCACCGGGGCGGCCAGCGCCGACACCTGGACCGAGCTGAGCGCGCTGGTGCGGATCCCCGAGTGCGACGAGCTCCAGGAGCTGGTGGTCTATGTCGAGGGCCCGGCGTCCGGCGTGGATCTCTACGTCGACGATATCTATTTGCGCGAGTGAGAGCGCCGAACGCGACGGAAAGCAGCGGCAACCCGGTAGTGGCAGTGGTGGCTCGGTAGCCTGGCGGCGGCCAAGATCACCTGGGGCCGCCTTGACCGAGCCTGGCGGCGGCCAAGATCACCTGGGGTCGCCTTGACCGAGTCTGGCGGCGGCCAAGATCACCTGGGGCCGCCTTGACGGAATACCGTGCGCCGTGCCACTGCCTCGGTGCCAATGACGTCAACGAAACACGCCCGTGAACGGGACCGCCGTACCTCGTCTAAACTCACTGGATTTTTCGAGGCCAGGTGCGGCATCGCCGGCGCGTTCGCGCTGTCGCTGGCCCTGGCAGCGTGTTCTACGGATGACGGCACCGGCGGAGGCACCGGAGGCATGTCGCAGAGCTCCGGCGGGAGCTCCGCCAGCGGAGGCAGCGGTGGAACCGCCGCAACGGGTGGCACCGCGCCCAGCAC
>JAEZYZ010000327.1 GCA_023418705.1 Pseudomonadota bacterium | reverse complement strand
CTGCAGCACGCCGCGCCGGGCCGCCGGCGCGAGGGCGTGGAGCCAGCGCTCGGGGGCGAGCGCGGGCCCGAGCTCGGGCGCCACCGGATTGGAGCAGTACGCGCAGCGCAGGGGACACCGGTAGGTGAGCTCGGCGACCAGGGTATACGGTCGCGGATCGTCCACTAACGCTCCCACCAGATCAGCCGCCGCTGATCGAGCGCCCGCAGGAACGAGAGGATGTCCACGCGAACGGCGGCGGGATCGGCGCGACCGAAGCGCTCGGTCAGCGTCGCCACGACGGCATCCACCTCGAGCGCCCCCGTGCACAGCTCGAGCAGCTCGGCGGCCGTGCGGTTGAGCACGAGCCCGTGCTCCGGCCAGAGCAGCACCATCGCGCCGCTGAGCCGATCGCGGCGCAGCTGCGCCATCGGCGCGAGCCGGGGGCGCCCTCGGAGCGCCAACTCGCTCAGGTCGTGCGCTTGGCTCATGAGGTGCGCTCGCAGTCGGCCTGGACGCAGTCGAGCAGGTGCCACAAGATTTCGGTCTTGCGGACCAGCGCCGCCACGCAACGCGCCTGCACCTCCCGGGTGGTGGCGTGGGTCAGCACGAAGTCCAGCGCCTCCTCGGAGTCGCGCCGGGCGCGGCCGACGCGCGAGCGGAAATAGGCGATCGCGCCCGCGTCCACCCAGGGGTAGTGCCGTTCCCACGCCTGGATGCGGGCGGACATCAGATCGGGGGCGAAGCACTCGGTGAGCGAGGCCGCGACGGCCTCGACCAGGCTGAAGCGGGCCACGGACTCGACGTAGGCGTCGCAGGCGAAGCGCACGCCGGGCAGGACGTTTCGATGGTCGCGGAGCTCTCGCCGCTCGAGGCCGACGGCCTCGCCGAGGCGCAGCCAGAGCTCGAGCCCGCCGACGTCGTCGCCGTCTCCGTCCTGCTCACAGAGTCGCCGCCGCCAGCGCCGCCGGAAGGCTGCGTCTTCGGATTTGGCGAGGATGAGCGCGTCCTTGATGGGGATGCGCGTCTGGTAGTAGTAGCGGTTTCGCACCCAGCAGCGGAGCTCGGCGGCGCTGAGCGATCCATCGTGCATGCGCAGGTGGAACGGGTGGCGGTCGTGGTAGCGGCGCGCGCCCTCGTCTCGCAGCTCGGCGACGAGCTCGCCGGGGGTCTTGGCGCCAGGGTCCGTCACAGCTCGATCTCCAGGCCGTCGAAGGCGACCTCCCAACCGGCGGCGCGCACGCTGGCGCGCTCGCGCGAGTCGTCGACCAGCACCGGGTTGGTGTTGTTGACGTGGGTGTAGATGCGGTGGCGGGCCCGCGGCGCTTGCGCCAGACGAAGGCTGCCCTCGGGCCCACCGATCGGCAGGTGCGCCATGTCTTCGGCGCGGCGCGTGCCGAGCCCCAGGTCGGGCAGCTCGGTGCTGGACCAGAACGTGCCGTCGAACAGCACGGCGTCGGCGGACGCCAGCGCCGTGAGCAGCGCCGTGTTCAGGTAGGCGACGCCCGGCGCGTAGAGGAGCTGCCGCCCGCTGCGCGCGTCGCGCAGCCAGAGCGCCACGTTGTCCCCTGGCTCGCCCGCGCGCAGGCCCTCGCGATACAGCGGCGGCTTGCCCGGCGCTTCGATCGCGGTCACGAGCAGCCCGCTCGCCGCGCCCTGGACCGGCACCTCCTGCTCCCGCCCGAGCGGGAGGTCGTGCCAGGTGACGTGCCCCGGAAACCGCTGCAGCGCGCGGTAGAGCACGTTGCCTTCGACGAAGCTCTCGCGAATGGCGCGCGTGGTGTAGAGCTCGAGCCGCGTCCCTTCGCGCAACGACAGCAGCCCGAGGCAGTGGTCCAGATCGGCGTTGGTGAGGAAGATCCCCGCGACCGGCGCCTGCCGGGGCGCGCGCGGAAAGAGTGACGCAACCAAGAGCTGCTGGCGGATCTCGGGGCTCGCGTTCAGAAGCCAGCGGTGTCCGCCCGCCTCGACGGAGACGCAGTCCTGCGTCCGCGGCTCGGCCGACAGCCTGCCCTCGCGAACGCCGCGGCAGTTTTGGCAAGCGCAGTTCCATTGCGGGAAGCCGCCGCCGGCGGCGGACCCCAGCACTCGCACGCGCATCATCCGAACGCCTTCGGGCTCAGATGGGCTCGTTGCCGTCGCTGTCGTCGGCCTGATAGGCGCCGATCTCCGCGTTCATCAGGATCTCGCGGAAGCTGGGCGGCTCCCAGTCGGTGGTCTCCTCGACGTCTTGTTCCTGCGATGGGTCGCGCTGCATGGCTTCCTCTCTGCTCGTCCGCCGACGATGGGTCGCGAGCACCAGGAGTCAAGCGCGCGGCGGGTCGAACCAGCCGGCCGGCGCGTGCAGCTCACCGCGCGGCGCTCTTGGGGAACGCCGTTGCGCCGCCCAGCGGAGCGCGGTCAGGGTCCAGGCTCACTTCGGCGAAAGGCGCAGGTCCAGCTTCTCGAGGGCGTCTTCGAGCTCGATCCGGATCTCCATCTTCTGCTGTTGAAGCTTGGCGATCTGCAGCGCGACGGTGTTCGCTCTCGATGTGAAATCGTTGATGCGGGCGCTGATTTTGGCGCGCAGCTCTCCGGCTTCGGGGTTCTTCCGGATGGCCTCCAGGTGGGCGCGCTCCTCGGCGGCGCGCTGGTCGTAGGTGGCGCGTTGCTGCTCGAGCTCCTGAATCTGCGTCTCGAGCTTGCCGAGCCGCGAGCGGAGCTGGACGATCGGCTCGAGCACTTTGCGTTGTCCCGGTTCGAGCGTCGCGGTGAGCAGCAGCTTTTCCAGCAGCGGCGCGGCCTCCCCGCTGAAGATCGAGATGGTGGTGCGCGCCGGCGTCTCCTCGATGACCCGCACGGTCCCCTCACGCGACTTCGCGGGGACCGTCAGCGGCACCAGGTAGGCGTCCGGGAGCTCTTCGGTGCCAGCGGGCGGGTCGCGCAGCTCGTAGTTGTCTCCGGCCTTCGGGTGCCGGACGAGCACGGTGAAGCCGTCGTCCTTCATCTTCGACTGGGCGCTCCAGTCGGTGGTCCTTCGGCGAAAGCTCTGCACCTCGAGGACCTTGCGCACGATCCGCAACACCCGAACCTCGCCACCCTGGAAGTTCTCCTTCCGGGTGATCATCACGTCCGGCTCGACGGCGAAGGGGATGGTGGCGCTCACGTTGCTGCCCACCGCCTCCGACAGCCCCTCGCCCACGAAGCTGCCGCCGGAGTAGATGCTGATCGGGCCCGGCTCGAGCACGAAGGGCGTGCTGTTGCGCACGCGCGCGACCCGGTACGGGTTCGACTCGTAGCCAGCACCCGCGCCGCCGGGGCGGTAGAGCAGCGTCTCTTCGCCGTCCACCATCTGATTGATGACGGCCACCATGGTGGCGCTGCCGTCGGGGATCGTCACGCGGTCCTGCAGGTCGAAGCGGACGAGCCCGCTCGCTCGAGACGCCTTGGTCGCTGCGGCGGTGCTCCGGGCCAGCTCCTCGATGCTGACGGCGGGTTTTTGCTCCATGCGTTGGGAGGACGGCATGGGCGCCATCCCCGGCGCGGGAGGCGGCGCCGCTGCGGGCGCCGAAACGCCGGCCTCGGCGCCGCTCCCGGCAGCTCGAGCGGACCGGCTCTTCTTGAGCGGCGCGGCCTCGGCCTCCTCGGCGCCATCGTCGGCCAGCTCGGCCTCCGGCGCGGACTCCTCGGCGGGCGCGTCCTGGTCGTAGCTCGTCTCCCCGACCGCCACGTGCACCCGCTTGTGCGTGCCGATATCGCTGCGATCGGGGCGTTCGATCTCGCGCGGCGTGTGCAGGTCGTAGCGGAAGGAGATCGGCGCTCCGGAGGTCAGCGAGAGCTGAACGTCGCGCCAGTCTTCACCGCTGACGTTGTCCACCACCGCCCAGCCTTGCAGCAAGGCGTGTCCTTTGCCGTTCTCCGGCAAGACGACCCGGTAGGTGGGCTTCCAGACGGGAGCGGCGACCACGTAGCTGACCGCGACGTCGTAGGGCGCTTCCCCCGCCAGCCGGATGGCGACGTCCACCTGCTGGAACATGCCCTCACCGGAGGCGGCATCGAGGCTGCGGTGGAACTGCATCGCCAGGTCGTCGTCGCGGATGGTGACTCGAGTCACCTGGGAGAGGCGAACGACGCGCAGCTCGTCGCGATCGAGCAGCGTCACTCGGTAGTCCCGCTCGCGCGGCTCGTCTCCCGCCCTGGACGATTTCGGCTCCGCCAGCTCGATCGGCTCGACCAACACGATGCGGCCTTCCACGCTGGTGGTCGCCGTCCCCAGCTCGACCGAGGTGCCGCGCAAGGCGTCCAGCACCTGCGCCAGGTTGCCGTGCCCCGGCTGCAAGCTGGCCAGCGCCGCGTTCGCCCAGGTGGTGGGGTCGAGCGGCATCGAGACGCTGACCGCCTTGCCGCTCTGGCGATCGACGACCGTCAGGCTCTTGAGCAGATCATTGATCTGATCTTTGCGAACACGGATCGACAGGATGTCGCCGTCGACCTTGCCGGAGCGTTCGAAGTAGCCGACGCCGTTTCGATACAGGACGACCCGCGTCAGCTGCAGCCCGTCGTGCACGGTCGGGTACTCCGCGCGGTGGCCACCGCCGCACCCCGAGAGCGCCAGCAGGAGGAGCCCGATCCCAAGCCGTTGCTTCAGCATGGGCGGCACTGTACACCGGAGGTCGGCCGCCTGCCCAGTCGGCTTCGCGGGTGCGATCCGGGGCGCTGGCGTGGACACGAGCCCCGCAATGGGCGGGATGCGATCCGAGATCCACGCAAGCATCCCCCGCATTCGGTCGTCGCTGCGCGGCAGCGGCCGCGGCGGCCCGCTTCCGCGGCGCTGCAGCCAGCGTCGCAGCGGCCGTTCTGCCAGTGAGCGGGTTTTGACTTAGAATCAAGAAATGGCGCGCTCCTCTTCGTCTCGGGCTCTCGGCGGTACGGCTTCTGCCCTCGGGCTGCTGATGGCGGCGCTCGGCGCCGCCGTTGGGTGCACGCCGTCGAGCAGCGGCGCGGCTCCGGCGCGCTCTCCTGCCTACGACTACCAACCCCCGGCCCCGGCGACCGCCGACGGCGACGTTGTGGGTGCCGACCGCCGGTCACCGGGCGACACCATGGCCGAAGGCGCCACCACGGCGGGACCCGCACCGGGGTGGAGCGTCGAGGACGGCAAGCTGCGCCACGATCCCAAAGATCGGGTCGGCGGCGCCGTGGAGAACAAGAGCGACGATGATCGCGATGTCGCGGTCCCGCCGTCGCGGTCGGAGTGACTCGGGACGAAGAGGCACCGTCGAGCGACGTCACCGCCGACAATCACCCACAGCGGCGACAAGCGCGCTCTTGGCGCTCGAGGTCGTGACGCCCAAGGCTTCGCCCGCACGTTTGTCGGCAAAACGCTCGCGCGCGGAGGGTGCGATCCAGCGCTTCGCACGGGCGGACGAAAATAGGCCGCTCCGCTCGCTGCGACAAAAAAGATCACCTTCGTGGGGCTCGCCGCGGCGTTATACTAGTTGGAGTATGGGTCTCTCTACCGCCCGATCGCCGCGCGTCGTAGGACGGTACGCACTGTATTCGGAGATCGCCGCGGGCGGGATGGCGGCCGTGTACTTCGGGCGCCTGCTGGGCCCCGCCGGCTTCCAACGCACCGTGGCGGTCAAGCAGCTGCACCCACAGTTTTCGCGCGACGCCGATTTCGTCGCTCAGTTTCTGGACGAGGCGCGCATCACGGCTCGCATCAGCCACGGCAACGTCGTGCAGACGCTCGACATCATCGCCGACGACCAGCAGCTGTTGATCGTGATGGAGTACGTGCACGGCGAGACGCTCGCCCGCATGCTGCGGTCGGCTCAAGAGCAGCACTATCGCTTGCCGGTCGGGGTCGCGCTGGCGATCGCTCACGGCATGTTGCATGGCCTGCACGCCGCGCACGAAACCCGCGACGACCGCGGGCAGCGGCTCGGCATCGTGCACCGGGACGTCTCCCCTCAGAACGTCATGGTCGGCTGCGATGGGGTCGTGCGCGTGCTCGACTTCGGCATCGCCAAGGCGGCCAGCCGCGCTCAGGTCACGCGCCAGGGTCACATCAAGGGCAAGCTGAGCTACATGGCCCCGGAGCAGGCGCGCGCGCGCGGCGTCGACCGCCGGGCGGACGTGTACGCCGCCGGCATCGTGCTCTGGGAGACCCTGACGGGGCAGCGGCTGTTCTGGGCGGAGAACCAGGTGGGGATCCTGAACCAGGTGCTCCACATGCCGGTGCCGCCGCCGAGCTCGCGGCGACGCGACGTGCCGCCGGAGATCGACGCGATCGTGCTCAAGGCGCTCGACCGCGATCCAGAGCGCCGGTTCATGGCCGCGAGCGATTTTGCGCTCGCGCTCGAGGCCGCGGGGGAGCTCGCCAATCCTCGGGAAGTGGGGAGCGAGGTCGAGCGCTTGTGCGGCGCCGATCTCGCCGCCAGGGCCGCCGTCGCCAATGAAATCAGCCGGCAAGGCGCGCACGCCGAGCCGACGGGCGCGGGCAGCCTCGCCAGCGACCTGGCCAGGCGTTCTCGGGAGAAATCCCCCACGGCCGAGCGCCCCGTGCCCATCACGGATTCGACCTCGCAGGTCACTCGCGGGGGCTGGCTGGGCAGCCTGACGCCGGCGGCGCCATCGCGGCGCACCGGTCTTCTGATGGTCGCCGCGCTGCTGTCGCTCGCCACCGCCGGCGCGCTCTACACGTCGCGCTTCGTCGCGCGTGATCCGGGCCCATACACGTCCGCCGCCCCGCCCAACGCCTCCGCCGCCCCGCCCGCGACCGCCGCGACCGCCGCGACCGCCACCGCGGCGCCTGCTGTCGAGAGCTCGAAGCCCGAGGTCCCGGTGGCCACGCCGGCTCCCAGCATCGACATCATCGACGTCAGCTCCCTGCCCCTTTTGAGCTCCGACGCCGACGCGGGGGTGAGCGCCGATGCCGGCTCTGGCGAGCCGCCGCGTCGGCGCAGTTCGGGCGCTCGCTCCGAGAGGTAGTCTGTCGCGGGTCGGCGGTGCATCCGGGCGCGTCGACCCCCGCCCGGGGCCGAGGGGCTGAGCCGGTCAGGGCAGAAGGGGGGAGGAGGGTGTGATAAGGTGAGCGTATCCTTGCATGATCACCCCCGCCTTAAAATTCGGGAGCTTGGCGTTGGTTGGTTTGGGGTTGCTGCTCCAGCCGGGGTGCGCGGGTCAGCAGCCGCCGCCCCCGCGCGACGAGGCGCGGGTGGTCGACGATCTCTTCGAGGTGCGCTTTTTCGCGCGCCCCAGCGTGCGTGATCTCGGTTACGTGCGCGTCTGGCAGGCCTGCCGCGAGCGCGTCTCTCTGCGAGTGACGTGCAGCGCGTTCTATGATCACCAGCTGGGCGACGAGATGCTGGCCGCGCACATCGGCTGGCCGCCGGGCGTGCCCTTCGTGTTCACCGACCGACGCGACGACCGCGACTTCGCCCTGGCGCGCCGGGTCCGCTACGCCTACGAGCACCGCATCCACGATCTGCTCTTGGTGGAGGCGCACGACACGTTGTTCGTCGTGTATGCCGAGGGGCCCGCCGACGAGGCTTCCAAGATCATCGCGCGGGAGTTCGTGGAGTCCTTCCGCCCGATCCTTGGGGCTCAGTGCCCGACGGTGAAGGTGCTGCGCTTGGACGGAGACCGTCACATGGAGCTCGAGCCCACCGAAGACGTCTGGCGCGGGTGTCCCCAATGAGCGAGCCACCGCGACGAGCTCCGCTATTTTTGTTCACAGGAAGGAGCAGAAGAGCGGATCGGAGACCGCCGACGTCGGTCCCCCTTCCGCCCTTCCGGACTCCTATGAAACCGCGGACCGAAGTAGGCACCACGAGCTCCCTTGAATTTTTCACAGGAAGGCGCGGAAGAGCGGAAGATTTTGGGATTGGGGATGGGGTCCGAAGCGGGCGTGGGTGCGTGGGTCGTCACAGCGCTTCACGTCGCGTCGGTCGAGATCGACTCCGATCGGGGGACCGACGACGTCGGACCCCCCTTCCGCCCTTCCGCTCTTCCTGTGACCCATCTCCGGTATAGACCCGGCGACGCACGACGCTAGCTCGGTGGTGAGATGCGTCTTCACCGACCCGAGGTGGGCCGAAGGCCCTGATGCTCTTGCTGCGACCGATCTCCGCTCCGGACTCTTGGTCGCACGAGCCTAGCGGCGCTTCAGCTCCGGTAGTCGGCGTTTTCGGTGATGTACTCGTGGGTGCGGTCGCAGCCGAACACCGTGGCTTCGGCGCTGCCTCGCCCAAGGTCGACGTGAATGTCGACGGTGCGCTCGTGCGGGGGATAGGTGATCGGCGGTACGAAATGCACGCCGTCCTTCGGCGCCTGGCTCGAGTACATCTCGGCGCGGGAGAGCGCGTCGACGAGCGCGCGCTCCTTGTCCGGAGAGAGGGTGAAGGCGCCGTTTTCGAAGATGGTGTGCTCATCGATGGCGACCCGCAGCGCGTCGAGGGGCAGCGGCTCGGCGCCCTGGCCGGCGAACTTGCCGATCGCGCAGAGCAGCCGTCCGACGTTCGGATCGTTGCCGGCCACCGCGCACTGAACGAGCGGGGAGTTCACGATGGTCTTGCCGAGCCCGCGGGCGGTGGTCTCGTCGGCAGCCCGGGTGACCCGCACCCGCAGCACGTGGTGCACCCCTTCGCCGTTGCGCACGACGTCTTCGGCCAGCGCGACGCACACCTCGGTGAGGGCCTGCTCGAACGCGCCCAGGTCCGGGCACGCTCGCCGGCCCGACGCGAGCGCCACGAGCGCGTCAGAGGTGCTGGTGTCGCTGTCGATGCTGATCGAGTTGAAGCTCGGCTGCGCGGCGCGCGCGAGCGCCGCGCGCAGCGCGTCCCGGGGGACGTCGGCGTCGGTCAGCACGAACACCAGCAGCGTGGCCAGGTTCGGCTCGATCATGCCTGCCCCTTTGGCGATGCCGACGATCGTCGCGTCCCCGACCCGCGCGCGGCGCAGCTTCGGGTACAGGTCGGTGGTCATGATGGCGCGCGCGGCGGGCAGCGCGCTGTCGCTCTGCAGTCCGCGCACGGCTTGCGGCAGCGCCTGCAGCATGCCATCGACCGGGAGCTTCCAGCCGATGACGCCGGTCGAGAACGGCAGCACCTGGCGGGGCTCGAGCGCGAGCGCTTCGGCGGCGGCGGCGCACAGCCGCTCGGCGTCCTGCCGCCCTCCGGCCGCGCCCACGTTGGAGATCTTGTTGTTGATGAGGAGCGCGCCGATGGACGGCTCGTGCAGGCGCTCCCGTCCGATCAGCACCGGATGCCCGGGCACGGCGTTGCGGGTGTACAGCGCGGCAAATGAGGAGGTCGGCCGGTCGAGCGCGATCAGGGTGACGCGCATCTTGGAAGGTCGTGGGGCTTCCTTGGGTGAGAACTCGAGCTCGGTCGTGCCGGCACGAAACCCGGCGGGGAGCGCGCCTTCGGCGCGCAGCCAATCCAGGTGCTCCTCTTGGGAACGGAACTCCAGGCGCTGCCGCATGCGGCCAAAGATAGCGCCCGGAGCGGGCCGCGAGCAACGCCCGGGGCTTCGATTCTCCCGAGGGCCGCCGCAACCGGGGCGACCGAGACGAGCCGGCAGGTAGGGCCGAAAAGCGGTAAGCTCACGCCGGCATGTGCCGGAACATTCGCACCCTGTTCAACTTCGATCCACCGGCGACGGATGAGGAGATCCAGGCGGCGGCCCTGCAGTTCGTGCGCAAGCTGAGCGGCAGGACGCACCCTTCCAAGGCCAATCAGGCGGTCTTCGATCGGGCGGTCCAGGAGGTGACGCAGGTGGCGCGGCGCCTGATCGATGATCTCGTGACCGACGCGCCGCCGCGCAACCGCGAGGTCGAGCAGCGCAAGGCGAAGGAGCGCAGCGCCCGCCGCTTCTCGGCGGGGGCGCGTTCGCCGCGCTGAAGGGATTACGGATGCGGAGCTCCGACCGCCTCGGCCGCGGCGCCCTCTGGATCCCGCTGTTGGTCGGGCTCGGCGGCTGCGACGGGTGCGATCGCAAGCAGGGTGGGCCCTCGAGGGCGGCCGCGACGGCGCCGCAGTGCACGTCCCCGGCGGATTGCGCCGGCGACGGCCCCTGCAGCCGGGCCGAGTGCGTGGATGGCGCGTGCGAGGTCGCGCCTCTGCCCGAGGGCACGCGCTGCGACAACGATAGCGTGTGCGACGGTCGCGAGACCTGCAGCGCCGACGGGCGCTGCCTGCCCGGCGCGCCGCCCAAGGTCGACGACGGCGATCCCTGCACGATGGACGCCTGTGATCCCGTGCACGGCGTCACCCACCAACCCGTGCCGGTCGACGACTTCGACGCCTGCACCGAGGACGCTTGCGATCCGATCACCGGGGCGATCACCCATCGGACGATCGATCTGGACGATGGCGACGACTGCACCTTCGACAGCTGCGATCCGAAGACGGGCGTCCAGCACCACAAACCGAGCGCCTTTTACACCTGTGAAGCGAGCTGCGGCGAAGGCTTTCACGTCGCCTCGCGCGCGCCGAGCGCGCAGTGCGCCGCGGCCGCAGGGGTCCAAACGTTCTGCGTGCCAAGCTGCGGCGATTCGTTCCACACCCTCCAAGGGAGCTGCCCGCCCGGCTACCACACCTCCTCGCGGCGGGAGCAGCCGAGAGCGGGCGAGGGCGCCGCCGTGCAGCTGTTCTGCCAGAAGAGCGACGGGGAGGCGTTCTATACCTGTGACACGAGCTGCCCCGCGGGCTACCGCAAGCAGTCCGAAGCCCGATCGCAACAGTGTGGGGCCGAGGGGCGGATGATCCGCTGCAGTCAGTAGGGAGCGGCCTCGAGCGCGAGGGAGCGAACGAATCCGGTGATCGCGCCGAGGATCTCCGCGTTCACGTCGTCTTGGGTCCTGCCAGATCGAGCGAGCTCACGTTTGCCGACCTCGAGCGAGTGATTGCCACCCTCGACGACGTGCAGCTCGGCGCGGCTCCTCAGCTGGGGGAGCAAGCCCTGGAGCTCGGCGAGCGGGCACAGCGGATCGAGGCTGCCCTGAATGAAGAGGACCGGGGTCTCGAGCTGTCGCAGCACCTGATCCCGTCGGGCGCCGGACTTGCCGGGCGCCTTCAGCGGATAGCCGAGGCAGATCAACCCGCTGACCGGCTCCTCCAAGGCCAGGTGGCAGCCGACGCGCCCGCCCATGCTCTTGCCGATCAGCAGGGTCGGGGGCGTGCTCCCCGCGCGCGCCTCGATCAGGGCTGCGCGGTGCGCCTCGATCAAGGCGGGCAGTCGGTCCGGAGTGCGGCGACCCGCACGCATGTAGGGGTAGTCGAAGCGAACGACCCGCCCGAGCGCCGACAAGCGCTCGGCCCAAGCCGACATCCAGGGAGAGCTGCTGGGTGCTCCCGCCCCGGGCGCGAACAACAACAGGGGCCCGGCCGCGGGCGTCACGGGCAGGCCGCGAGCGATTCGATCCAGGCGTCGATCACCGCCACGGCGTCCGCATCGACGACGCGGGTGCCGATGCGCGGCATACGGACCTCCGGATCCAGCGTCTTCATGCGCAGCGACAGCACGGAGCTCGCCGGATCGCCGGGCGCGACCCGGAGCGCGCCCGCCACCCCGAGGTCGCCCTTCTCCGGGGCGTCGCAGAGGCCGGTCTCGCCGAGCGGCGTGCCGAAGCGCAAATCGAGGGTCACCGAGGACTCCCCGCCCGGCCGATGGCAGTTGGCGCAGTTGGCGTGCAGGTACGAGCGGGCGCGCGCCGCGAGCGGCGCTGACGCATCCAACGGATTCGGGTACGGGTCGATGCTCGCGGGCACGGCGCCGGGGTCGATGACGCCGATGTGTTCCAGCGTCTCGAGCTGGTGCGACACGACGCCGCTGGGGTAGGTGAAGTCCGCGTCGAGCTGCGCCGCCTCTGGCCCGAGCGCGCGACCGGTGGCTTCGGTGTGGCACTGAAGACACTGTGAGCGGCTCGGGAAGTGCCAGGTCTGCGTCCCAGTGTCGGTCTCGATGCTGCGTTCGAAGCCGGTCTCGTTGGCGGGCAAGAGATCGGCGTCGCTTTGATCGGCGCGCCATTCGTAGCTGAAGCCCCACCAGTTGAACTCGTCGACGCGCACGAGCAGCCGAGTCTCTACCAAGCGGTCGCCGAAGCCGAACGTCTTGACCAGCACGGTGCCGTCCGGGAACGAGAAGTCGCCGTCGTCGAGGGGGGTATAGGTGTCGGTGCCCTCGGTGCAGGCGTCTGGATCCGCCGCGCAGTTCTTGACGGTAATGGTGCCGTCATCGGGCAGCGCGATGAAGCGCTGCTTGGCGGCGCCATCGGACCACAGGGGGCTCGTGATGCCGTATGGGATCAACGCCGCCGCCGGGCGGGTGGGGTCGCCGGGATCGACGCAGCCGCTCTGGCTGAGCAGGGCCGGCGCTGCGTCCCGTGAAGCGGGCGGCAGGCAGGTCTGCGGTGTCACCCGGGCCGTCAGGCCCCACATCGATGATCCCGGGCTGCCAGCGGCCCCTGCGGCGCCAGCGCTCCCGGCGCTGCCAGCGGCACCGCCCGTCGCCGTGCTCCCGCCGGAGCCGCCCGTGCCCCCGCTGGGCGCGCCCCCGCTCCCGGCCGAGCCCCCGCTGCCTGCTGTGCCACCATCGCCCATCGCTCCGCCAGAGCCCGGGCTCGTCTCGGAGCCCGAGCACCCGGCGAACACGAAGGGCGCGATCAACAAGACGAACAAGTCCCGTGACAAGGGATGACGTCGACGAACCATGCGTCTCTGGATCTCCATCTCGAGGGCACTTCGTCGAGTGCCGCAATCCGCTCTAGATTCCTCTATATACCAGTCGAGCTCGGCGTTGTCCGGCGGGCGTGCGTCGAATCAGCTCCCCAAAAAAATGACCCCCAGTTGCGACCTGTGCGCCTGCAACCGGACGACCTGGCTTTAACTTTCGAGGATTTTAGCCTGGCCGCCGATCAAAAACCGCGCTGACGATCATGTTATAGGCGTCGAAACGCCAGAGCACCGATCCGTTTGCAAAAATCGGAGATCCCGATGCATCGAGGCCCCTCCCGAGTGAGGGTCCCGACAGCACCGGGACATCTTGCACCTTCGCCGACGGCTCGGTGCTGTGGTGGTTTTGATTTTCGCGACAAACGGTTTGCGCCGCAAACCCTTTGTCGCTCTAGTAGGGCCTCGAGGACCGCGGCTCGGCTTCGAATGGAGACGTAAGAATGAGGAAGATTCCGGCATCGAGCTTTGGGTTGGCGACCATCATCGGTTGCGTTGCGCCGGCGCACGCGCAGCTACAGGGGGAGTTTGCCGACAGCTTGAACGTGGATCCCGAGTACGTCACGGGCGCGAACGAGGCGACCGACATCGCCTTCGCTGGCGACGGCCGCGCGGTCGTGACGCGCAAGAGCGGTCAGATCACGATCCGGCTCAGCAACGGGACCGTCACGCAAGTGGGCAACCCATTCCCCGGCAACGTCGACACCGAGTCCGAGAAGGGGCTCATCGGCGTGGTGGCCGATCCAACCGCGGACGACGCCTTCTTCTTTTACGTCTCCGACGGCCCGACGGACGACGACAAACACCGCGTGTACCGGGGCGTGCTGACGCAAGACAACCAGATCATGGTCGACGAGACCCCGATCGTCGGCGCCGCGCGCGGGCTCGGCCCGGGTCTGGAAGGTCCAGCCAACCACGACGGCGGTGGTCTGTGGGTGCACGACAACCACCTGTACGTCGCCGTTGGAGACACCGGCTCCAACGCCACGCCGCCCACCAACAAGTACGCCAGCTGCTTGAACAAGGGCAACGGCAAGATCCTGCGCGTCAACCTGGACGGTACCATCCCGGCGGACAACCCGCTCGTGGGCGTCGACTCGGTGACGGCTTGCAATAGCCCCGGCAGCGCCTGGACCACCGCCGCACCGGATGAGCGCATCTTCGCGTGGGGCTTCCGCAACCCATTTCGCATCTGGGTCGATCCCGACACCGGCCTGATCTGGGCGGGGGACGTGGGCGAGCTGACCTTCGAGGAGATCTCGGTCATCGCGAAGGGGCAACACGGCGGCTACCCGTTCGAGGAGGGGACGCAGGTCTGGGGAGATGTCGCGGGCATGAACTGCGCGGGCATGACGCCTTCGGCGGCCTGCACCCCGCCCGTCTACGACTATGAGCGGCAGATGGGGTACGCCGTCACCGGCGGGCTCATCCCGGAAGGGTGCGGCTGGTCGAACGTGTTCAGCTCGCCGCACTACGTCTTCGGCGATTCCGGCGCCGGCTTCGTCCGGGCGCTCCCGGTCAACCAGGATCGCACCGGGGTCAGCTCCACCGACCACGTGACGCTGGCGACGTACAATCAGCAGCGCCCGGTGGCCTTCCGGATGGGCCCCGATGAATCACTGTACGCGGTGATGTATGGCGCCGGCGCGGTGTACCGCTTCACCCCCGCCGATCAATCTGGGCCGGACTGCATGGACGGCGGCGGCGGGGCCGGCGGCCAGCCCGGGACGGGCGGCGCCGGACAGGCTGGCCAAGGGCCGACGGGTGGCAGC
>JAEZYZ010000325.1 GCA_023418705.1 Pseudomonadota bacterium | reverse complement strand
GCCGTGGGCGCGGGCTCGGCGACGCTGGTGCTTGCTGCGTTGTGTGGGCTCGCAGGGCGCGGCGCAGGCGCCGTGCGGCGGCGCCGCGTCACTCCGGCGCGCACCGGCAGCGGCGGCGGAGCCATGGGTGACGACGCGTGTCGGCCCGGGGGCGGCGCCACGCCGGCCTGCGTCGGTCGCTCCTCTTCTCCATAGGGATCGAGCTCGATCGGAGGCAAGGGGGGCGGCACGCTGGCCGGTGCGCTGGCGGCGTCCAGCGCCTCCATCAAGAGCTTGTTGATGGCGCCGAGCGGCTCCGGCAACGCGCTCGGGGTTTCCATTCGAAACACCGAAAACGAGCCGTGCTGGCTGTCGAACAGGCGAAAAAAAGCGTCGCGCCCGCCAGCGTCCTTCCCCTCCACGCTGACGACCTTGCCGCTCTTGACGAAGATCGTCCCCATCAAGCCGCTGTCGTGCTGCACCTCGACCGCGGTGTACTGACGTCCGATGCCGACGACCTGCAGCACCTGAGCGAGATCGAACTCGTCCAGGCTGCCCTGCATGACCTCCACCCTCATGAGAAGTCCTCCGCGAAATCCATCTTCGCCTCGTCGATCCCCGCCTTGCTCAAGTCGGTGACGAGCGCCTCTTCACCGAGCCGGATCGGCGCGTCGGTGACCGGCGGCGGCGCGTCAGAGACTTTCGTCGCCGTCGCCATGCGCATCGCGCTCGCCAAGAGCCCGTAGACGTGCCCCCACGCCTGCTTGACCTCCGGCGTGAAGGCTTCGCCCAAGCCGTAGTCGAGCGTCCACAAAAGCGCCTCCCCGACGGCGTCGTACGATTCGTCGGGGATCTTGTAGAGCTCTCGGTGCCGCCTGCCGAGCGCGAGGACCACCAGCAGCAGGTCCTCGTCCGGGGAGACGACGTCCCGCCACTGCGCATCGCTCCAGCTGAGAGACTTGACGATGAACGCGAGCATGTGGATGAGCTTGCGCTTCTGCTGCGTCATGTCGTCCGGAAAGAGCCCGCGGTACTGCGGTTGGATCTCGAAGAGTCGGCGGTAGAAGAGGTCGGCGGCCGTGTCGGCGATCGGCACGACGAGCCGCCAGCTGCTTCGAATCGATTCTTTCTGTGTATCGTTGATCATTGGCTAACGGCCGTTCCTTCGGGCGATCCTTCGAACGCTCAATTCGCAGCGCTGCGCTGGGCGCCGGCTTGCATGATCGACGCGATCGCGCCGTACGCGTCGGCCCATGCCTTCTCGATCTCTGGCGACCAGTCGGCGCCCGCTGCCTCTTGTAGGGCCTGAAGCAGGCACGCCCCAACCCAGCCATACATCTCCGGAGTGACACCGTAGTCGACGTGCTTCTCTCCGAGCGCGGCGAGCTGCTCCTTCAACCACGGCTCGTCCTCGAGATGATCGACCACCGCGACCAGCATGTCACGCAGCATCTTCTCTTGATGCTCGATGGCTTTACTGCTGAAGAGCGGGCGCGCTTGCGGGTAGCGCTCGAACAAGATCTTATAGAAACGCGAGGTGACCTGAGGCTCCCGCTCGACGACCAGAGAGAAACTGTCTCGAAGCAGTTGTACGTTCAACGCCATTGCATCATCTCCTTCCCCGCGCCTCCGTCCCAAGCCCGCGGACGACAAGCGTATGCGAGTCCCGCTCTCGCGGCAACGGCGAAGACACGCCGTCACGCTTCCTTCTTGGGTCCGGCGAGGTTCACACAACCGATCACTTTCGCTCACCGTCCAACGACCTCACGCTCGCTAGAGGCAACAGGCGAGCGCCCCTGCGTTCGAACGGTGCCACTTCATGGTCACCTGCGTTCGTCATCATCGCCGCTTACTTGGGCGAAGTGACGGAGACGCCCGGGGAGCCGCTCCGCCGTCACGTGGAAGGTCGTGGGCGTTTTCACCACGGAGAAACAATGCTCGTGCGAGCAGCGGGCGACCCGCACGCGGGGTCGTCAGCCGCGGAAAACTCGGGCTTTCTTTGGGCAGCTCGCGTCTGGTTCGCGGCGCAGCAGGGTGCCGTCTGCGACGCGCCCGGTCGCCCGCCTGCGGCCCGCGCCCGCGCATCACCTCTCGAGGTGAGCCCCCCCCGCAGCTGACCGGCAGGGTCATAAAACCGTGGCCCTCGCGTCACCGCTCGCACTTCGGATCACCTGTACGGGTTGGCGTGTGGGTCATTGCGGGTGTGTGGACGACGCCGCTGACGAAGAGCGGGTGTCGCCAGACCGAGCGCCGCCGCGACCACGGCGGCGACCTGCCCTGGCGGGGGACCTGAGCGGGCCGCTCGGTGCAGGTTCTGCACCCGACCGGGATCGGGGGTCACAGGGCGGGGCGCTTGCCGCTCGCCCTCCGCGGGTTCTGCACCTGCCCGGGATCGGACGATGGCCGAGCGGAGTCGCCGAAAGGTGGCGCCCGCGCGGCGGCGACCTATCTCAGTGGGATGTCCCGCTTTGCTTGCTTGATGGTTTTGCTGCTGACGTCTGCATCGGGTTGCGGCGAGCAGAATTATGAAGCGCCAGACCGCCCCGATTTGACCGGACTCCAACAGCTGTACGAACACCCGGATGGCAGCATCACCGAAGAGGATGCGGGCTGGGTGTTCGAGTACGCCCGTCTCCTAGCAGATCGGCTGAACCAGCTGGCCATCCGCGAACAGTTCGAGCTCACACTCGCGGAGGTGACCTGGGCGGCCGAACCGGCCACCCGCAACCCAATGCAAATCAGTCCGGTGCACACCGCGCAAGAACCCGTCGAGCTCGACGGCGAAGGTCACGCGACGGTGACGCGGCTGTGCGACGGTTGGGACAGCTCGCGCCCTCCCGAGAGCGCCAACGGCTACTTGCGGCTGCACGTGCGCTTCACCGACGAAGGCCTCGACCCGTTCGTGTGGGGGGAGGTGTCTCGCTGCCGGTACGTCTACGGCGAGCACAGCGTCGAGCTCGACGGCAACGACGACGCGCCGAGCCTCCGGGCGCTGTTTCCCGGCGCACGGCTCGACCTCCACAGCGACGGGCTGATCCTGGTGAGCCTCGACGTGGTGGCACGGGTGGACGCCGCGTCGGCCCCGCTGCTGGCCGACTTTCGGATCTCGCTCGGGGCAACGGTGCTCGAAATTCGCATCCCGGTGCCGGACGGCAGCGTCATCGCGTCGGTCTCGAACGGCAGGCTCGAGGGCATCCGCACCCGCAGCGGGTGGTACCGCTCTCCAAACGGTGCTTGAGCGTCGCCTTCCGCTGGCAGGCGACCCATGCGACCCCGCTGGCTCCACGTCGCGCTCTGGACCGCGGGGCTGCTGTCAGCGGCGCGCCCGAGCTTCGGGTGGCACACCGACGAGCAACGCATCACCGACGAGACCGCCTACACGCTGCCCGAAGGTCGCGTTCGGCTCGGTCTGTGGAAGGTGCAGTGGACCCCTTGGTCGCCGCTATTGATCGGCACCCATACCTTTCCATGGGCAGTGCTCGCCCCAAACGCTCACCTCAAGCTCAAGCCGCTCCACGTCGATCCCGTCGCGCTGGCGGTGCAAGCCGGCTACTTGCGGCTCGACACGTCGCGCCTGCGTTTCATCGACGAGACGGCCGCCGCAGCGATCGTGACCAGCGTGCCGATCGAGCTCGTCGGCTCGCTGCGCTTCGGGCGCGCGTTCACGTTGAGCGCCGGCGCCGTCTACACGAACGTTCGAGTCGACGGGGAGCTCGAACAGTACGCCTTCCACGGCGCCGGTCGCGCGGCCGTCGACAACCTGCAGGCGCTGTTGACGGCGGAGCTCCGCTTCACCCGCGTGACGGCGCTGGTCGTCCACGGACGGTACCTCGTGTATCAAGGGGCGCACGGCGAGTTCGACATTCGCTCCCAGCCGGACGCCTACACCACCATCGAAGCCGAGACGAGCGCCGACGTCGAGGTCGGCCCGAACCACGGCTACTTCGTCGCGGCGAGCCTGGTGTTCTCGTTCGAGCACTTCAACCTGAAGGTCGGCGCCGGCTACGGCAACGTGAACATCCCCTCCGTCAACTTCATGCTCGACCGACGGCTGCTGCAGCCCGTCCTGGATCTGTATTGGATCTTCTAGAGCGACATGGATTCTCGCGACACCCGATGGCGCCTGACCGGCGGTCTTCGCTGCCAAAGCTCCCGCTGGATCGGCGCCGCTGTCCCAAGAGCGCTGCTTGCCCGCTCAGCGGCGGCTGTAGCGGCTCTTCGTGAGCCATTCGAGCCTCAGGGCATGAAAATTCAGGGTGTATGGGGATCTCATGGAATTCTCATTGAGACCTCTGTCCGATGACGACATGCCGCCTTCCGGCGAGCCAAGGCGGCGCGCCCGGTGCACGAACACCCGGCGCTCCGCGGCCTCGTCGCCCGCGGCGAGCTGCACCTCACCGCCCTCTTGAGCCCCCCGGCGGATGCCGATGCCTGCGATCGCGAAGGCCTTCGTCGGACCCGTGCGGAGCTTGCCCGAGGGGGATCGACCGGCGGATTGGAGCGAGCCGCCGCCTCGCGAGTCGGCGGGTGAACAGGCGCGCGAGCTTGCCGAGGCCGAAGCGGCGCTCGATCGCGTCTGGTTGGCGAAGCCGCAGCCGCGCCCGGAGCGACCGCGGCGGTTCCGCGTGCAGTCACCGCCGGGCAGGAGTACGTCGACCTAATCGAGGAGGCGTTCGACATGCTCGGTCTCGGCAAGCGTGCGGCGAGCCTGCCCGACCTTCAGCTCCGAGCGCTGCGAGAGTTCGTGGAGCGCCTGCGCCAGCGCAGGACCGGCACGAGACCCTACCCTCGCGACCGCACGCCGCGCTGGCGCGGGAGGCTGTGACCTCGCGACCGCACGCCGCGCTGGCGCGGGAGACCCTACCCGCGCGAGCGTCCGCCGGGCCGGCGCGGGAGACCCTACCCGCGCAACCGCACGCCGCGTCGGCGCGAGAGACCCTACCCGCGCGACCGTACGCCGCGCCGGCGCGGGAAGCTGCGACCTCGCGACCGCACGCCGCGCTGGCGCGGGAGGCTGCGACCTCGCGACCACCCGCCGCGCTGGCGCGGGAAGCTGTACCCTCGCGACCGCACGCCGCGTCGGCGCGGGAGGCTGTGACCTCACGACCACCCGCCGCGCTGGCGTGGGAGGCTGCGACCTCGCGACCACCCGCCGCGCTGGCGCGGGA
>JAEZYZ010000244.1 GCA_023418705.1 Pseudomonadota bacterium | reverse complement strand
AAGATCACGCGGGCGCGCGCGGCGGGTGCGCAGGCTACGTGCAGGCGGGCGCGCGAACGGCGCCAAGATCACGCGGGCGCGCGCGGCGGGCGCGGTCAGACCCTGAGGCGCTTCGATCCGGGCACGGGGGGCACGGGCATGGAGCGGGTTTGCAGCACCTGCGGCTCGAGGGGAGGCTTGGGGAGGGCCGACGGCAGCTTCGCTTGCGAGCCGAACCGTTGCCACCACGCGCGCGCGTCCGCGGCGGACCAGGGTGGGATGTCGCACGCGAGCAGCTCCTCCTGCAGGCCCTGAGCCGTGGCGGGACGCTCGTCGGGCTTCTTGGCCAAGCAGCGCAAGATCAGGCGCTCGAGATCCTTTGGTAGCGGCCGCCCCAGCCGCTGCGACGGCGGCTCCGGCGGGGTCTGCAGATGGTGGATACAAATCTCGACCACGCTGTTGCCGCTGAACACGGGCTCCCCCGTCAGCAGGTAGTATCCGACGGCGCCGAGCGAATAGAGATCCGCTCGACCGTCGACCGCCTCGGGGGTGATCAGCGACTCGGGCGCGAGATAGAGCGGCGTGCCGATCACCTTGTCGATCTGGCTGAGGGCCGTATCGGCGGTGTCGGCGCCGATCTCCTTGACCAGACCGAAGTCGACGACCTTGGCCAGGTCCGAAATACCGACCCGCTCGGACAAGATGATGTTGCCGGGTTTGATGTCGCGATGGACCAGACCCGCGGCGTGAGCTTCGGACAGCGAGCCACACACCTGCTTGAGGATGTGCACCACCCGCGCGGGCGGCTGCGGCCCGAAGCGGACCACGAGCTCTTCGAGGTTGATGCCGTCGAGGTACTCCATCGCATAGTAGAAAATGCCGGTCGGCGTTCGCCCGTAGTCGTAGATGCTGACGGTGTTCGGGTGGCCGAGCTGCGCGGTGAGCTGCACCTCGCGCTCGAAACGGGCGAGGTTACCCGAGCCCGCCTTCTCCGGCAAGACCAGCTTGACCGCGGTCGGCCTCCGCAAGAGCGCGTGGCGGGCGCGGTACACGGCGCCCATCCCGCCTTCGCCGATCTTCTCGTCGAGCACGTACTGTCCGAGCCGCTGCGCCTCGGCCACCTTCGCCCGCAGGCCATAGATCACCTTCGAAGCGAGCACGGCGATCACGACGCTCACGGTGCCCCAGATGGCGATGTAGGCGCTGGCGATCTGCGGCATGGCGAAGGCCTCCGGGAAGCGGCCGGCGTAAAGATGAGTGACCCCGATCACCGGCAACACCCCGAGCAAGCTCACGACCAGCGTGTGCAACAGGCTGCTCGGCACGAAGACGGACCGGAGGGTGAGCACGGCCATCGTCACGAGCATCATCGCGAGATCGATGCGGGTCGGCTCGAAGGTGCCGCGGGTGAAGATCATGACGCCGTAGGCCAGCAGGCTGAGCAGCGTGCCCGCGGCGTCGATCGAGACGAGCGCCGAGTGCCCGAAGGGTCGTGAGCGCGCGGTGACCCAGACCGCCAGCGACACGCTGGCGCCGACCGCGTGCCAGTAGCCGCCGTGCTCCAGGATGCAGCGGACGAACCCGTGTCCGGGGCGGCCCTGCATCAAGGCGTGCATCGCGATGAAGAAGAACGCGGACAAGAGGAAGGTGACCTTGCCGAAAAACCCGATGCGCTCCTGTAGAAATGCCCGACCCTCCTCCGTATCGAGCGGGCCGGTCCGCAAATCGAGCGCCGCGCGCAGTCGGCTCGAAACACCGGGCGCGGGCGCGGCCTCGGGTCCCGCCCAAACCGCGGGGAGCGCGATCCCCTCCGTCGCCGAAGGCGCGACCGACGCCGCGGGGGAGGACGAACCCGGCGCCGCCTTCGAGGCGGCTCCGGCGGCCAGGCGGGGCCGTTCACCGAGCGCGTCACGAGCCGGCTTCATCGCCGACCCATACCGCATCTTCCGACCGCAGCCCCGAGCTCGGTGGCAGCGGGGCGGAGCGTGCCGCGCGGTTGGTCCGGCATTTGCTTAGTCACTGAACACATGGCGCTCACGGCCCCTTCATCGTCCCCGACGTGGCTCAAGACAGCGACCTCTCACGTGAGCCGGTTCCTAACGAACGGCCAGTTTGACACACCCGAGGCGCTTCGGCTGCACCGACTGGACGAAGAGCAGGTCCTGCGCAGCGGGTCGAAGCCGCTGTTTCTGCTGCGGGACGAGGCGGGCGCCAAGTACGTGTTCAAGCTGGCGGATCCGGATCTGCTGGCGGCCGAAGTGGCCGCCTACGAGCTGCGGCGCCTGGGTGGCAAGCCGTGCGTGCCGGCCCGGCTGACCTCCGTCGAGCTGGACGATCTCGGCAAGGTTCAGGGGCTCGTGAAACCGTTCATCGAGTTCGACCCGGAGCAGGAGCTCCCCGCCGACACGCGGAGCTGGAGCGAGCTGCAGCGGTCCGTCATCTTGCTGGAGCACGCCTGGGAGTGGTTCCTCGACAACCTCGACACCAACACCGGCCAGTATGCGCTGATCGGTCCGGAGGCGTACCCGATAAATATGGATTGGGATCGGGCGTTCGCCACCGCCGGGCGCTCGGAGCTGTCGCGCTTCGCGAAGTACAAGCGCACCCTGCCCAACGCGCGCACGTTCTTGTACGCCGACTACGTCGAAGGCCGAATCGACCTGAACTTCGGCCTGCTCGGGGCGGAGGCGAGCTGCATCGCGGCGCTGCCCGAGCAGCAGGTGGTGGAGATCTTGCGCGACTACGCCTGGACTCGCTACGGCGAGGCGGACGAGGTCGACGCCTTCGTCGACCGAGTCACGGCCCGCCAGCGCGACATCCAGCGCGAGGTCCAGCGCTTCGTGCTCGCGCTGAAGCAAGAACGCAAGGAGCTCCGCCGCGCTGGCCGGGCGGGGATCCAAGGACGGCTCCTGGCCGCCAAAAAGCTTGCCTGGAACCACTGGCAGCTCAGCCTCAACACGATCGTCCAAGGCCCGGCCGGCAAGCTCGGCCGGGCTCTGCTCAAGCGAGCCCGCGCCCGCGCCCTCGGCGTCCCCCACCTGCGCCAGCGCAGCCAGCCGGGCTAGGCGCGGGGTCGGGGGTCGTTCATTTTCCGCCTCCTCCTGCGACAACGAGACTCGAGGCACGCCAAAGCACGGGGGGATGCACCGCGACGAGCTCCCGCTTGTTTTTATTTTTGTTCACAGGAAGGGCGGAAGAACGGAAGAGCGGAAGCTGTTTTTTCGAGTTCGACGGGTTGAGCCCAACGCGATCCTCGCCTCCGGAAACCGGCACGGTGGCGCGTCACGACGATCGATCAAAAGTCCGATCGGGGATCGGCGACGTCGGTCCCCCTTCCGAACGTCCGATCTCCCTTGTGAACCCTCTCCGAGCCGCACCCGTCGACCGACGACGCTAGCTCGGTGGTGAGAACCGTTTTTACGGACTCACGAGGCGACCTCACCGATCATCTCGATCCGGCGCCACTTGCCCGACAAGAACCGGTACACGAACGCTCCGGCCAAACACATCATGTAGACGACCAGCGACGCCATCATCACGACCACGCCGCCGTCGAAGATCAGCACCGCCGCCCAGGCGATGGGGGTGAACACGACCCAGGCGAGCACGATGCGCGCGAACATGCACCAGGTGGTGTCTCCGGCGGCGCGCAGCGCCTCGCTCAAGGTCATGCCCAATGCGTCGAACAGCTGCCAGAGGACGCTCATCGCCAGCATGGTGATGCCAGCCGCGAGCAGCGCGTCCGACCGCTCCTCCGGGGGCAAAAACCAGCCGACCAGCACCTGCGGCGCGATCAAGTACGCGAGCCCCACCGTGCCCATCCACGCGCCGGTGGTCAGCGCCGTGCGCTTCACGATGGCGGAGACGGCGTCGTGGCCGCGGGCGCCGATCGTCTCTCCGACCAGAATGGCACCGGCCGACGCCACGCCGAAGGCGGGCATGAAGGAGATGGAGTTGATCTGCATCACCACGTTGAAGGCCGCCAGCACCGGCGTGCCAAGGTGGGCAACGACCACGTTGATGTAGAGGATGAAGGCCGCGAACTCCAAGAACCAGTTCACGCCGTTCGGCAAGCCGAAGCGCAGCACGCGCCAGAACTCCTCGAGCCGAAACCCCAAGGGACCAGGCGCGAGGCCATGCCCCATGTTCTTCGCAAACGCCCAGCCGAGCACGCCGAAGCCCAGCCAGGTGGCGCCGACGCTGGCCCAAGCGGCCCCCGCCACACCGTATCCGGGCAAGCCCAGGCGCGGTTCGATGAGGAGCCAGTCACCCGCCACGTTGGCCACCATGGTGACCACCCCGGCGACCATCGGCAGCCGCGTGTTGCCCAGGCCGCCGTACCAGTTGCCGAACGCCTCCATGCCCACCGCGGCGCCCACCGACAGGAGCCGGATGGAAAGGTAGGTGGTCATGTGATCCCGCACGCCGGGTGCGTACTCGAGCTGACCCAGCAGCCCCGGAATGAACGGGATGACGGCGGCCGACAGGAGCGCAGCCCCGAGCGCGATCGAAAGACCGTACAGTGCGTAGCGGCGCACCGCATCGAGCGCACCTCGGCCGCGGAGCTGCGCCGCGAAGCTCTGCACGATGAACACCGTGCCCATCGGCAACATGATGGCGGCCAGGGCGTTCATCGACCCCGTGGTCGCGGCCGCCAGCGGCTCCTGCCCGAGCGGCGCGACCAAGAGCGCGTCGGTGAAGCCGACGATGGCCTGGGTCGCGCGCGTGATCACGATCGGCCACGCGAGCAGGAGCAGCGCGCGCAGGTTCGCCCGGGGCGCCGCGACCGATGCCGCCGTCAGGCTGGGGGATTCCGAGCGGGGGAGGTCCAAGGACCGGGGATTATGGAGCAGCGGCGCCCAATGGGTAGGGGTGCCGCCGCACGAACGCGCGCCCAACCCGGTTGGCGGGACCGCCCGACGCTCAGACCTCGAACAGGCCCGCTGCGCCCATCCCGCCGCCGATGCACATCGAGACGATCCCCAAGCGGCCCCCGCGCCGCCGCAGCTCGTAGAGCAGCGTGGCGGTCAGCTTCGCGCCGGTGCAGCCGAGCGGGTGGCCGAGCGCGATGGCGCCGCCGTTCACGTTGAGCTTCTCGTCCGGGATGCGAAGCTCCCGCTGGACGTGCACCGCCTGGGCCGCGAAGGCCTCGTTGATCTCGAAGAGGTCGATGTCCCCGACCGTGAGGCCCGTCTGCGCGAACAGCTTCAAGATCGCCGGCACCGGGCCGGTGCCCATGATGTCCGGATCGACGCCAGCCACGGCGTAGCCGCGCAGCCGCCCGAGGGCCTGGACGCCGAGCTCGCTCGCCTTGGCGTCGGACAGCAGCACGGCCGCGGCCGCGCCGTCGTTCATGGGCGAGCTGTTGCCGGCGGTCACGCTGCCGTCGACCTTGAAGGCCGGCTTGAGCTTGCCGAGCACCTCCAGCGTGGTGCCGGGGCGCGGGCCCTCGTCCTCGACGAAATCCACCTCCCCGAGCTGCCCGCCTTCGAACACCCGCGCCTTGACCGGCACCAGCTCGTCGCCAAAGCGCCCCGCCTTCTGAGCGGCCAGCGCCAGCTCGTGCGAGCGCACCGCGAAGGCATCCTGATCGCGGCGGCTGATGCCGAAGCGCGTGGCGACCCGCTCCGCGGTGTGGCCCATGCCGATGTACGACTCTGGCGCGCCGCCGATGAGCTTCGGATTGAGGCTGACTTTGTTGCCGCCCATCGGGACCATGCTCATCGACTCGACCCCGCCGGCGACGATGACGTGCGTCAAGCCCGCGTGGATGCTGAGCGCGCCGTGGACGATCGCCTGCAGCCCGCTCGAGCAGAAGCGGTTGATGGTCTCGGCCGGCACCAAGTTCGGCAGCTTGGCCAAAAATACCGCGTTGCGCGCGATGTTGAGGCCCTGTTCGGCCTCGGGCATGGCGCAGCCCAGGATGACGTCCTCGATGTGCTCGGGGTTCAGGCCGGGCACGCGTTCGATCGCGGCGGTCATGGCGACGGCCGCCAGGTCGTCCGGGCGGGTGTGGCGCAGCGTGCCTTTGAGCGCACGGCCGACGGGGGTGCGCACGGCGCTGGCGATCATGACGTTCAGCGGAAAGCTCATGGAGTCCTCAGGTTGGGGCAAAAATGGCCGGATGGCTTGAAATAACGGTCGAGCACCGCGCTCAATTCCTCAAAGGCTTGTTGTGCATGAGCATGTGCTGCATGCGATCGAGCGTCTTGGCTTCCCCGCAGAGCGACAGGAAGGCCTCCCGCTCGAGGTCGAGGTAGTGTTGCTCTGGCAGCTTGACCCCGGCAGGCAACGTCCCACCGCACAGCACGTGCGCGATCTTGCGGGCGATCAGCGCGTCGTGCTCCGAGGCGTAGCCCCCCTCCACCATGCTCCAGATCCGGGCACCGATGGTCATCTCGGCGTCGTAGCCGGCGCAGGCGAAGACCTGGGGCAGCGGCGGGCGGTAGCCCGCGCGCGCGAGGCCGAGCGCGCGCTGCTTGGCGTGCTGCAGGAGCCGATCGCGGTTCAGCGAGATCCCGTCGCTCGGCCGCAAGTACCGGAGCTTCTTCGCCTCCTCGGCGCTGGTGGCCACCTTGGCCGTCGCGATGTTCAGCGAGGCCTGGCCGATGAAGGGCAAGAAGTCGGCCCCGCTGACGTCTTGGATCTGGCCGGTGTACCGCTCGACCATGCGCAAGCAGCCCCCGCCGGCCGGGATCAGGCCGACACCCACCTCGACCAGGCCCATGTACGTCTCCGCGTGCGCCTGGCAGGCGTCGGCCGCCATCGCGAGCTCCGCGCCGCCGCCGAGCGTGTATTGAAACGGCGCCGCCACCACCGGCACCCGCGCGTAGCGGAGGCGCTGCAGGCCGTTCTGCAGCCCGCTCACGACCTTCTCGATTTGATCCCAGGCCTTCTGCTGCGCCGCCACCAGCACCAGAAACAGGTTCGCGCCGGCACCAAAATGCTCCCCTTCGTTGCCGACCACCAGCGCCTCGAAGTTTTGCTCCGCCTCGTCGACCGCCGCGTTGATCATTTCGATCACGTCGCCATCGATGGTGTTCATCTTGGTGTGCAGCTCGAGGCACAGCACGCCGTCGCCGATGTCCACCAGCGAGGCGCCGAGGTTCGATTTGACGACGCCGCCGGAGCGCGCCTTCGCCACCGGAAGGCTCAGCTGCTCCGGATCGCTCGGCACCTCCTGGCTCTTGCCGGCTTTCAGATCCCAGTAGGTCGGCGACAGCGGCGCCCCGGAGTAGAAGCTCTTCCGCCCCCCCTCGAGCATCGCGGTGATGGACGGCGGCACCTCCAGCCCGTCTTCGCGCATGCGAGCGACGGACTCTTCGACGCCGATCGCGTCCCAGGCCTCGAACGGGCCCAGATCCCAGTTGAAGCCCCAGCGCATCGCGCGATCGACGTTCACGACGTCGTCGGCGATCTCCCCGATGCGGCGCGCGCTGTAGCACAGGGCGCGGCTGAGCACGGTCCAGGCGAAACGCGCTGCGGCGTCGCTGCCCGCGATCAGCTTCTTTAGCCGCTTTCTCGGGTCTTCCTCGTTTTTGATCGCGCCGAGCGAGTCGTAGCGCACCTTCTCCTGGGGTCGGTAGTCCAGCGAGCGGTGATCGAGCACGAGGATGTCGCTGCCGACCTTCTTGTAGAAGCCCGCGCCCGATTTCCGCCCGAGCTGGCCGCGCTTGGCGAGCTCGAGCACGAACTCGGGCATCCGGAAGACCTCTCGTTCTTCGTCGTCGGGCAGCGAGTCGTAGCAGTTTTTGGCGACGTGGATCATGGTGTCGATGCCCACCAAGTCGCTCGTCCCGAAGGCGGCGCTCTTCGGGCGTCCCATCGGCCGTCCCACGATCTTGTCGACGGCTTCGATGCTCAGCCCCTCCGCCAGCATGTGGTGCATCGTGAACATGAGCGAGTAGACACCGATGCGGTTGGCGACGAAGTTCGGCGTGTCTTTGGCGTAGACGATCCCCTTGCCCAGGTATTCGCCGAAGGCCGCGGCTCGCTCCAGCACCTCCGGGCGCGTCTTCGGGCCGGACGCCAGCTCGAGCAGGCGCATGTAGCGGACCGGGTTGAAAAAGTGCATGACCAAGAAGCGCTCGGCGAGCCCCGCCGGCAAGGCAGCGCTCATCTCGGCGATGGACAGGCCGCTGGTGTTGGAGGCGAGCAGGGCCGAGTCCTTGAGCAGCGGAGCGATCCGCTCGAACAAGCGACGCTTGACCTCGAGGTTTTCGACCACCGCTTCGATCACCAGGTCGCAGTCGCGCAAGCGCTCCAGGTGATCCTCCAGATTGCCGACGCGGACCAGGCGCGCGGCGTCGGCGTCGTAGAACAGCGCCGGCTTGGCCGCGAGCGCCCGCTCCAGGCCGGCCTGAGCGAAGCGCGTGCGGGCCCGAGGGTCGTCGCGCTCCCCCTCCTTCAAGTCGGGGGGCACGATATCGAGCAGGTGCGTCTGGATGCCGGCACCCGCCAGGTGCGCCGCGATCGCGCTCCCCATGACCCCCGCACCAATCACCGCCGCCGTCCGAATTGCTTGCGTCATGCGTCTCCTCGTCTTGCCCCCTTGCCGGGGCCCCCGGTAAGCCTAAGACGTCTTGCTCGGCCCCGAAACACCTATCGGGCCCGCCGGCCTCTCGGGCAGTCCCGCGCTCGAGGCGCCCGCATCGTGTTAGAACCGAGCCATGGCGACGCGTCGCGCTCCTGCGAAGACATCGAAGACCAAGCGCAGCGTCGCCACGAAAGCGGCCGCGCCCGATCGCGCGCCGGGCAAATCGGCTGCCCAGGGCGCCTCGGCGCGCGATCGACCGATCCGAGGCCGCGCCGCCAAGAGCCGCGGCGGGACGGCGCGGGACCATCAGCGGCGGGTGGTGCGCGAAGCGGAGCGCAGCGCCGACCAGGCAGGCAAGACGAGCTCGCGGCGGGCGGACCGGGCCCTCGGCGACGCCACCATCCAGGCGAAGACCGGCAGAGGCCTCGAGGAGTGGTTTGCCCGGCTCGACGCATGGGGCGCCGTGGGCCGGCCGCATCGGGAGATCGCTCGCCACCTGGCCGACGACGACGGTCAGAGCGGCTGGTGGGCGCAGATGATCACCGTCGAGTATGAACGCGCGCGCGGGCTGCGCGAGGTGGGACAGACCAAGAACGGCTACGAGGCGCAGGTGCAGAAGACCCTGACCGCCGAACCAGCCCGCGTCTGGGCCGCGCTCGTGCACCCCACGGTGCGCCAGCGCTGGCTCGGCAAATCGCCCAGGCTGCGCTTCGACCAAGGCAGCGAGTTCACGCTCGGCGACGGCACCCGGATCGCCGTCCGAAAGCTGAAGCCGGAGGCGCTGCTGCGCCTTGGCTGGGAGGCGCCGCAGAGCACCCGCCCGAGCCTGCTCGAGATCAGCCTCCGAAAGAACCCCAGCGGCCGCACCACCCTGCGCTTCCAGCACCGCGGGCTCCGCTCCCAGGCGGAACGCTCGGCCCTGGCCGCGCACTGGCAGCACGCCGCCGAGGTCCTCGACCGCGCCGTCTCGGAGTGAGCGCGGCCGCTCAGTTGACGGCGAACGTCACGCTGAAGACAGGCTGCAGCTCACCCCGGGCGGTGCTCGGGTACTGCCGCCTCGGCGCGTGCAGCGCGTCCAGCACCGCCGCGAGCTCGCCGTACTCAGTGGAGTTTTGCACGTGCAGCACAGCTTCGTCCGCCCGGGGGTCGGATGGGTGGCGGTGGGTGCCATGGGTGGACCACTCGCGCGAGAGCGCCGCCGCGAGCTCGGGATAGCTCAGGCTGCCATCCGCGCGCCGCTCTGCCCGGCGCGGCACCCGGGCGGTGTCGACGACCGTGCTGCCGCGCAGCCACTTGAGCTCGAAGGCGCCCGGCTGGACGCTGACGTGCAGGCGCTGACTCGGAGCCCCGGGAGACTCCCCCGCCCCCGGCACGTCCGCGCTGCCGGAGAGCCGCCCGTGCTCCATCCACACCGCCGTGACGAGCAAGAACGCGATCAGACACAGCAAAAAGTCGATGAACGGGACCAGGGGCAGGTCACGGTTGTGCGCCCGACGCCCCGCGGCGCCCACTTCGATTCCAGCCATCTCTCAACCTCCTGGTCGAGAGCAGACCGCTACCCAGCGGAAAAGTTCCGGCGAAGCCTGGCAGCGCTCGGTGGGGCCGCGCTCACTGAGCCTGGCTGATGGGCTGGTCGTAGGGCCCGATGCGGAAATCGCCGTCGACGTCGATGTGCAGCGAGAACGCCAGCGGCATCCGCTTCTCGAACTCGCCGAGCAGCTCCCAGTTGTACTGGTTTTCGAGGCGGATCACGCCCTCCGAGTCGGGCACGGCCGTCGACAGGTCGAGGCCGTTGAAGGCGACGGCCAGATCGAAGCTGACGAGCAGCCGCACCGGGTCGGTGTGGAACGGGATCGCGGTGCCCGACTGCAGCCGGATCATCGGGAACAGCTCGCTCGCGAGCACGAAGGGCGCCCCGTTTGCGAGCCGGCCTTCGATGAACAGGCCCCGCCCGCGCATCTCGATGGGAGCGTCGCTGGGCAGCGGGTGCTCGGCGCCCACGAACGAGGAGGCCACGGCGCAATACTCGCGCTCCTCGACGGTGAACGGCTGCCAGATCCCGGTAGCGAGGTCCCCCTTGACCATGTTGGTCACGTTCCAGCGGGCGTTCTCGCCGGAGCAGGCGTGCAGACGGATGGGCTCCCAGCTCAGCCAAATGTGATCGACCGAGAGCGCGCCCGGCGACTGGTACATGTCGGCGATGTAGGGGTTGGTCGAGCGCGCGACCAGGTTCACCTCGGCGTTGCGCACGATCACCGGCGGCGGGTCCTCCGCGCTGCAGGCACCACAAGCTAGAGAGAGCACGAGGCAGGAAGGCGGACCCCAGAGCATCCGCCCCGGTTTTGACCCACGTCTGTTCATAGCCCAAGGGCAGCACACAGAGTGCGATACTGGCAAGCGTCGCCGAGCTGATTTTCGCACGGGGAAACGATCAAAGTTGAATGCCCCATCCGCTCACTACGCAGCTTTTTAGCGACAGCGTTAACTGAGCCCGGCGCGCGCCGAGCCTTTCAGGCGAAACCCAGCTCGGTGTTGGCGCTCCGAACGCGGTCGAGCCAGGCCTCGACGGTCACCGCGGGCGCGAAGCGCTCGTACAGGACGGCGCTGGTCGGCAGCCGCGTGAAGTCGTACTCGGGCGCGAGCCGAAACTTCTCGGCGTCGGTCCGAAACCCGAGCCCACCCAGCGTCGCCTGCTGCGAGCGGTGGCACTCGAGCATTCGGCGCTTGAGCACCTGCTCGTGCTCCTTGAGCGCGATGGTCAGCTCCGCCGCCCGGAGCGACGGCAGAAACTCCCCCGTCTCGAGCCGCCCCTCCGAGCCATGGTAGGAGGTGAACTCGACGATTTCCGGGGCCGGCAGGCCCTGGGCCAGGAGCAGCCTTCGGGCGGCATGCACGGCGTAGGCGGTGGCGTCGTGATCGGGGTGGGCGGCTTCGTAGGGGTGGGTGATGACGGCGTCGGCCCGGTAGCGTCGAAAGCGCAGGGCGAGCTCGCGCGCGATACGAGGCAAGAACAGGTAGGCTTCCTGATCGGTGTAGCCGAGGAAGCGCAGGCGCTTGGCCGGGATGTTCGCCAGCGCGGCCGCGTGCTCCGCCTCGCTCAGCCGCTGCTCCCGATACTGAGCGCGGTCGCGACAGCCCGCGGCGTAGGCGTGGTGGGGATCCCGCGGGCAGCCGTCGGTGACGTAGATGATGCGCACCGAGCCGCGCAGCTGCGCGAGCAATCCGCCCGCACCGATGATGTCGTCGTCCGGGTGCGCCGCGACCAGCAAAAGCCGCAGGTTCGGCGCCCCCTGGAGCAGATCGACCAGGGTAGCTCCGGGCTCGAGCCCGCGCCTGGCCCGCGCCGCAACCCGCTTGTGCAGTGATTGCATGCCCTTCCTCTGGTCGGCACGACGGCAAGCGAGATCAACTGCGAAAATTTACGCGCCGACCGCCCGCTCACGACGCCGATCCGTCCGGTCTCCCCCGATTGTCGGGTCGGTGGCGCATGCGCAAGCTCGCGAGCCCATCGGCTCGACCGATGCGACCGGAGGAGCAGCCTTGATCGAAGCCGTCATGATCTGGAACGAACCGAACAACCTGTCCCACTGGGACTTCTCGGTCGACGAGGACTGGCGGATTTTTGGCGACATGGCCAAGCTCGCGGGCCTGGCCGTGCGGGCCGAGCGCCCCGAGCTGCCCCGCGTGCTCGGCGGCATTTCCCCGATCGATCCTCATTTCGTCCGCAACATGGCCGGCAAGGGCGTGCTCGACCAGATGGACGTGGTCGCCGTGCACGGCTTTCCGCTCGATTGGAACCACTGGCAGCTGCACACCTGGCCCGAGCGCCTGGAGGAAATCCGCGCGGTGACCGATTTGCCCATTTGGGTGTCCGAGGTGGGCGTGTCGAGCTTTGGCGCAGAGGAGGTGCAGGAGTGGGGCCTACGCCGAACGGCGGAGCTGCTGCTCGGCCAGGCGCCGAGGATTCACTGGTATTCGCTCTACGATCTGCCGCGCGCGTGGGAGGCCACGACCCGCCATCGCGAGGCCGAGGGCTCCTCGTACTACCGGCACTTTTACATGGGCGTGCTGCGCGAGGACGGAACCCCGAAGCCGGCGCTGCGCGCGCTCGCGGACTACACCCCGGAGCTTGGAATCTGTCAGTGGTTCAATTTCGAAGACCACCGGCTCGATGACGCCGTGGCGTGGCTGAAGAAGCTGAAGGTTCGCCGGCTGCGGACGGGCCTGAGCTGGGCCGATTGGCACCGGCCCGGGGCGGAGGCCTGGTTCGACCGGCAAATGCGGGCGCTCGATGAGTTCGAGGTGACGCTCACCTTCTGCTTCACCCCGCCCTCACGCGGCGTCTGGGAGCACTACACGGCGCCGCCGCAGCGGATCGAGGAGTTCGCCGAGTTCTGCGCCACGATGACGCGGCGCTACGCGCGCTGAGCCTGCCCGTGGCGACGACGCTCTTGCTCGTTCGACACGGCCTGACCGCGGCGGTCGGGCACGCGCTCGCAGGGCGAGCGGATGAGCCGGGCCTCGGCGACGAGGGTTGGGCCCAGGCGCAGCGGCTCGCCGACTGGCTGCACGGCGTCCAGCCGAGCGCGGTCTACACCAGCCCGATCCGCCGCGCCGTCCAGACGGCAGAGTGCATCGCCGCGCGCCTGCAGCAGCGGGCGCAAGCCCGCCCCGCGCTGACGGAGGTCGACTTCGGCGCCTGGACGGGGCGCCGCTTCGAAGCGCTCGACGATGTCGAGCGCTGGCGACGGTTCAACACCTTCCGCAGCGGCACGGCGCCCCCCGGCGGAGAGCCGATGTCGACGGTTCAGGCCAGGGTGGTCGGGGAGCTGCTCGGCCTGCGCGACGCCCACCCGGACGCGACCGTGGTGGTGGTGAGCCACGCGGACCCGATCCGCAGCGCCCTCGCCCACTTCCTCGGTGTGCCCCTCGATTTGATGCTGCGGCTCTCGGTCGATCCGGCCTCCACAAGCGCGCTCGAGCTCGGCGACTGGGGAGCGACCCTGCGCTTTCTGAACCGCGCAGCGTGAGCCGCCGCGGCGTCGTTTCTGCTCGAAGGCGGCCGGCCCCCGCGGAAAACACGTGTTCGACCTTGACAGCACGAACGGTCGTTCTATTTTTGTCTCCAGCGATGAGCAAGGGACAGGAGACACGCCAGCGCATCCTGGAGCGGGCGGTGGCCATGGCGGCCGAGGTCGGGCTCGACGGGCTGTCGCTCGGCGATCTCGCCTCGACGCTGCAGCTGTCGAAGAGCGGGCTGTTCGCGCATTTTCAGTCCAAGCAGGCGTTGATGCTGGCCGTGCTCGAGGCGGGAGCGGAGCGCTTCGTACAGACCGTGGTCGTCCCCGCGCTCGGCGAGCCGCGCGGCGAGCCGCGGCTGCGCGCGCTGTTCGACAGGTGGCTCGAATGGGGGAGGACGGCCGACGGCGGCTGCTTGTTCGTGGCGGCGGCCGCCGAGCTCGACGACCGCCCCGGCCCCGTGCGCGATGCCCTGGTCACGGCGCACCGCGCATGGCTCGCGACGCTCGGGCGCGCGGCCCGCATCGCGGTCGACGAGGGCCACCTCCGCGACGACCTCGACGAGCGCCAGCTCGCCTTCGACTTGCACGGGTTGATGCTGGCGTTCCACCTGCATCACCGGCTGCTCGGCGATGGCGCCGCCGAAGCCCGGGCCCGCTCGGGCTTCGAGCGCGTGCTCGTCGCTGCCCGCCCCATCCGTCGTTCTCAGGATCGCTGACGCCTCCCCCGACTCGAAGGTGTGCCCACCATGACCATGACCCCGTCGACCAACGCCGAGACCCCCCAGCTCGAAGAGCGCCGCCCGTCTGCGCAGCGTCGCGCCAGCGCCGCACGGCAACGCCGGAGCCTCGGCGCGCTGCGCGCCGGGCTGGGCCTGGCCTCGCGCATCTCGCCCGCGCTCGGGGCCGCCATGGCGGCGCAGCTGTTCACCGCTCCCCCCCGCTTTCCAAGGCCGCGGCGCGAGCAAGCCCTGCTCGACCAGGCCGAGCCGCTCGTCTTGGGCGAGGACTTCGTCGCTGGCTGGCGCTGGGGAGAAGGGCCGGCGGTCGCGCTGGTGCACGGGTGGGCGGGGCGCGGCGCGCAGCTCGGCGCGCTGGTGCCGCCGCTGGTCGGCGCCGGCTACAGCGTGCTCGCCTTCGACGCCC
>JAEZYZ010000210.1 GCA_023418705.1 Pseudomonadota bacterium | reverse complement strand
CGCGTGGTCTAGACGTCGCGGGCTCACTCCTTTCGACGTCCGCGATCGTCACCTGACCGCCCCTCCCAGGTCGAATTCTCCGCCGAGGCTGCCGAAGTCGCCCAACGTCTCAGGTGACCCAACGGGCTCGGAAACTGGGACGATCCGGGCGGGGGATCACGACAGGACCTGAGGGCTTACAACAGCGTTGCGTCCAAGGGCGTGCGCCGGATCGAGACGCCAACCGTGGGCCAACTGATGCCGGCCGCCAACTCGACTGAACGGGTCGCCTTCCGGCATTTCCTGGACGACGTGAACCGGCTCAACGTGCGCCTGCCGGGCGACCCGACCCGGCGCACTTTGCGGTTTCGGTGTTCAAATGGCTGATCAATGCGTCCGAACTGTGGGGCACGGTTCGCGAGCGCATGGGAGCGGAGCTGCGGTCGCGCGCGTTGTTGGTGTTCGAGAGCAAGCGTGGTCACACGATTAAGGTGCTGACCTGGGATGGCACCGGGGTAATCGTGATCCACGGGAAGCTGGACGCTGGGAAGTTCGAGCTGCCGAGGCCGACCGGGGAAGGCGGTCAACACGTGGTCGTGAGCGACGCGATCTTCGATGTGATCTACAAAGGGGGTCAGTACTAAGCCGCGCGCGCCGCATCGTCGTCTTCACTGAGGACGACTCGCCAGGTCGTGCGCGCTTTTGCTTGAGAGCGTTGATCGCGATCGTGTATAGACGTGTCGTGTCGCGCACATGAGGCGCCCAACGGACGCCGTCACGCGGGGAGCTTGCACGTCTCGTGTCAGCGCTGCAGGTGGAGCTGGTGGGGCTCAAGGCGCGTTTTTCAGAAGCCGAGGCGCAGAATGCCTCCCTGCGCGAAACGATCCTCAACCTCACGCAGGAAAACGAGCTGCTGAAGCGTCGCATCTACGGCAACAAGACGGAGCGTTTCCGTATGAGCGAGCGGCAGCTCGCGCTGGGCGGTCTGCTGAACAGTGAGAAGCAGCTCCAGAAGGAGCTCAAGGCTGCTGTGACGGCAGCCGAAGCAGCCGGAGAAAAGGCCGAGCCGCAGTCCGACGGTCGCCAAGCGGAAGCCGACGGGCCGTCGCGATCTATCCACGAGCAAGCTGCCGCGCTTTCTGCTGGAGATCGTGGACGAGGAGCTCGAAAAGGCAGCCAGGCGAATCGGGTTCGAAGAGAGCCTTCGACTCACGCACCGACGGGGTGGCTTCCCGGTACTGGTGAAGCGGACCGCCAAGTACGAGGTGCCCGGCAAAGACGGCGCGACGGCGCGACGGATGTTGAACCCCGCGGCGGAACGCACCCGTCACCGCGCGTGCGCTCGTCACCGGGGGGCGCCAGCCCATCATCGCGGGTCGCCCGCGCGCCCGAACCGCACCCGGACGGCGACGGGGGACCGCTGCGGCTATGGCGGCAGGGGGGCGCTCACAAATGCCAAACGGCCGGCGACGCTTTCGCGTGCCGGCCGTTCTGAGCGTCAAAGCGCTGGCTAGGTGGTCACCACCACATGCTGGCTTCGATCTTGACGACGTTGACGTCGGGGCGGGTCGTCGGAGCGCCACGCTGCAGCTCCGGCTGGGTCAGACCGCCGAGCGATCCGAAGCCTTCCGGAGTTGCGCCGGACGGGGCCGGCCGCACACACGCCAGCGGATCGTCCCCACACTCGCGCTGGTTGTAGAAGTAGCGCGAGTACTGTAGGCTGATTTGCTCGCGGGTCACCAGCTGCGAGCGGAAGGTGAGCCGGGGCGACAAGATGGCGAACGACTGCTCGGGGATGTCCGAGTTCGGCTGCAGGCGGTCGAAGCGCGTGGCGATCGAGAGCGCTGGGAACAGCGTGTAGGACAGATCCGCGCCGTACTTGAGCTTGGTAATGCCATCCATCACCTCGTTGTCGCTCTCGACCATGTTGACCATGCCGTAGAGCGTGAGGTTCAGGTCCTGGCCCTCGGGGAAAGGGCTGCCGTCGCTCAGGGCACCGAGCAAGCTGCCGACGCTCAGCTCATACTGGCCAAGGATGGTGTTGACCGCACCGTTGCCCCCGCTGCACTGCGGGTTGTCCAGAACCAGGTTGTCTGCGCAGGCACCTTTGGCTCCCGTAGCACCCGCCGGTTCGAGGTAGTTGTCCACGACGCCGAGCGAGAACTCGCCGCCGCCGAAAGAGTGGATCACCTCGATGGCCGGCGCGACCGTGAAGCCGTGCTCGAGCTGCACGCGCGAGAAGCCACCGTAGAAGTAGCCCCAGGGTCCACCGATGATGCGGAGGTCACCGCCGAACACCATCATGCTGCCGTCCGGAACGGGGTTGGTGAAGGTGAGGGGAAACGGCGCCTCGCTAGCGACCACTCGGTCCTCTTCTTGAGTGAAGGCGTGCAGGAAGTGACCGGTCACCTCGATGCTCTTGTCCCAGGACAGACCGGCGTGGGCGTGGTTCAAGAAGGTGAAGCGGCCGCGGTTGTAGATGCTGGGGTTGGGGCGTTTGGTACCGATGCCGTGCTCGAGCGAGAGCGTGTACTCGTTGATGTCGAACTCCATCCGCAGCGTCTCGCCCATGACGTGCGTGCGGCCGAAGAGGAAGGTGTCGTACTGGCCCGAGTCGTAGCGCCCGGCCATGCCGTAGCGGTTCCAGAAGCTGCCGACCTTCCAGATGAGCCGCACGTTCTCCCAAGGCAGCTCCGGCGTCAGGGTAATCCAACCCTGAGACACGCCGAACTGCGCCTCCGGATCGGCCCAGGCCACATCCGTGAAGTTGAAGCCCTGGATGGCGACGGTGCCGGTGGCGAAGGAGTTGCCGACGCTGAAGAAGAGCTCCGCCCAGTCCCGCTGGTTGTGCTTGGTGTGCTGCCAGCTCAGGTACTGGTCGTCGGGGATGACCGGCGAGTGCAGCGTGGTGCCGCTCTGGTCGCTGGTGGGGTTGTCACGGCTCCCCAGGCCGATCCGCATCGGGGCGCGGAAGTAGCCGCTGAAGTTGAACCGCCACACGTCCTCGTCGGCCGTCGTGGGGCCGCCGAAGGTGCGCGGCACGGCGGGGGTCGGCGGCGTGGCGACCTCGGCCGTCGCGCTGGCCTCAGCCGCCGGCATGGGCGGCGGGGGCGGGGCCTCGGCACCCGCGGGATTCGCCGCCGGGGGAGCGGCTGGGGGGGGCGCTGCTTCGGGTTCTTCACCCGGCATGGGGGGGGCGCCGGGCTCGAGCGGGACGTCCTCTGCCGGTTGTGCAGGCTCCGCCGGCGCGGGCGCTGCCGGAGCCGGGGCCTGTTGGGCCAGGGCTGGCAGATGTGCCAACAGGCCGCAAACTACAATCGAGGTTTTGAGGGTGCGCATCAGCTTCATCCTTCTGTTCTGCGGTTCAACGCGGCAGTCGCATCGAGCCTCGAGTGGCGCCCTTCTATCAAGCTCGGGTGCCAACGGGAAGCACTCTGAAGGGGACTATGTCTGTGATCATCACGACTCGGTCGAAAATCGAAACGGAGCTTGGTCTTCGATCGCAGCCGCTGGTGCAACGCTGCTGCGAAAGCCACGCGGTTGCCCCGCGCTCGATACACCATGCCCAGCCTTTGGCGCCCGCTGATTGCCAGCTTGAGGCGCGTGCTGTCAAGGGTGCGGGGGCGTCGAAGCGAAGGATTCGAACCAGCGACGGCGATCGGCAGATAAACTGCGTCACCGTTTACGCGGCTCCGATCGGACCCCGAGGAAGTTTCCAGCTCACCAGTAATTCATATCCAACCTCATGAAACCCGGTGATCACCCAGAGTTTTTCAGCCGTCCCCCGCCCCTCGGGCGCTCGCGTCAGAGCACGATCCGCCTCGATGCGCAGGGCTGCTTCTGGCACGACGGCGCGCGCGTCGAGCACGCCGGCATGGCTCGGGCTTTCGCGAGCTGGATTGGACGGCACCCCGACGACGGCCGCTACATCCTGAACAACGGCTACGACTGGACGTACTTCGAGGTGGAGGACGTGCCCTACTTCGTGCAGACGGTGGCCCTGCGCGGTGATGAGCCGCCCGTCATCACGCTGTCGGACGGCAGCGAAGAGCCGCTCGACGGGCGCGCGTTGTGGTTGGGCGGCCAGCACGCGCTCTACCTTCGCGTGAAGGGCGGCGCGTATCCGGCGCGCTTCACCCCGCAGGCGCAGCTCGCGCTCGAGCCGCTGCTGGACGAGGACGCTTCGGGGATCACGCTGCGCGTCGGAAGCGAGCGGTTTTTGGTGCGCGGAGCGGGCGTGGAGCCGTGACCGCCCCCAAACCCGCCCCGAGACAGGGCGGCCGTGATAAAACGCCGGGGCCATGCGGATCCTAGTTGCCGATCGCCTCGCCGAGCCCGCGCTCGAGGAGCTGCGCACGCTCGCCGATGACGTCGTGTATCACCCGGACTTGAGCGCCGAGGGGCTGGTGGAGGCGCTGGCCGGGATCAACGTGCTCATCGTGCGGGGCCACTTGGTGGACGCGGAGGCGATCCGCGCCGGCACCCGCCTGAACCTGATCGTCCGCGCCGGGACGAGCGTCGCGAACATCGATGTCCGCGCCGCCAGCGATCGCGGGATCTACGTGGCGAATGTCCCGGGGAAAAACGCGTCCGCGGTGGCGGAGCTGACCGTGACGCTGATGGGGTGCCTGGACCGGCGCGTTCCGGACGCCATCGCCAGCCTCAAGGCTGGCTCCTGGTCCAAGCACGAGTACGCCCAGGCCGCCGGCCTGCGCGGGCGGCGGCTCGGGGTGGCCGGCGTCGGTCACGTGGGCCGGGAGGTGGTGCGGTTGGGGCTCGCCCTCGGCATGGAGGTGCACGGCTTCAGCCGCTCGCTCACGCCGGGCCGCGCGGCAGAGCTCGGGGTGCTGCACGCGCCCAGCCTGCTCGAGCTCGCCCGGCGCTCCGACGTCTTCAGCGTGCACCTGGAGCTCAACGAGCGCACGCGCGGCAGCATCGACCGCTGCGTGCTCGAGGCGCTGCCGGATGGCGCGTTCTTCATCAACACGGCGCAGCCGGAGCTGGTCGACTACGACGCGCTGCTCGACCTCGCCCCCAAGAAGCGGCTGCGGGTAGGGCTCGACGTCCTGTCGAACGAGCCGCCGACCCGCACCGGGACGCTCGAGCACCCCCTTTTGTCGAGCGGCTTGGTGTACGCGACGCCGCACATCGGCGCGTCCACGGACCAGGCGCAGCTCGCGATCGCCAACGAGACCGTCCGCATCGTCCGCAGCTTCCTCACCAAGGGGGAGGTGCCGAACGTGGTGAACATCCACGCCACGTCGACCGCCCGCTATCAGCTCGTCGTGCGCCACCGCGACCGGGTAGGGGCGCTGGCCAACGTGCTGGCGGTGCTGAAGCGGCATGGGATCAACCTGCAGGAGCTCGACAACACGGTCTTCGACGGGGGCAAGGCCGCATGCGCCAAGATCCGCCTCGACAACCGCCCCTCGGACGGGTGTTTGCAAGAGATCATGGCGTTCAGCGACGAGATCCTGCACGTGGACCTGGTGACGCTGCCGTTTTTGGCCTGACGAGACCGACGTCTTTCGCCGGTTCCGGGCTCCTACGAGAGCTGCCCTCCACCGTGACCAAAATTCGAGCTGAGTAAGGGGATTAAGCGCCGGTGGCGGTGGGTTGATTTGGCCGGGAGTCCTTCGGATCCGTTCGGAGGCGCCCTGGGGAAGGGATTCGGCCCGGTGGCTGGCGCTTTGCGAGGGCGCTCGGTCGCTTGGGGCGGGGTCCAGGAGCTCTCGGCCGTGCTTGCGCGGTCTGGCCTGAACGGCTAAGCTCCGCCTCGAAAATCGGGTGGATCCTGACGGGCCCCCTTAGTGGGTCCGTTTTTTTTTGCGATTCACCCGGTTTTGCGCTGGCTTCGGCCGGCGTCGCTTGCGCGGACCTCGCTTCGCACCCGTCATCGATTCTGCAATGCACGTCGCTCACGAAAAACTCCACGGTCTCGATCGCGACCGCCTCCTGGCGGTGGTGGAGCCGGTGCTGCGCGCGCACGGCGTGGAAGCGGTGGAGCTCGTGTGGCGGACGGAGCGTGGCGAGTGGGTGCTCGAGCTGACGGTGGAGCGTCCCGACAGTCGCATCCCCGGCGCTGGCATCACGCTCGACCTTTGCTCGGACATCTCGCGGCAGCTCTCCGCGGCGCTCGACGGAATCGAGGATCTCATCCCCGGCCACTATCGCCTCGAGGTCGGCTCCCCGGGGCTCGACCGGGCGCTGTACGCGCCGCGCGACTACGCGCGGTTCGCGGGCCAGAACGCCAAGCTCAAGCTGCGAGAGCCCGTGGACGGCCAGCGGGTCCTCCTGGGAACGCTTCATGGTCTGGATGACGACGGTCGCATCGTGATCGAGACTGAACGCGGCGAGATCCTCGTTGATTTCGCCACCATCGAACATGGCCGGCTCGTGTTCGATTGGAGCGCGCCGGCACCGCGATCCGGTAAGCCGCGCGGAGCTGGCCGGCAGGCAAGGGGCCGCGGAGCGAAGGCTCGGCGGTCGCAACGCAACACATCGCAAGGCAACAGGTGAGCCATGGCAGCAGCTGGCTTCGACATCGATCTCGGAAGCATCGTCGAGCAGGTCGCCCAGGAAAAGGGCATCGAAAAGCAGGTCCTCATCGAAACGATGGAGGCTGCGATTCTCAAGGCTGCCCAGGCGGCGTTCGGGCCGACGCGTGAGCTCGAGGCGCGGTTCAACGAAGACAACGGCAACATCGATCTGTTCCAGTACATGACCGTCGTCGAGGAGGTCGAAGACCCGGAGCGGGAGATCTCGCTCGAGGTGGCGCGCAAGCACGGCCTCGACGCCGAGATCGGCGAGGAGCTCGGCTTTCAGGTGTTCTGGCATCCCCGCGACGCGGAGCGCGCGCGCCAGCAGGACAAGGAGTTCGGCGCCGTGCTCGACATGAAGCAGGCCCGCAGCACCTTCGGGCGCATCGCCGCGCAGACGGCCAAGCAGGTGCTCCTGCAGCGCGTCCGCGACGCCGAGCGCGACATCATCTTCAACGAGTTCAAGGACCGCCAGGGGCAGCTGATCCGCGGCATCGTGCGCCGCTTCGAGAAGGGCCACAACATCATCGTCGACCTCGGACGCACCGAGGGGATCTTGCCCGCGCGCGAGCAGACGCCCCGGGAGACCTATCGACCCGGCGACCGCGTGGTGGCCTACGTGAAGAACATCGACCGCGAGGCGCGCGGCCCGATGATCATCCTCAGCCGCTCCGATCCGCACCTGGTGGAGAAGCTGTTCGAGTCGGAGGTGCCCGAGATCTACGAGGGCATCGTCAAGATCGTCAGCGTCGCTCGCGAGCCGGGCTCGCGCAGCAAGATCTCGGTCACCAGCCGCGACTCCGACGTCGATCCGGTGGGCGCCTGCGTCGGCATCAAAGGGTCGCGCGTCCAGGCCGTGGTGCAGGAGCTGCGCGGCGAGAAGATCGACATCGTGCCCTACGATCGCGATCCGGCCCGCTACATCATCAACGCCATTCAGCCGGCCGAGGTGAACAAGGTGATCGTCGACGAGGCCGATCACCGGATGGAGCTGGTGGTGCCGGACGAGAAGCTGAGCCTGGCGATCGGCCGCAAGGGGCAGAACGTGCGGCTCGCCTCGCAGCTCACCAAGTGGAAGCTCGACATCATCAGCGAGACCAAGTTCAAGCAGATGGAGGAGGAGGCGCTCACGGCGCTGCGCCAAATCATCGCGGTGGACGAGGACCTCGCCCGCGCCATGTACCGCCTCGGGTTCCGCGCGCTGGAGGAGGTCGCCGAGGCGACGGTCGAGGAGCTGGTGCCGATCCAGGGCGTCGGGACGCCCGAGCGCGCCCAGGAGCTCAAGCGCAACGCCGAGACCACGATGGAGCAGACTCGGCGCGAGCGGATCGAGCAGGCGCGCACGCGCAAGGACCCGCTGACCGATCGGGACAAGCTCCGGTTCGTGCGCGGCGTCGGGCTCAGGACGCTGCAGCTGATTGAGGAGGCGGGCTATCGCACCGTCCAGGATCTTGCCCGCGAGGATCCGGACCGGCTGGCGATCCGCACCGGACTTGGCATCAAGAAGGCACGCCAAGTTCAACAAGGTGCCGTCTACTTCCTCGAGCACGAGGCGCACCAAATCGAATCGGCCCGCGCGGCCCTGGCGTCCGAGTCCATGACCGGCGGCGCCGCCCCGGGCATGCCGCTTCAGGCGCGCGCAGGCGAGGAGTGAGCTAGAAACTTTGTTGGCCCAGACCATGAACCCCAGACGCACCCAGCGCGACCCGGACCGGCGCCGCCCGGTGCGGACGTGTGCGGGGTGCCGCGGCGTCGAGAGCCCCGAGCGCATGGTGCGTTTCGTCCTGGCGCCCGAGGGGCAGGTCCTGCCCGACCTCGCAGGGGGGGCGTTTGGCCGAGGCGCCTGGGTCCACCCGGACCCGGCATGTCTCGGCAAGGCGGCGCCGCGCGGCCTGGCCCGGAGCTTTCGGGCTCCGGTGACGACCGACGCGGCGGCGCTCCAGGCGGCGCTCGGCCGGGCCGCCCTGCGGCGCGTGTCTGGGCTCGTGATCGCGGCGCGCCGGGCGAAGAAGCTCGCCGTCGGCGGCGCGGCGGTGGAGCAGGCGCTGGCGGCCGGGGAGGCAGCGCTGGTCGTGGTGGCGAGCGACGCCCGAGCGGCCGCGGAGCTGCCAGGCGTGTCTGGGGCGATCGCTTCCGGGCGCGCGGTGGCGTTTGGCTCGAAAGACTTTCTCGGTGAGCTGATTGGGCGATCCGAGGTAGGTGTGGTGGCCGTGCTCGACGAGGGCCTGGCCGATGAGATTGCCCGGATGATCGCGATGGCGCATCTGCCGCCAAGCAGCGAGTCGGTGAGTGCTTCGACGGAGGCTAGATGAGCAAGTTGCGTGTCTACGAGGTGGCCCGGGATCTGGGCATGGAAAACAAGGCTCTGGTGGCCCTGTTTCAATCCGTCGGTGTGTCCGAAGTGCGCAACCACATGAGCGCGGTCGCGCCGGAGGCGGTGGAGCGGGTCAAGCGCCACCTGGAGAAGCAGAAGACTCAGGACGTCGTGGAGGAGCGCATCCGCCCGACGGTCGTCAAGCGCCGCGCGGTGGTCAAGAAGGGCGCGGAGAAGCCGGCGGACGACGGCGGCGCTCAAGCCAAGGTCGCGCCGGTGCAGCGGCCCGCGGCGCCGCCCGAGCCCGCTGCCCCCGTGGCC
>JAEZYZ010000152.1 GCA_023418705.1 Pseudomonadota bacterium | reverse complement strand
GCGTGAGCACGGGGGGCAGCGGCGGCACCGGCGGCGTGAGCACGGGGGGCAGCGGCGGCACGGGGGGCGCAGCAGGCATGGGTGGCATGGCCGGGTCGAGCGGCAGCGGCGGCGCCGCGGGCGGCGGCTCCGGGGATTTCACCCTGACCAGCCCCGATCACGCCGAAGGTGCCGCGTTCGCGGACCCCTTCACCTGCGCCGAAGCGGGCTTCAACGGCAGCATCTCGCCGGCGCTCGAGTGGACGGCAGGGCCGCCCGGCACTCAAAGCTACGCCATCACCTTCATCGACGTGTCGTTGACGACGCAACAACCACCGAGCGAGCTCGGCTACCACTGGGTCATCTACAACATCCCAGCGGACGTGACGAGCTTGCCCCAGGGCTTCATGGACGCGGCCAGCATCGGTGCATCTCAGAACGGTGCCTACCTCGGACCCTGTCCGAACTTCGGGGGCTCCGGGGAAAACCACACCTACGAGTTTCGGATCTACGCGCTCGACACGGCGACGCTGACGCTCAACCCCACCACCGGGACGGGCGCCGTGGCCGACGCGGAGGCCAAGCTCGAGGCGGATCACTTGGCGGTCGCGATCCTCAGCGGCACCTCCGACGCCTCGCCGCCCTGAACCGGGCTGGACCGCTCGGGCGATCAATCCCCGCCACAGGGGGGTGGCCGACGAGCGCGCTCGGGCCTAGCATGCCCCTCCTTCCGAGGAGGCTCGCATGCGAGTAACGGGAAAGATCGACTACGTAGAGTTTCCGGCGCGGGATCTGGACGGCACGAAGCGCTTCTTCGCGTCGGCGTTCGGCTGGGAGTTCACCGACTACGGCGCTGACTACACGGCGTTCAGCGCGGCGGGCGTCGACGGCGGCTTTTTCCGAAGTGACGCTGCTGCGACGACCGCTCGCGGCAGCGCGCTGGTCGTGCTCTACAGCGACGCCCTCGAGGAGACGCTCGGCGCTGTCGAACGAGCAGGCGGCAAGATCGTGAAGCCGATCTTCGCCTTCCCGGGAGGCCGCCGCTTCCACTTCGCCGACCCAAGCGGCAACGAGTACGCCGTCTGGTCCGACGTGGGCGGCTGAGCCAGGCGCTCTCCGCGCTCGTCACGGTCGAAGCTCAGGGTATGTGCGAGTGGGTCGCCTGCGTTCCGTTTGCGCTAGCCGCGCTGGCCCTCCTGATCGGAGCCGTCATCGAGCACCGGCAGCGCGCCGAGCTCGGGCCCGTCGCGATGGCGCCCACGCTGCAGTACCCGGCCGCGGCGGCGCTGCTCGTCGCCATCGGGCTCACCGTGCTCCGGCTCGCCTGGGGTCGCTGGGTGCCCTGGTGGCTGGTCCCGCTGGGGCTCGCGGCGACGCTGGCGTTTGGCATCTGGCTCATCGCGGCGGTGGGGAGGCGCGCCGACCAAAAAGCACAACGCTGAGCCCAGGGTTCGCCGAGCTGGGCGCGACCCGACTCGAGGTGTCCGTCCGCCCGACACTCGATCCCATGGTTTGGATGAACCGCGATCCGCCGCCGCCGTACGAAGACCCTCAGACCGGCACGGCGCTGGCCCACGGTCTCGGAGCGCTCGAGGTGGTGTTCACGGCGCCGAGCAGCGTCGACCCCGTGACGCAGAAGCCCATCCCCAGCGCGGAGTGGCTGCGCAGCAAGTTCTCGATCTGGGAGCCCGAGCTCCGCTTCGGCCTCGGCACCGGGAACAACGTGCTGTCCACCTTTGCCGACTTCCCGAACGACACCATCATCACGGAGCTCACGCGCTTCACGGGTTGCCCGAAGGTCCCCCACGGCAACTACGAGCCCGCGACCAGCTGCGAGCGCGACCTCGAGGGCGCGCTGGCAACGTTGCTTCACAACCTGATGCGCCCGCGCCTGATGGAGATGGTGTCCAAGATCCCGAGCCCCAACGTGTGGGACGCCGGTGGCCTGGTCGGCCAGGCTCCAGAGCTGCGACAATTGGCTCGCTACCAGCTCGATCAGACAGTCACCTTCTTCGCCGACATCCCCGATTGGTGAAAGCCGCCCCCGGCAAGCGATCCAGCCGAACGAGAACGGGGGCCCGCCGCAGGTCCGGGACCGAGCTTGGATCCGATTGCCTGTAAGCTAGGCACTCGACGTGGCGTTCAGCCGTCCATGGTGATGAACGCTGCGCTCACGTCGCCTATCGCGAGGCTCGCCTTCGCCCTCGTCGTCGCTCCCTGCCTACCCGCTTGCGGCGCCGCCACGCACGCCGCCGCCCCTGGTGGCGCTGCCGCACCGCAGGCCGAAGCTCCTGAGTCTGACGCTCCCTCGGACAGCGAAGGGGACTCGCCCGCGGGCTTCGAGCGCACGATGGCGGTCCCCCGTTCGACGGAACCCGACCCAGCGGCGTCCACCCCCCCTGGCGGCCAGCCCGCGACCACGGCCGTCCAAGCTGGCGACGCTGACCACCGCCACCTCGCCGAGGCCAGGCGCATGGTCGACATCGAAGCGCGCCTGTCGATCGAGGTGGAAGACGTGCGGCGAGCCGCGGCGGCGCTCCGCAAGCTGGCCGAACGAAGCGGCGCCCAGATCAGCAGCGAGGACGTGAGCTCGGAGGAGGGAACGTCTCGCGCCGAGATCACGCTTCGGGTTCCTGCGGAGGCCGCCCGCGACGTTTTGACCAACATCGAAGCCTTGGGGGTCGCGCGCAGCCGGCACGTGAACGCCAAGGATATCGGCAAGGAGTTTTACGACGCGACGATCCGTCTGCAGAACCTCGAAGCCGTTCGCAAGCGCTACGAGGAGATCCTGGCACAAGCGGCCACCATCGAAGAAATCCTTCGCATCGAGGACGAGCTCTCCCGCGTCAGGCGGGAGATCGAGCAGCTAAAGGGAGTGATCCGCTGGATGGGCGACCGCGCCGCGCGTGCCACCGTCTACGTGTCCTTGTTCACCGAAGGCACCGCGCCGGCGCCCATCCTGAAGCCGCAGGCGAAGCTGTATCCGGGCCTGCGTGGCAGCTACCTCCATGACTTCCGCGGTGAACGCGGGAACCAAGGCTACCTCGGCGCCGGGCTGGTGATCGGCGCGGTTCCCACGATCGCCTTCGAGCTGCAAGCGTTCCGTGCGATCGGCTCTGATGACGGCGGCGTCGACGGGCTCTTCGCTTCGATCGGGTCCCGCTTCTACTCGGAGTTCCTTGGCGACGGGAACCGCCACTACCTCAACCCCTACCTCGGCGTGCGCGGAGGCTACGCTCGCCTACTGGGACAAGACGAGATCCTGCTCGGCGGCCAGCTCGGGCTCGAGCTGCTCAAGCGCGAGTGGTACGTGCTGGACGTCGAGCTGCGGTCGTACGTGCTCTTCGGCAGCGAAGCTGCCGGAGGACACCTGGGCATGGAGCCGACGCTGGGCGCCAGTGTCGCCTTTTGAGCGAGGGCTCATCGTCGAGGACGAAGCGGGCCTCGGTGACGTGGCGTTCAGCCGATGAACCAGCCATCCTTCAGAAGGATCAGGAGCCTGAGCCTGACCGTCAAAGCCAGGAAAGCAGCGCCGCTCGCATCGCCTGATGAACGTTGAGGTGCTTGGCGCGGGCCTTCGTCTCGATTTCTCGCCGCACGCTGGGCGGCAGGCGAACCGAGCGGGCTACCGTGGTCTGGCTCTTTCCTTTCCCAGGATGGCCGCGTCGCAGGAGAACGGCATCCGTCGGAAGCTGAGGCATCTCCCAGAGTGCGAGCAGCGAGGGGCCGCCCTGCTCGTCCGCGCCAGCGAACGCCTTGCGGCGGACAGGTCCAAAGCGATCGAAATCGACCGGCTTGTCGAGCGGATCAGTCGTTCTCATAGTGCGCTCTTTCATGCTTCGTCGCCTTCCGTGCGCTGATGATGCGAATGAACTCCGCCGTTACTTCGGCGTAGACGACGTAGAGCAGGCGTTGCTCGCGAGAGTATAGTTGAGCGATTCAAACTTGAGCTCACGAACCGGCAAATGTTGCCGAAGCGAATCGATGGTCACGCGCCGCGCTTCAAGTGGGCGCTACGCCAAAAGTTCTTGCTCTCGAGTGCTGACTGCTGTACTTCTGTCATCACCGTTGGGCGTTGGGGCCGCTGGGGCGCTCCCGATTCACCCCCCGACGTTTCTTGGAAGAGGTCCGATTGCTACGCACCCACACCGTGAACGAGACAAGCTCCGTCGCGTGTCGAGCGTGCGTAGGTGCGCGCTAGGTAGGCGGCGGTTTTCCGAGGCGTTGGAGCCCCTTTTTGGCGGGGTTCGTGCCTCCCCGCGAGCTCAGCGCTCCGAATCTTGAGACGTCCGCCCGGCGAGCGCCGGGGTGGAAGGCCGTGCCAGCACGCAGGCTTCTCTGGCGGGAGCAGCAGGTACGGTGTCCGGCACTGGTGACCGCCGCTGGTGCCTTTGGACCGATCACGGCTATCACCGGGATCGCGCGCTAGCGTGCCGTCGACGGGATTCGTTGGCCGCGAGAGCCGTCACCGGCCCGGCGACGAGGCGGCGTTCGTCGAACGCGCGACTCACTGCGGCGGTAACGCGCTCTCTCGGGTTCGGCGCCGAGTTCGCTGGGGGGCACGCTGCATCACGGCCGCGCCCTCGACCTAGAGCCATCGTGCGCCTCGATGGACGCCCCGATCCGCTACTCTCCGTGAATCAGCGAACGCCATGCGCGATCTCGACACCTTCGAAGCCCTCCTCGCGGGCGAGCTGGACGCGCCGGACCTTCCGGCCCGCGTGCGCGCGTTGTCGTCCCTCCCGCTGGTGGAGCGCGCGGCGTGTCTCGGGGCGCTGGTCCCGGCGCTCGAAGCGCGCGGCCCGGAGCTGCGCGCGGCGGCGGTGCGCGCGCTCGCGGGTGCCAACGGTCGACCCGCCTTCCGCGCGCTCCTACGTGCGTTCGACGACGACGACGAGGACGTGCGCGCGGCGGCCGTCGAGACGTTCGTGGCCAGCGCCAGCCGCCAGCCCGCGCGCTGGGTGCACGCGCTGTTTCACCCGCGGCCGGACGTGCGCCGCCGCGCGCTCGCGCACCTGCCACCACGCAGCGCCCGCAGCTTGTACTTGCTCGCCGACCCGGAGAACGGGGACGCGGTCCGGGCCGCGCGGGGCCGGGCGGGGGGGGCGGGACCGACCGCCCGGGCGCGAC
>JAEZYZ010000112.1 GCA_023418705.1 Pseudomonadota bacterium | reverse complement strand
CCGTGCCGCCGGTGCCCCCCGCGCCCGCCGCGCCCGCCGCCCCTGCGCCTCCCGCGCCCGCTCCGCCGTCGTCGCAGCGGGCGACCTCGGGGTCCACGTCCCCGGGCTGATCGAGCGCCAGGAAGGGAACCACGTATTGCGCCGGAAAGAGGGCGTCGGAGGGGCCATGGTCGCCGCCCAGGGAGGTGAAGGCGTCCAGCACCACGTAGCCGCAGTCATTCTGCCAGCTCTGCCGGGTGGCTTGATGCTGGCCGAGCGTCACCGTCGTGGTCGACGTCGGCTCCAACGCGAGCCCAAGCACATCGACCCATTGTTTGATGGCCTCCGTGTGGTTCGGATACGTGATGATCTGGTCGTCGTCGCCGTGGAAGAGCTGCACGCGCGGCCGGTGTCCCGCGTAGCCAGGAGACAGGCTACGAGCGACGTCTCCCCATTGCTGCGGGCTGCGGCTCACCGCGCCACCCGCGCACGCGCCGCTGTAGCCGCCGTTCGCGCCGGACTCGTTGTCACCCCGGCACCCCGCCGGCATGCCGGCGAACGCCGAGCCACCCTTGAAGAGCTCCGGGTACAGCGCGAGCAGCAGCTCGGTCATCATGCCACCCGACGAAGCGCCGGTCGCATAGACGCGTTCGGGGTTCGCATCGTAGGCGTCGAGCGCGAAACGCACCATCTGCTGGATCGCGTGGCTGTCCCCGCCGCCGTCGCGCGCGCGGGTCTTGTCCGAGACGACGTCCCAACACCGGCCGCTGCTCGGCGCCACGATGATGAAGCCGTGTTCGTCGGCGGCCTGGACCAGCCCGCCGCCAGCCGCCTGCCCGAAGGTGGCCTGCGCCGTCCCGCCGCAGTAGTGGATGAGCGTCAGGATCGGGGGATGCTCGGCGACATCGTCCGGCACGTAGACGTACATGCTCACGTCGCCCGGCAGGTTCAGCCCCGCTTGTCCAAAGTCCGGAACCTGCTCCAGGGACGCCGCGCGTGCCGGTGGCGCCGCCAGCGCCCCCACGGCGACGCAGAACGCGCCCAATATCAGCGCATTTCGTCGCGCGGTCACCAGGGTCGTGAAGGAGCTCGATCGGACCACGTGGAGCAGTGTCGCGACTTCCAGCGCCACCCGGGAGCGGAGATTCTTCGCCACGGGGCGCTTTAATATTTCAGCTCCGGAGCAAGTGCCTCCGGCATCGGCCGCGAAGCGTCCGTTGGACGCGCTCGGGGCGAATGGTATCTTGGTGGCATGACCGAGGCCGCGGATGCACCGAAGAAATCGGAGCAGCGACCCGCATTCGATGAGAACGGCATCGACAGGACGCTCATCCGCTGGATGCTCGCGCTGACGCCGACGCAGCGGCTCGAGCAGCTTCAAGGTTGGGTCGACCTCATAGCGGCGGCGCATGCACGGCCACGCTGAGCTGCTTGCCGATCGGATCAAACGAAAACACGGGAGCGCTCGCGGTGGAGCCTCCCGTGCTTCTGCCTCGGCGACGTCATTCGGCCGCGACGAGATCGGCACCTGCTCTTCGAGCCGAGAGCCGCTGGCGAAGCCAGTCCTCCAGCGCGAACGCTCCGGCACCCCGTGCCACGACGGAGGCCGAAAGCGCGATGGCCAGCAAGTGGTACTCGAACCCCTCGCCGCCCTGACCTCCCGACCAGTTCATGAAGAACCCGTGCGGCAGGTGAACGGTGATGGCAGCGCCGGCCATGACGGCGATGAGCCCCGCCGCCCAGATCCGGCTGCCAAGGCCTAGCGCCAGGGCGACCGCCCCGACCGACTCGATCAGGATCACGAGCACGCCAAGCGGAGCGGGGATGCCGAGCTGCCCGAAGAAGCCGAGCGTTGCATCGAGTCCGTAGCCGCCAAACCAGCCCAGCAGCTTCTGCGCGCCGTGCGGGAACATCACGGCCGCCAGCGTCAGCCGCAAGAGCAACTGAGTGCGCGAATCGTCGTTGGTGAAGAGCTTGTTCATGACGGTGTCTCCCACCCAAAAGAGCACGCCGTGGATTCGAGGTGCTCCCTGGTTTCGAGGCGATCGTGGGGCTTCTTCGGTCATTTGTCGAAACGATATTGCCTATGTATGTTATCGGCATGGCCGATATCTTCGGGATCAACGCCAACCTGCTGGTGGCGATGCACGCGCTCATCACGGAGGGGAGCGTCACGCACGCCGCGCGGCGCGTCGGCATCACGCAGTCCGCCATGAGCGGGGCGCTCGCGCAGCTCCGCGATCTGTTCGACGATCCGCTGCTGGTGCGGGTCGGCAACCGGATGCAGCTCACGCCACGGGCGGAACAGCTAGCTCCACACGTCCAAGCCGGCGTCTCGGCCTTTCAGGCGGCGCTCGCCGGTCCGATCGCGTTCGACCCTCGTCGCAGCCAGGAGCGCTTCTCGCTGGCGATGACCGACGCCACCGAGCTGCTCCTCTTGCCCAGGCTCTTGACGCGCTTGGCGGAGCTCGCCCCGCACGTGACGCTGCAGGTCGTGCACTGGGGCCGCTTCGAACCCTTGCCGGAGCTCGCGACCGGAGAGGTGGACGTGATGGTCGGCATCTGCGACGAAAAGCGGCTGTCGGCACAGCACCATCAGCAGCCGCTCTACGACGATCGCTTCGTCTGCATCGTGCGCCGCGGGCACCCGCGTGTGGGACGACGTTTGACGTTGGCCACTTATGCGGCCCTCGGACATGTGCTCGTGACGGAGAAGCCCGGCTCCGATGGAGTCGTGGATGCCGCGCTTCGGCGCCTCGGCAAGTCCCGTCGGATCGAGGTTCGGGTGCCGCACTACCTGTTGGTCCCTCGGCTCGTGGCGCACTCTGACCTGGTCGCGGCCGTCGACTCCGCCGTGGCTCAGCGGTTCGCCGCGGAGCTCCCGCTGGCGCTCTTCGAGCCACCGCTCGAGCTGCCCACGGCGACCTTTCGCATGATCTGGCACGAGCGCACCGACCGAGATCCCGCACGCCGCTGGCTGCGGGACTTGCTGGCCGATGGGGCGCGCGGGCTGCCGGCGGTCGAGCCGTGACGCAGCTCTATCGAGACGTCTTCGCGACGGCACGCCCCCGCGCGGCCCCGGGTTTGATTCCCGGGGCCTTCCGCATCGGCGCCGCTGGTTACTTGCAGGTGCGCAGCAGGTTCCTGCACGAGCCGGATGCGCACTCCCTGTCGCTCGCGCAGAGTGAGCCTCTGCCCTTCTTGTTCTGGCAACGGCCGGCGTTCAAACCCCAGCCACAGTACTGGTTGCCGCCGCAGTCGGAGTCCGAGTTGCAGCCGCAGACCTGGGCCAAGTCGAGGCAGCGGTTCGTAGAACATTCGCCGTTCACCCGACACCCTTGGCCCACGGTCTTGGACCCTGGCGTGTAGCACCAACCGGTGCCGCCAATGAAGCCGCCGCAGTGACCTGACTGACACTCGTCGTCTTGGCTGCAGAGGGTGTGGTCGGCGCGCTTCTTCATGCAGATGCCGTCGTTCAGGCCCCAGCCGCAGAACTCCCCAGCAGCACAGTCTGCGTTGGCGTTGCACAAGCAGCGACCCACCGGGTTCAGGACGCAGTCCGCACTGCAGCGCTCGGATCGGCACTCTCGGTCGGCGACGCACGACTCTCCCAACTGCTTGATGTCGTCCTGATAGCAAAACCCAACGCCGTCGATGATGCAGCCGCCGCACCTGCCGGACATGCACTCCGTGCCGTACGTGCATATCGCGTGATCGGCTTTGACCGGAGTGCAGATGTCTTGGTCGAGCGCGGGTGCGCTGCAGGAGGTTGGAGCAGCGTCCTTGACGTGGCAGGCGTCGTAGCCAGGGGTCGCCTGTCCGCTGGTCAAGCGGGTCAAGTTGTACAGCATCATGTAGTCGAGGCCGTTGTACTCACCCGGGAAGTCCGGGTCCGTATCACCGCGACGCAGCGGATGGTACGCGCGGGAGGTGGTCGACCATTCGTACGTTGGATAGTCGCGCGCGCCGCCGCTGCTGAGGTTGTAGGGCCCCTCGCAGGGAGCGCTGCTGACCAGGCATGAATAGGTCGAGTCAGAGATCCCGCTGGGTGGGCCGAAAATCGCCTCGTGCATGAGCGGTAGGACCTCGAAGCGGCGACGCTCCGCCCGCCTCGATAGTGTGTCCACGGACCACGAGGACCCGATCGTGGCCAGCAGTTGAAACTTCCAGTCCTCTTCGATGGGGGGAAGCAGCGTTGCCGCATTCCAAGTCGCGGCGTTGTTCATGGAGGTGCTGTTGTGGAAGTTGCAAAGCCCGGGCGTGCCAAAGCCATGAACAATCTTGCAGGCGGCCGTCGCCGCACCATACGACAAGGTGACGGCGTTGGCGCCGCACGGATTGCCGATGCCACAGCCGTCCCCGGCGCGGCAGCTCCGGCATTCGCCCGTGACGGGGTTTCGGATCACCCAATCACCGTCGCGCATGTAGGTAATGATGCGGGTCGTGATGTCTCGGGCTGCCTGCACCAGCGACGTTCCGTTGTAGGTGGCGTTCGGATCGACGAAGCGCGCCACCAGACCCATCCCCATCATCAGGTGCCAGGCTTGGTCGTGGGACTCGTCCCCCGGCGTGTTGGGATTGAGAGCCAGGTCGCCCACGACGTGGTTTACAGGCAGCGATCCGAACTTGCCGCTGTTGAAGTGCGCCAGCACGGCAGGATCGGACAGCCAGCTGCCGCTCACGTCATCACGAATGAACCACCCGTTGAGGTTCGGCTGCCCGCCCCAGTGCTGCTCGCCGAGCTCGTCCAGGCGGTTGAAGGCACGCAACGCATAGTAGAGCTCCCTGAGCGTTTGGGAGGGATCCCCGCCGTTGTCGACGACGAGCCGGTATTCGGTGGCCAGTACGCCGATGTACCAGCCCAGATCGATGGTGGTGTCGCCATAGCGCAGCATGCCGCCTGCGCCGCGCAAGCTCGCCGGCAAGCTATGCCCCTGCCCGTCGCCCACCTTGACGAAGTCGTTCACCAAACGCGCGCGGTAGTACCAGTACTTCTGGTGGTCGGAATCGGCGATGGCGTCGCACGTTTCGTATTGAACTTCCAGCGCGGGTCGGGCGTCCGCGTTGCCGTCGTCGCTGCTCGCGAACTGCATGGCGCGATAGAACTGCTCGTTCTGTAGTTGAATCGCGAAGCCGTGATTTTGGCCCGGACCCATCATGTCTCGAACGAGCTCTGTAACGTCGACCTCATACGTCTGTGTCGTCGAGGTGCTGGCGGGCAATAGCGCCTGGTCGTCCGTCGTCGTGCTCGGCTGGTTGTTCCAGGTGATGGTGTCCTCCGACCAGGGACTCGTCACACGGCGGACGAACGCGGCGTTGGAGCCGCTGAGCGTCGACAGGCCCAGCACGGCGTGAGCGCTCGGGATGCCGCTGAGTCTCAGCGTGGCCTTCTGGATCGTGGCACCGCTCGGGACCTGGCCCAGATCGAACGCAAGAAACCCGCGCTGCAAGCCTGGCTGGCCACTCCATGTCCAGGCCGCTGCGCCCACGCGCGAGAAGGTGGCGTAGTTGGCGTCCGGATTCAGCGACACGACCAGCGCGTCCTTGCCGCCGCTGGCGTCGGGTTGAAGGACGAGCGCGGACACTAGCGCGGCCGTGCTTTTTCCGAGCGTTGGCCCCGCTTGCGCCAAAGGCTCGTCCGACACCGAACAGTTCATGCCGGCCAACGGCAACAGCAGTGCAGCCGCAGATCCCAATAGCCGATTCGATATTCTCCCCACGATAGGTGCTCCCGGTTTGCGGTCCGTCGGCGGCGACGCCAGCGGACGTGGTCTGCGCCGGCCGTAAGCAGCATCCGTACCAGCGGCTGCCTCGCAGGCGGACCGGCGGCATCGCGGCAGTATTTGGGGGCCAGCGCATCACACCCTCTCACGATTTGACCCGGTTGCCCGCGGACGCCCGCGGACGTCCGCGGACAATGCGCGGCAGCAGGCTCCCGCTTCGAGCGGGGCGGTCCCCACGGAAGGGCGCCGCCGAGGTAGACTGCTCCCGGTGCCTGCCTGTGGGACTACGGCGTGACTTCCGAACTTTGCCTTGGAAGCTGAGCTAGCTGGTCGCGTCGATCTGCGCCTGGCGAAAAGACGCTACAGCGAGGCGGCGATGATCGTCACGCTGGAGGGTGAGTTGTTGGATCCGGAGCTCGCCTACGTCGGGTACGTGCCGCACGGGCTCGTCGTCACGTGGAGCGAAGACGGCAGTCCCGCCGCCAGCTTCGGCGCGCATCTCAGAGGTCGTGATGGCAAGCGGTTCGGCTCGTTCGTGCGCGTCGCCCACCGCATGGCTCGCCGCGAGGATCGCCAGCGGTTGCGCCTGCTCCCGCTGCACCTCGCCATGGAGGGGTTCCTCGCTCTTCACTTCGGTGGACCGGAGATCGCCTGGGCCGAATACTCGAAGCGCGCCATCTCGCGCGGGCTCGACCCGCGCCTGGAAGAAGTCGCCTCTGGCAGATCGATCGACGGGCTCGAGGACGCGCTGCGCGTCTTCGAGATCCACGAGCAGCAGGTGGGCGTGCTGCTCTTCGTGGCCGATGCCCTCGCTTCCGCCTTCATCGTCAGCCATCCTCAGGATTACCGGGAGCTCCACGCCACCCTCTTGGACAGCTTCTACGCAGAGCTCATGGTCCAGTATGGCTTCTATGGTTGCGCGGGGCATCTGGAGGCGACGCTCGACGCCTCGGCGGTGCACTCGCTCGACGACCTGGAGCGAGCCCTGCATGGGATGCGGGCCGCGTGGTCTCAGTTCCACGAGACCATGGCCGGGGGCATCTTCGAGCAGCCGCTCACCTGGCAAAACGTGTACCGCTGCGGCCCCTTCCGCTTGCGGCGCTTCGCGACGCCCTTCGAGCCCAAGACCGAAAACCATATCGGTGAAGCCATCCAGCGCGAGGATGGCACCCTCGAATACCTCTCCACCTATCGCCTGTCCGCCGCCCAGACCCGGCGCGCCTTCCTATTGTCCCAGCTCGCCGCCCATCACTGGAACCTCTCAGCCACCGCGGCCGCCCTGCGTCAGTCCCAAGGCGACCTGGTCGAGCGGCTCGACAAGGCCGGCTTCGGCTACTTGCTCAGGGATCACGTGCTCAGAGAGGCGCGCAAGCGGAGGCGGCGGTGATGGCGGTGGCGGCTCCGAGCCCCGCGGACGGCGGCTGGCTGTGCTGGTGAACCCCACCTTGCGCGGGCTTAAAAGCTGACTGAGGCCAGCGCTCGGGCTCACGGGGCCCCGATGGCTACCGTGGCCCTTGAAGAACAATTTGTCGGCGGCCACCTGAAGGCGGTAGGTGCCGCCGTTGGCGCCGAAGGAGAGCCAGCGCCGTGAGCAGGGCCACGGGCAGGAGGGCGCCACTTCCGTGCGTCGGCCCGAAGGGGGGCAAACGGCAGGCGCAGCCGGCTTCGGACGGTGCGTCCTCGGCAGACGGTTCGGGCTCGGGCTCGGGCTCGGGCTC
>JAEZYZ010000517.1 GCA_023418705.1 Pseudomonadota bacterium | reverse complement strand
GGGGGGGGGGGGGGGGGGGGGCGGCCGGGGGTCGGCGCTGCCGGGAGGCGGCAGCGGTTCTTGGGCCTGGGCGGGCAGCGACAGAAAGCAGAGCGAGAGCGAAGCAAGTGAGGCAAAAGCGGCGGTTCTCATGGTCCCTCGGGCGTTATTCGAGCGGCTGCTGGAGCTCACCCCGCGTTTTATCATCGATTGAAGCGATCCCGAAACCACTGTGCAAGCGCAACCGGGTATCCGTTATGCTGCCTGCCGCCGTGTCCGAGGTGCTCATCGACGTTCAGCAGCTCAAAAAGTCCTATCGTCAGGGGTTTTGGATGCGCACGGTCGAGGCCGTGAAGGGCGTGAGCTTCCAGGTGCGGGCGGGGGATATCTTCGGATTTCTGGGACCGAACGGGGCGGGCAAGACCACCACCATCAAGATGTTGACCGGGCTCATTCGCCCCACGGCCGGTCAGGCGACGATCTTTGGCCACCCGATCCCGAGCGCCCGAGCCATGCAGCGCGTGGGCTTTCTGCCCGAAAACCCTTATGTGTACCCTTATTTAACCCCCAGCGAGTTCGTCCGCCTGTGCGGGCGGCTGTCGGGGCTTCGGGGCAGGGCGCTGCGTGACCGGACCGCCCACGTGCTCGAGCGCGTGGGCATCGCGTACGCGGCCGATCGCCCCGTGCGCCGGCTCAGCAAGGGCATGCTGCAGCGCACCGGGCTGGCGGCGGCGCTGGTGGCCGATCCGGAGCTTTTGATCTTGGACGAGCCGATGAGCGGTCTCGATCCGGTGGGGCGCAAGGAGGTGCGGGACCTGATCGTCGACGAGCGCCGGCTCGGGCGGACCATCTTCTTTTCGACCCACATCCTGAGCGACGTCGAGACGCTCTGCGACTGGGTGACGATCTTGCGCAAGGGGGAGGTGGTCGTGGAGGGCAAGCTGCGCGAGCTCTTGCGCCGCGAGGTGCAGCGCACCGACGTGACGGTGCTCGAGCCTGCCGAGGCGTTCGTCGCCTATTGCGCCGAAGAGCAGCTTCGCACGCGCCGCATCGGCGAGCAGCTGGTGGTCGAGCTCGAGGGGCGCGAGCGGCTGCAGCCGTTGTTGCAAAAGGCGCTCGCGTCGCGCTCGGAGATCTTGGAGGTCGTCGCCAAGAGCGAGACGCTCGAGAACCTGTTCATGCGCGAGGCGATCGAGGGCGGCGCGGCAGCGGACCGAGGCCCGGCGCCAGAGCCGTCAAGCGCCGCGCCGGCGTGAGACCACGGCCTTCACGCTGTCGAGATCGGCGCGGCCCAGCTCGCGCGTCACCAGCAGCAGGGCCACGTAAATCGCACCAATCACGGCGCTGAACACCACCGTCATCGGCTTGCTCGACGCGGGCAGCTGGCGCGCCACCGCGATGGCCACGGCCATCGCCAGCCCCACCCGCAGCGCCGTCGCTGGCGCCAGCACGGCCCCCGCGCTCTTCTTGACCAGCACGCCGGCGGCCAGCGTCGCCAGCAAGAGCCCCGCCGTGGTCGCGGTGGCGGTGCGCAGCAGCAGCTCCTCACCGAACGGACCGCCGCGCACCCGCACGAAACACAGCACGACGACCAGCCCGAACGCGACCGCCGTCACCAGCGCGCTCTGCCGCTCCTGCTTCAAGCTGTTGAGCACCGTCGTCAGGATGCCGAACACCGCGAACGCCCCGAACCCGAGCGTCAGCAGCTGCATGGCGCGGGTGCCGAGCACGGCCGCCTCTTCGGGGAACACCAGCCGCAGAAGCGGCCCGGACAGGCCCGAGGTCACGCTGACCATCAAGCCCATCAGCACCACGGCCAGGCGCACGCCCGTCCGCACGTAGCGCGCGACCGCCTCTCGATCGCCATCGCGGTAGGCGGTGGCCAGCATCGGAAACAGGATGAAGGTGATCGCAATCAAGAGCTGGTAGGGGAGAAAGCAGAACAGCTGCGTGGCGCGGTAGGCCCCCACCAGCGGATCGGCGGCCTCGACGGTGCGCCCGGCCGTCACCGCCGCCTCGCCCGCGAAGCGCCGGAGCAGCGTGAGGTCGGCCTGCAGCAGCAGGTTGAGCAGCGTCTGACCGAGCAAGAGCGGCCCGACGAACGCGAGGTGTTGGCGCACCGTGGGCCCGCCCGCGCCGGCGCGCCCGGTGCCGACCTGCCACAGCGCCACCCCCAAGATCAGCGCCGACGCCGCCACGAACCCGACGACCGCGCCCTCCACGCCGCGATCGAAGCTCGTGGCAAACCAGTAGCCGGCGCCGATGAGGCCGATGGTGCGCAGGGTGGCGAAGCTGATGTCGAGCCCGGCCTGGCTCAAAAAGCGCTTTCGGCCGTTGAGCACGCCGACCAGCGGCGTGTACAGGCCGTAGAACAAGAGCACGCCGCTCGTGATGCGCAGGGCGGTGACGATGTGCGGCGCGCGCGCCCAGGCGCCGATGCTCGGGGCGGCCAGGAAGAAGGCTACCGCGGCGGGCAAGGTCAACAGCGCGTGGATCTTGAGCGCGGCGCGCGTGGCCTGGGCCTGCCGATCGTCGGGGGCTTGCGCGACCGCGCGGCTCACGCCCTGGATCGAGGTGGAGACGATGGGGTTGTAGACGATGCTCGCGATCGACAGCACGCTCGACAGGGCGCCGTAGCCGCTCAGGCCGAGCACCCGCGGCAGCGCGATCTGCTGCACGAGCCCGACCAGAATGAAATACACCTTGCCGAACGCCACCGCGATGCCGCCCCGGCCCGCCGTGCGCGCCACGTCCTCGGCAGGGCCTCTGGGGCTCGGCTGCGCTTCGAGCTCGGTCGGCGGCTGTCCGGGCGCCGCGAGCGGCGCGGAGGCAGGGGGCTTCACGGGCCGGGCTATCCCATTCGACCCGAGGGGCGTCAACCCGCGGGATCGGGCTTTGGTTTTCGGCCCGATCACCGATAAGCTGAGGGCTCGTTTTTTACCGTGAGGGCGCCATGAGCGATGACGAGCGAGCGCACGAGGACGAGCTGCAGCCGGTCTACGTGATCGAGTCGATCCCGGTCGGCGGCAAGAACGAGGTGAACCCGATCGAGGTGGAGCTCGAAGGCATCCCGGTGCCGCCCCACCTCAGGGTCTTCGCTGAGCTCGGGCGCGGCGGCATGGGGCGCATCCACCCGGCGACCGATCGCAACCTCTTGCGGCACCTGGCGCTCAAGCGGCTCGACAAGGAGCTCGCCAAGGAGCCGATGTACCGCGACGGCTTCATCGCGGAGGCGCAGATCACCGGGCAGCTGGAGCACCCGAACATCGTCCCCGTGCACGAGCTGGCCATCACCGAGCAGGGCGTGCCCTACTTCACCATGAAGCTGGTCCAGGGCATCGGCCTCGACCGCTGGCTGCGCGCCCCCGGACGGGACCCCGGCACCACCGAGCGCCTCGAGGGCGGGCTCGAAATCTTCCTCAAGGTGTGCGACGCCGTCGGCTACGCCCACCACCGCGGCGTCATCCACCGCGACCTGAAGCCGGACAACATCATGGTGGCCGACTTCGGGCAGGTCTACCTGATGGATTGGGGTCTGTCGCGGCTCACCAAGACGCGGCCCGCGTCCGGATCCCTGTCCCAAATGGAGGCGCCTGGCGCCGTCGGCACGCCCGCGTACATGGCGCCCGAGCAGGCGCGCGGCAACCCGGCGGACATGGACGAGCGCAGCGACATCTTCGGCCTCGGCGCGGTGCTCTACGAGATCGTCAGCGGCAAGGTGCCCTACGGCGAGCTCTACGACCAGGAGGTGATCCTCGAGCGGGCGCGCGCCGGCAAGATCATCCCGATCGACGTGGCCACCATGGGCATCGGGGTCTCCAAGCGCATGCGCGCCATCGTCGCCAAAGCCACCGCCGCGAAGCCCGCCGACCGCTACCAGACCGTCGGCGAGCTGCACCAGGACGTGCGCGCCTTCTTGCGCGGTGGCCTGCACCTGCCAAGCAAGGTCTTCTTGCCCGGCCAGATCATCATGCGCGAGGGCGACGTCGGTGACGCCGCCTACATGATCGTCAGCGGCCACTGCCGCGCCTTCCGCGACGCCAGCGGCCAGAAAGAGATCCTGGCCACCATGGGCCCCGACGACGTCTTCGGCGAGATGGCCCTCCTGCTCGACGAGCCGCGCGCCGCCAGCGTCGAAGCCGTCGACCGCGTCACCGTCCTCGTCCTCGACAAGCACACCATGACCGAGGGCCTCGGCGTCGACGGCTGGACCAGCAGCCTCGTCCGCGCCCTCGCCCAGCGCTTCCGCAAGCTCGAGCAGCAGGTGCGCGAGGCGGGGTTGAAGCGGGGTTGATGGAAGCTGCCGAATGGGGACGCCCCCGCCGGGAGCTCGCGTCGGCAGGCCCGCGATCTCGCCTGGTTCCTAGGAGATAAGCGAAGACAGGTCGGCGCCGGATTGCAATCCGGGACGTTCCGCGGGAGAACAGTGGCAATGATCACGCGGCTAGAAGTGAAGAATTACCGCATGTTGCGGGCAAATTCCGTGAGCTTACCGCCATTTTCCGTGCTGGTCGGCAAGAACGCCACCGGCAAGAGCACGTTGCTAGGGGTTTTGCGTTTCGTGTCGGAGTTGGTTCGCGGAGGCGTTGCCGAGGCGCTGGCAGGCGCTCTCGAACGGGACGCACCCAACTTCGCCGAGCTTTGCTTCGACCCGCGATTGCCCATCGAGATTGCCCTGGAGCTAGCTATCAGTGAACGCTTGGTCCGCTACGAGCTCCGCATCGGGCCAGGGAGCGAAGATCAGGTCGTCATTCAGAGGGAACAGCTCTGGATTCGGACCACGGAGTCCGGTGCAGACAAGGCTGCTCTACAGCTCAGCCTGTGGACCTCCGATCAGATCGAGGTCGTTCACCACAAGATGCCCAGTGGCTGGCGCAAGGTGATGGAAAAAAACGAATCTGGAAAGGACTACTTTCAGGACGAACGGACGAACTGGAACAACGTCTTCAAGTTTGGTCCCACTCGAGCGGCCCTGGGGGCCATCCCAGAGGATGAGACGCGGTTCCCGCTCGCGCTACGGGTCCGTGATTTGCTGCGAGACGGTGTGATCACTGTCGAACTCGACAGCGCGAAGCTGCGGCAGCCTTCCGTACCTCGGTCACCGCCGCGGCTCGTGCCCGACGGAAGCAATTTGGCGCGTGCCGTTCAGGCGCTACGCGCAAGCGATCCCGTTGCGTACCAAGATTGGGTGGCGAGCGCGCGTACGGCTGTAGAAGGCCTCGATGAGGTCGACGTTTGGGAGCGCCCTGAAGACAAAAAGATGATCCTTAGAGCTTCGTTCGGTGGTCACCATCACGAACCGGTTCCGTCGTGGCTCTTGTCTGACGGAACTCTTCGCCTCTTGGCGCTCTCGTTGCTGAGCTATACCGATGGCGAGCGCGGTGCCGTCATGTGCATCGAGGAGCCCGAGAATGGTCTGCACCCACTTGCAATGCAGGCGGTACATTCCGCGCTCTCACAGCCGCCGCCGGGAGGTCAGATCCTGGTGGCCACGCATTCACCCGTATTCCTTGCTCAAGTATCGCTGGACCAGGCGCTCGTCTTCCGCAGACAAGGCGACGGTAGCGCACAGGTCCTCAGAGGGCCAGAGGTCAAGGAGCTACGGGAGTGGCGATCGTCCGCTTCGGTTGCAGATGTATTCGCGACCGGGGTCTTGGCCTGATGGCGGCGCGACCAATCAGTCCAGACCTGGTCATCGTGGTGGCCGATGCTGATGCCGAGCAGTTCTTGCGGGCGCTTCTCCAGCGGGGCATCGATCGAAAGTGCTTGCGGCCGATCCACTACCTGGTCAGGCGCGATCCGATGCGCGACGCGTCCGTGCTTCGTAATCCGGCGCGATCACTCGTGGACATCCCCCGTCGCGGCTGTCGCGTGCTCGTCACCTTCGACCACCACGGCTCGGGTAAAGAGAACGAGGCGCCCCAGACTCTCGCCGAGTCGGTGCTTTCAGAGCTGGAGCGTGCTGGGTTTTCACGAGAGAGTACACGGTGTGTCCTCTTCGAGCCGGAGCTCGAGGCGACGCTCGTGACGGTGTGGTCCAGTGTTCAAGGCATTCTCGAGGCAAAGCGCGGCAAAAAGGTCGACAGTTCCAAGATCCTGGCCGGGACGAAGGCTCTGCGACCGGCGGTGGCGAGCACCCCCAGTGAAGGAGCTCTGGCTGAGCTCCTCAAGAACCAGCCGAAGGAGTGCTTGATCGAGCTACTGCATGCGCTCCAGCTCCGCCACCAGCCCGCGCTCTTCAAGGAGCTTGGAACAAATCTCTCCATGGGTGCACTCAAGGCCGGGGAAGTTGCGAGGAGGATCGCAGAAATCCTGGTTGATTGGTTCGGCATCCGGGAGGTCGTCGGCACCGGCTAGAGCACCGATCCGTTTGCCAGAGCGGAGATCCCGAAGAATCGGGGCCCCCATCGGGGTGAGGGCCCCAATTCTTCGGGAAACCCTCGCGTCTGCTCACGGCTCGGTGCTCTAAATGGTCTCATTTTCGAGACGAGCGCGTTGCTTCGCAAACCGTTTGTCGCTCTAGGCGCGGATGGGCGCCACGATCCGCTTGCGCCTCGCAGTGAGGGTAGTCGCTCATCGGTGGCTGCCTTCGAAGCACGCTCGCCCGGAGCCGCTGCCGTGGGCCGGACAGCCAGGAGTTTTGGTTGCTGGGAACCGGGGAGTGGAAGACTCGCAGTGGGTGGGCGGCGGCGTACAACGTGGCAGAGGAGCCGGGGGCCAAGAAAGATCGGCACCCCGAGTATCCTTTCGGCGCAGCCGTACGTTCTTCGGGCATGACCACGCAATCTGCCGAAGGCCGCCGCTTGTTCGTGTCCATGATCGTGTCGCTCGACGGGTACATCGAGGGACCGGAGCGGGAGCTCGACTGGTTCGAGGATGGGGACCCGCAGTTCGAGCAGTACTGTGACGAGATGATCGACTCGGTGGGGCTGGCCCTCTATGGCCGGCGCTCCTACGAGCTGATGCTGAGCTACTGGCCCGCGGCTGAGCAGAACCCGCGGTCAGCGGCCGATCTCGCGTTCGCCCGCAAGATGAACGCGCTGCCGAAGGTCGTCCTGTCGCGGACGCTCGAGCACGCCGCCTGGAACAACACCCGGATCGTGAAGGACCGGGTCGCCGAGACCCTCACCGAGCTGAAACGCGAGCCCGGCAAGCCGATCGTCGCGTGGGCGGGCGCGGGCCTGGTGGCGACCCTGATGGACCTCGGGCTGGTCGACGAGATCCGCCTGATCGTCCACCCCGTCCTGCTCGGCGGCGGCACGCGGCTGTTCGACGGCCTCAGCGGACGGCGCCGGCTCCGCCTGACGCGCACGACGCAGCTCGGCAAGAGCCTCGCCGTGTTGTGCTATGAGCCGTTAGGAGCGTGACGAAGGCGGCGGACCAAGAGGGCGAGGACTCCAGCAGGAGCGTGACGAAGGCGGCGGGCCAGGAGCTCGAGAGCTTGAGCGACGGCGTGAAGGCGTCCTGGCAGCGGTTCCTCGACGTGTTCGAGCCGCTGCGCCCGGAGCTCTACCGTTACTGCCGCCACCTGACGCGGACGCCGTGGGACGCCGAGGATCTGGTTCAAGAGGCGCTCACGCGCGCGTTCGTGACGCTCGGGACGGTGTTTCGGGACATCCCGAGCGCGCGCGCCTGGGTCTTCCGCGTGGCGACGAACCTCTGGATCGACCGTGTGCGCCGCGCGCGCAGCGAGCAGGTCGGCGACGTGCCGGAGCGCGCCGCCGCCGCGCCCGATCCCCGCGGCGCGCGTGAGGCCGCGGGCAGCCTCTTGGTGCAGCTCGCGCCGCAAGAGCGCGTGGCCGTCGTGCTGAAGGACGCCTTCGAGCTGTCCATCGAAGAGATCGCGGCCATCCTCGCCACCACGCCCGGCGCCGTGAAGGCGGCGCTGCACCGCGGGCGCGGCAAGCTGATCGAGCCGACCCCACCGGCGTCCCGCGCCCCGGCGCCCGGGGCGCTCGACGCCTTTTGCCAGGCCTTCAACGCGCGCGATCTGCAGCGGCTCACCGATCTGCTGCTCGACAGCGCCACGGTCGAGATCGTCGGCGTGGTCACCGAGTTCGGCAAGGACGCCCCCAAAGATCCGCATACCGGCTCCTTCGCGGGGACGCTCGCGCCCATCACCTTCGACGAACGCGGCGGCGTCGCGCCGGAGCTCTTGGCCGACTACGTCGCCGTGAGCCCCCGCTGCGAGGTGCGCGCGTACCGCGACGGCTACGTCCTGCTCTTCTGGTACGCGCACACCAGCGGTGAGCGGGTCCGCACCTTGATGACGATCGAGGCCGAGCCCCAGGGGATCCAGCGCGTGCGCAACTACTTCTTCAGCCCCGATGTGATTTCCGACGTTTGTGAGGAGCTCGCGCTGCCGTACCGGACCAACGGTTACCGTTATTGGCACCCCCACGGGGCAGCCCGCTAGCCCGCCCGCCCAGGCCTTGACGCCGCGCGCTATCGGCCGCATCGACTAGGGCGCCCGATCGTGCTGATTGGAACGCCGGTTTCATGCCCGAGGCCAATCTCGCCATCTTCGTCTTGGCCGTCGCGTTGTCGTACGTCTACGCCTTCGTCGGCGGTTTCACGGACGCGGCCAACGCCATCGCGACCGCCGTCGGCACGCGCGCGCTGAGCCCCGGACAGGCGGTGCTGGTGGCCGCCGTGTTCGAGATCCTGGGCGCGCTCACTGGTACGGCGGTCGCCCTCACCATCGGCAAGGGCATCATTTCCCCCGAGCTCTTGACGCAAGGGGCGGTGGTGGCCGCCCTGCTCGGCGCGATGTCGTGGAGCCTCATCACCTATTGGCGTGGCATCCCCGTCAGCGAGACCCACGGCCTGATTGGCGGCATCATGGGGGTCGGCCTGTTCTTCGGCGGCGCCGACGCGATCGGTTGGGGCAACCTGCTCGCCGTCTTCGCCGCCATCTTCATCTCGCCGCTGCTCGGCTTCGGCGGCGGCCTGCTCGTCACCACGCTCATCTATCACCTTGGCAAGGACGTGCCGCGCGCGCGGGCCACGCCGGTGTTTCGCAACCTGCAGCGGCTGTCGGCGATGTACATGGCCTTCAGCCACGGGCGCAACGACGCGCAAAAACCGATGGGCGTCCTGGCGATGGCGCTGGCGGTCCACTACGGCTGGGAGGAGCTGCGCGTGCCGCTCTGGGTCGTGCTGACGGTCGGCGGCTGCGCGGGCCTCGGGGTCGCGGCGGGCGGCTGGCGCATCATCCGCACCCTCGGGATGCGGGTGACCGCGCTGGCCACCGAGCAGGGCTTCGCGGCCGAGGCCTCGGCGGCCACCGTCCTGCAGGTCGCGTCCACCTTCGGCATCCCCGTCAGCACCACCCACGCCATCACCTCCGCGATCATCGGCGCGGGCACGGTGCGCGGGCGGCGCAAGGTGCGCTGGAGCATCGTCTCGGAGATCGCCGTCTCCTGGATCGCGACCCTACCCGCCACGGTGCTCTTCGGCTACGCCTTCGCCGCCCTGCTGAGCGTCCTGCTGTAGCTTGCTCTTGGGGCCTCAGCCTCGGCCCCGACCGAGCTCGCGAGCGCGGACGGCGCTCAGGCGTGCTTCACGAGGATGCTGCCGATGACCATGCCCACGTGCTCGGCCTTGTCGGTCGCTTCCTCCAGCACCTCGTAGACGTCGCCCCACTGCACCGCGCGGATCACCCCCGGGATGTCCGTGACGCCCTCGTACAGCACCCCGAGCGTCTCCGCCATCAGGTCGTCCGCCTCGTTCTCCAGCCGGTGCAGCTCCACCACCTGCTCGCGTAGCTCCCGCTCCTGCTTCAGGTCGCGCAGCAGCGCCATCGCGCGCTGGATGGCTTGCGCCTGGTCGAGCAGGATGCGCGCGAAGCGCTTGGCGCGCTCCGTCGGCGTCAGCTTGTAGATCGCGATCCGGCGCGCCGCGTCCTCCGCCCAGTCGAGCACGTCGTCCAGCGACGCCGCCAGCCGCCCGATGTCGTCGCGATCGAACGGCGTCACGAATGAGCGGTCGAGCGCGTTGTAGATCTGGTGTGTCGCTTCGTCGCCGTCGTGCTCGATGTCCTTGATGGCGCGCACCTTGCGATCCACGTCGACGTAGCTCTCCAGCAAATCCACCAGCGCCGCCGCGCCGCGCTCTACGTGCCGGGCGCTCTGCTCGAACATCTCGAAGAACGCCGGTACGCGCGGGATCAACTGAAAACGCGAGCCTGCCATGCTGTTTGCTCCTGGTTCGGACCTGAGGCGTGAGGGCGTGCCTGAATTTGAATTGCACAGGAAGAGCGGAAGAACGGAAGGATTTTCGAACGGGGAAGCCGGTTCCGACAGGGGAGGGAGCACGGCTCGGTGGTGAGGGTCGCACGCTCGCGACGGCGCCGGAGGATCGCACGATGTGTCGGCCGGCGAGCCCTTCAGCCGTAACCATGTCGCCCGCGTGGGCAAGCCCGCGCAAACGGCGCGGACCACGGTCGCGGGTGGGTGAGCGGGTGAGCGGGTGAGCGGAGTGAGCGGGCGAGCGGGCGAGCGGAGTGAGCGGGCGAGCGGAGTGAGCAGGCCGAGCGGCTGCGCGACATCAGGCGCGCCGTTGGTCCCCGAACCCTCGGCGTGTCACGTTTGATGTTTCGGAGAGACCTGAACGTGCCTTTTTCCTATCGGCTGCTGGTTCCACTTTGCATCGGCCTGTCCACCGCCTGCGGCTCCAGCCCGAGCGGCGGGCCAGCGACCGGAGGGTCCGGAGGGAGCGGCGGGTCCGGAGGCGAACCCAGCCCAGACATTTTGCGGCGCCAGGGCCAGCAGATCGTCACCGGCGCCGGGCAGCCCGTGCACCTGCGCGGCATGGCCTTCGGCAACCTCGTGTGGAGCGGACCGACGCAGCCGCCCGAGCGCCACCACGACGCCAGCGCCTACGCCGAGCTCGCCGGCATCGGCATGAACGCCGTCCGCTTCTACCTGAACTACCAGCTCTTCGAGGACGACGCCGCGCCCGGCCAGTACAAGGAGACCGGCTTCGCCTGGATCGACCAGAACATCGCCTGGGCCAAGCAGCACGGCGTCTACCTGATCTTGAACCTCCACGTCCCCCCCGGCGGCTTTCAGTCCCTCGGCGACGGCGGCGCGCTCTGGGACGACCCCGAAAATCAGGACCGCTTCGTCGCCCTGTGGCGCGCCATCGCCCAGCGCTACCGCCACGAGCCCGGCATCGCCGGCTACGACCTGCTCAACGAGCCCGCTCCCACGCGCGATCGCCAGCAGTGGATCGACCTGGCCGAGCGCACCATCGCCGCCATCCGCGACGTCGACCCCGATCACCTCATCGTCCTCGAGCGCACCAACGCCGTCGCCGGCGACTGGGCGAGCGACGCCGACATGAACTTCTTCCTCGCGAGCGACGACAACGTCCTCTACGAATTTCACTTCTACTCGCCCTTCGAGTTCACCCACCAGCACGCCAGCTGGACCGACCTCGGAGAAGGCGGCCCCTATCCCGACCCCACCCGCATCTCCTCCGGCACGCTCACGTGGTACGCCTGGACCTGGGAGCCCGAACCCCCCAAGCTCCCCGTCGGCGACAGCGACTGGGCCTTCTACGAGAGCGAGCCCTACCGCGTCGACGATCCCAAGATCCAGGTCGGCAGCCCCGTCCTCCTGAGCGAGCTCAACCCCGGCACCGCCTACTTCGACGGCCTCGTCGTCAAAGAGTACGACGCCAAGGGCGCCCTCGTCGGCACCCTGTTCGACATCGATCTCGAGACCCTCGACGACTGGTCCTTCTGGACCGCCGGCGAGACCGGCAAGGCTGCCGTCTCCAGCGACGCCCACAGCGGCGGCGCCTCCTTGACCATCACCGCCACCGACCACGACGCCAGCCTCTCGAGCCCCCGCTTCCGCTTCGTCCCCAAGCAAGGCCACGCCTACTCCGTCGGCGTCTGGATGAAAGGGGAGGGCACCGGCGATCTCAGCCGCCCCGATCCCCGCGGCGACTGGACTCAGAACAGCCGCGCCCTCGCCCGCATCGACTGGTACTCCGGCGACGTCACCGCCCGCGACGCCGCGGGGCTGAAGGCAGAGATCGAGCGCTTCCTCGCCTGGGGCGATCGCCACGCCGTCCCCCTCTACCTCGGCGAGTTCGGCGCCATCAGCACCTGCTTCGAAGACGACCGCGGCGGCGACCGCTGGGTCCGCGACCTGCTCCAGATCGCCCGCGACGCCCAAGGCCCCCTGCACTGGACCTACCACACCTACCACGAGCCCCCCTTCGGCCTGTACCAGAGCGACCCCGCCACCCGGCTCCCCGACCCCGCCGACCGCAACGACCTCCTGCTCGAGGTGTTCCGCGCCGAGCTCCAGAAATAGCCGCAGCCTCCCTCCGCCCCCTCCCGCCCCGCGCCCGCTCTTTTTTGCCCCCGCATACCC
>JAEZYZ010000514.1 GCA_023418705.1 Pseudomonadota bacterium | reverse complement strand
CCCCGGTAGAGCCCCCGCTGCCGCCGGTCGAGCCGCCGCTGCCGCCGCTTGCCGCGGAGCCGCCGCTGCCGCCGGACCCGCCGGAGCCATCGTCGTCGTCATCGGTCGTCACGATGCAGCCCGTGGCCCAAAACGCGGCCAGCAAACTCACCGCGCCGATCCTATGCCAAGCATTCATGCTCATTCGTCCTTTCCTCCGCCGGTCGGCAGAAGCACCCATCACCATTCTCGTCCGAACACCGCGAAGCGCGGAACCATCACCACACTCCGGAAGCTCCTTCCGGAGCGGCCCGCCGCCTCGGCGGGGACCCGACGGGTCGCGAGCCGCTGTCGATTTGTACTGCTGCACGGGAAAATTTGCACCAATTTCCTCATCTTCGACGGCTAGCTCACGATCGCGTGCGAAATAGACGAGGGGTACAACGGCCTTATTCGTTCGCACTTGCGCTCGGGGAAAACCATTGGCCAGTGCGCGACTGTGCGGCCGAGTAGGCGGACAGGGCCAGTATCACGACCCGAGACGCGCGCAGCGCCGTCAGGTGTCGGCGCGGCGCTTCGAATAGCGGCGGAGGCGCTCGGCGGGCACGAACGCCATCGCGAACGCTGCTGTGGTGAGCAGCCACCAGGGAGCGTCGCCCCAGAGCTCGTAGGGCGTGGTCGGCGTCAAGTAAGCGATCTTGGCGTCGATGGCTTGCTCGCGGAAGGTCTCGGTGTGCTCGACCACGCGCCCCACCGGATCGATGAACGCGCTCACGCCGCTGTTGGTGGAACGCACGAAGTAACGGCGGTGCTCGATGGCGCGAAACTTCGACAGCGCCAGGTGGATCCAGGGCTCGGTCGTGTCGCCGAACCAGGCGTCATTGGTCAAGTTGACGAGCAGCGCCGGATCGCCGTTTCGGACGATGGCATTGACGAAGTTCGGGATGATGTCTTCGTAACAGATGAAGACTGCGACTTCTTTATCGCCGAAAGGCAGCGGCTCGAGTGATTTGCCGGGGCTGAAGCGACCGGAGTTCGGAGACCACTCGTACAGGATGGGAAAGGCGTCGCCGAGCGGGAGGTATTCGCCGAAGGCGAGCAGGTACTGCTTGTCGTAGCGGCCGCGGATATTGCCATCGGTGTCGCTGATGAGGGCCGTGTTGAACAGCGCGTACTGCCGGGCGTCCTCCACCGGGCGCTTCAGAACGGCGCCGAAGATGGTCGGGGTGCCGAGCGCGCGGGTGAAGGCGCGCCGGTACTGCTGATCGGCGAGATCTTCGTGCACGGCGCTCATGACCGAGGTCTCGCTCCAGACTACCAAGTCGAGCGGCCCCTCGCGCTTGAGCTCGCGCGTGAGCCTCAGGTGACGGCGGAGGCCCTCCAGCTTGTCGCGGCGCTTGCCGAACAAGCTCATGTTCGCCTGGACGATGCCGACGCGGGCTTTGGGCGCGTCGGCCACGGTGGCATCCACCTGCGCGATGCGCACCGCCCCGTAGACCAGCGCCACGCCGGGCACCGCGGACAGCGCCGCGATCAGGCGCAGCCGCGGCCGCCGCCGCTCGAGCCGCGCCACCACGAGCTCTGCCACGGCCCAGTTGACCGCGATCAGCACCAGGGCGACCAGGATCGGGCCGCCGAGCTCGGCGGTCTGCAGCAACACCGGGACCTGGTGAACGGTGGCGGCGAAATACCAGGGAAAGAGCAGCGGGAAGACCAGCTCGCTGGCGACGAAGGCAGCGGTGAAGACGAGCCCGGGCGGCCACCCCCGCTGCTCCGCGCGCCCGTAGAGCCAGCCGAGCAGCGCGAGCCGTCCCGACTGATAGGCACACAGGATGGCCATGAACAGCAGGCACAGCGGCGTCCCAAAGCCGCTGAACGTCTGCAGCATTGGCAAGAGCCAATAAAAGCCGCTCATGGTCATCGTGAATCCGGAGACCCACGCGAGCCACGCCGCCGCCTTGGGCGTTCGCCCACGCAGGGCAATCAGCAGCGGAACGAGCGTGACGAACGAAAGGGGCCACAGGTCGACCCCGGGGAAGGCAACGAAGTAGAGAAGACCCGTCAGGACCGCCAGCGGCAACGCGACGCGGCGCGAGACCAGAGCTCCGACGCGGGCGGCTTCGGGCGCCGCGGCGGCGCCGGTCTGGCCGCTATCTTGCGCCCCTTGCTGCGGCTCCGGGCTCTCGGGGGCGGGCGGATCGTCCGAGCGGACAGGCGCCGAGGGCGAGCTCATGGCAACGGTCCGCCGACCGCGCGGGCCACCTTGTCCAGCACGTCTTTGACCTTGAAGGGTTTGGTGATGTAGTGGCGCGCGCCCGCCTGGATGCCCTGGATCACGTCGAGCGGGGCGTCGCGTGCGGTCACGAAAATCACCGGGATCTTGCGGTTCGGGTGCAGCAGGCGCAGCCGTTGAGCCACGCCGAACCCGTCGACGCCCGGCATCATCACGTCCAGCAACACCAGATCGGGAACGGGCGGCTTGCTCAGCACGGCCAGCGCGCGGTGACCGTCATTGACCACGGCAACGTCGTAGTGGGCGCCCAGGATGCGCGCCAAGAGCTCGGCGATCTCCGGGTCGTCCTCGGCCACCAGGATGCGTTTTCGGGGCGATTGGGGGTTTTGCTGGGACACGCCGGGCTATCCGGAGAAATTGGCTACTCAGAGCGCTTTATCACGTGGAAGCCGAAGGGGGTCTCGACGACGTCGCTGATCTGGCCCGGCTCGAGGTCGAAGGCAGCATCCGAGAAGGGCTTGACCATCGCCTGGCGCTCGAAGCTGCCGAGGCTCCCCTGGTTTCGCGGCGCGCTCGGGTCGTCGGAGTGGGAAACCGCCAGCTTGCCGAAGTCTTCCCCTTTGGCAGCCTGCTGGCGCAGTTTCTGCGCCAGCGCCTGGGCCTCCTCCTTGCTCCGCGTCACGTTGGGCCGGGCGCGCAGGGCGCCCTTGTAGGCGACCAGGATGTGCGAGGCGGTGACGCGCTCGCCGGCCGCCTGGGCCCCCCGCGCGCCGGTCGGGGCGGGAGGGGGCGCCGGGGCCGCGGCGGTCTTCGGCTCGGCGGCGGGCGCCGGTCCTCGTTCGACGGGTTGGGTCAGATCGGCGCAAGCGGCGAGCAGCAGGGCCAAGGAGAACGACGGGACGGTGCGCATGAGCGCTTGATACCACCAGAGGGCGGTCCGCGTCGCGCGATCCCACAAGAGTCCTTGCCGGAAACGGCTCGATGGGAAATAACGTGGGTGTCGATGCCGAAGGTCCTCCATATCGAGGATGACCCCGCCAACCGCCTGCTGGTGCGCAAGCTGCTCACCCCCGCTGGGTTCGAGGTCGTCGATGCGGTCGATGGCCTCGACGGCATCCGAAAAGCCTACAGCGAGCGTCCTGATCTCATCCTCGTGGACATTGCCATTCCGGGGCTCGACGGCTACGAAGTGACGCTGCGGCTGCGCTCGGAGGCGGAGCTGTCGAACGTCCCGATCGTGGCGATCACCGCCGAAGGCAATCGGGACACGAGCCTCGCGGTCGGCTGCGACGGCTTTCTGCAGAAGCCCATCGACGCTCGTTCCTTCGCCAAGACCGTGCAGGGATACCTGAGCGGCCGGCGGGAGCACGTCCCTGAAGAGCAAACGGGGACGCACCTGCGGCTGCAGAGCCAGCGCATCGTCGCGCACCTCGAAGAGAAGATCGCCGAGCTTAGCGCGGCCAACGCCCGGCTCGTCGAGCTCGACCAGGCGCGCAAGGAGTTTTACCGCAACGTCTCGCACGAGCTGGCCACCCCGATGACGCCCATCGTCGGCTACCTGAAGCTCTTGCGGGACGCCGAGCTCGGGCCGCTGACTCCGCCTCAGGAAAAGTCGCTCAAGGCCATGGACGAGTGCGTGCAGCGCCTGCGCGGGCTGATCGACAACCTGCTCGACGTGACCGGGATCGAGACCGGCCGGCTGCGGTTCGTGAGCCGGGAGTACGCCTTCGACGACCTGGTGCGCCGCGCCATCCAGAACCTCGAGCAGGCCTTCGTCCAGAAGCAGGTTCAGCTGTTCAGCGAGCTCTCCGGAGCCAGTTGGAGAGGGACCGGCGACGCCGACCGCCTGCGGCGGGCGATGGAGCAGCTGCTCGACAACGCCTTGAAGTTCACGCCTCAAGGTGGGCGGGTCGGGATCCGGGCGCGCCGGACCCCGACCGGCGATTTCGAGCTCTGCGTCGCGGACACCGGTCCGGGGGTTCCGGAGGACGCCAGCGCGCGCCTGTTCGAGCCATTTTACCAGGTCGACGGCTCGCCGACCCGCGCCCACGGCGGGGCCGGTATCGGGCTGACGATCGCGCGGGGCATCGCGCGCGGGCACGGCGGCGACGTGCGGCTGGTCTCGCCCAGCAGTGAGGTCATCGGCGGCGCTCAGCTGTCCGGCGCGGCGTTCTACCTCGTGGTGGCCGCGCGAGCGACCGGGGGTCTCGGCCAAGGCGCCTGAGCGCCGGGGCGGAGCCATGCGCGAGATCTACCTCGACTTCAACGCCACCACGCCGCCCCACCCGCTCGTGATCGAGCGGATGCTGGAGGCGCTGCAGGGCGCCTGGGGCAACCCGGCGAGCGTGCACGCGAGCGGCCGCAAGGCGCGCCGCCTCCTGGAGGAGGCGCGCGAGACCGCGGCGGACTTTCTGGGGATCTCGGCGCGGGACCTGGTGTTCACCTCCGGGGGGACCGAGGCCAACAACCTGGCCCTCGCGCGGGCGCCAGCCCTGGTCACCAGCCGGGTGGAGCACCCGTCGATCGTGCGGGTCGCCGAACGGCTGGAGGAGCAGGGGACGCCGGTGCGCTGGGTGCCGGTCGCCGGCAGCGGGTGCATCGACCCCGGGAACATCGCTCGGGCGCTGGTGGGCCTGCCGCCGAAGGCCGTGGTCGCCGTTCAAGCCGCCAACCACGAGACGGGGGTCGTGCAGCCGCTCGAAGCCGTCTACCCGGTGGTGCACGCCGCGGGCGCCTGGCTGCACGTGGACGCCGTCCAGGCCGCCGGCAAGCTCGACCCGCTGCGCTGGCGCGTGTTCGACTCCGTCACGATTTCGGCCCACAAGCTCCGGGGGCCGAAGGGCATCGGGGCGCTCGGCTTTCGCCCGGGTCGTAGCCCGGTGCCCGTGCTCCTCGGCGGCGCGCAGGAGCGAGGGCTGCGCGCCGGCACGCAGGACGCGGCGCTGGCTCACGGACTGCGCACGGCGCTCGAGCTCGCCGGCGACGGCCCTCAGCGCTTCGCGAAGGTGGCGGTGCTCAGGGATCTGGTCGAGCGGAGCTTGGCCGATCTCGCCGAGGTCAACGGCGCCGGCGCCACGCGTTTGCCCCACGTGAGCAACCTGTCGTTTACTGGCTGGCGCGGAGACGAGATCGTAGCGGCCATGGACCTGAACGGAGTGCGCGTGTCGAGCGGCAGCGCCTGCAGCGCCGGCAGCAGCGAGCCGTCGCCCGTCATCACGGCGATGGCCGGCGGCGAGCGCGCCAGCAGCGCCGTGCGCATCAGCCTCGGCGACGACACCTCGGAGCAAGCGATCCTGGAAGCAATTTCCGCGTTCCGACGGGTAGTTACGGGTGCATTGTTGCAGTAGCTGAAGCTTCACTTCAACCGCCGGGGGCACCGTCGCGGAAGGTCTTCACCAGTTGGCGGAAAAGTGAACGGAAATGCTGGTGAAGCGGCGGCCGCCGGCGTACCCGAGGGCCATTCCATTGAATGGATCCGCGGACGAGGCGCCCCCCGCAGGTGTTCAGTGGTGGCCTTCGATGTTGAGGTCGAGCGTGAACGATGCGCGCTCATCCCGCGGGAATCGATCGTGAAGCGCGCGCCCCCGAGCGCCGCTGGACGGCGACCTCGTACAGCGCGATGGCTGCCGCCGCGCTGGCGTTCAGGGAGTCGATGTCGCTCATGTCCGCGAGCTTCGCGTGCACCGTGCACGCCCGCCGCGTGGCGCGGCGCAGCCCGGTGTGCTCGCTGCCGATCACGATCACGGTCGGCAAGCCGAGGTCGAGCTCCCGGAGCGCCCTGGGCGCTTGCGCGTCCAGACCGACCACCTGCACGGCTGAGTCCGCCGCTCGCTGCAGCGCGCTGACCAGCGAGCGGACGCGGCAGAGGGTGGCGTGCTCGATCGCGCCCGCCGAGGCGCGGAAGGTGGCCGGCGTCAACGGCGCGGAGGCGTGCTCGCCCCACAGGACAGGGGCGCCGGCCAGCCCGACCGCGCTGCGGATCGCGGCCCCAAAGTTTTGCGGATCCTGGATCTCGTCCAGGGCCAGCGCGATGAGATCGCCGCGGCCCAGCAGGTCCTCCAGATCGTGCAGCACGAGCTCCGGCGCCCAGGCGACGACCCCCTGGTGGGTGGCGCCGTGGCTCAGCCGATCGAGCTCGCCCCGCCCCAATCGTTCGACGGCGGCGACACCGTGGTCGCGCGCGAACCGTTCCAGCGCGTCGAGCCGGGGCAGGGGACGAGCGTCGATGCACACCCCGCCCAGGGCGCTGCCGTGGGCGCGGATGGCCTCGCGCACTGGCTGCAGGCCGGTGATCAGACGGGGCGCGTCAGGGCGTCGGGGCGGCACCGGCTGCCTCCATGATTTCGGCAGCAATCGTCGCGGCCGCGACCGCCGGATCCGCCGCGTCGCGGATCGGGCGGCCGACGACGAGCAGGCTGGACCCCGCGTGGATCGCGTCGCGCGGCGTGCCGGTGCGCTTCTGATCGTCGCCGCCACTCTGGGTCGCCGGACGGATGCCAGGAGTGACCAGCACCGCCTTTGGACCGAACGCCTCCCGCAGCGCCCGCACCTCCGCGGCCGAGCTCACGAAGCCGCGCACCCCGGAGTCCCAAGCGAGCCGTGCCAGGCGGATCGCGTGCTCCGACGGCGAGCCCAGCGCTCCGGTGCGGCGCAGATCGTCGGCGTCCAGCGAGGTGAGCACCGTGACCGCCAGCAAGACGAGGCCCGTGCCTTCGGCGCGCCGGGCGGCCCGCTCGAGCATTTTGGGGCCTCCGGCCGCGTGGAGCGTCAGGTAGCTCGCCCCGAGCGAGACGGCCGACGCGACCGCGCGCTCGACGGTCTCCGGGATGTCGTGCAGCTTCAAATCCAGGAAGGTCTTGCTGCCGAGCTCCGGGGCGAGCCGGACCGCGGCCGGCCCTTCCTTGATGAACAGCTCGAGCCCCACCTTGAGGACGCCCGCGTGGGGGGCGACGGCGGCCGCTCCCTTCCGGGCGGCGTCGAGGTCCTGGTAGTCGAGGGCGAAGGCGAGTTGGTCGCAGCGGGTCGGCATGCCGCGCGGTTTAGCAAACCTACGCGAGCGTTCCTACTCCCGCGGCGATCGCGACGACCTGCCGGGGCGGGGGCTCGGCGCGCCGGCCGCCGGGGCCGGGCCCGAGCTCAGAGGCAGGAACACAAGGGATCGCCCGGCGGGCAATCACAGGGCTTCGAGCCGCCGCCGGCCGCCTTGGCCGGGCGGGCGCCGCCACCGCTGGGACGCCTGCCGATGGCTTTGCTGGCGTTCTCGCGCTCCTCCTTGGCGGCCTCGAGCTTGGCTTCGAGCCGCGCGCGCTCGGCCTCGTCCTTGACGCTGGCGAGCTGATCCTTGAGCTCGGCCTCTTTCTTCTGCGCCTCTTCGAACTCGCGCTTCAAGCGCGTGAGCTCTTCCTGAGCGGCGGCGCGCTGGGCCTCGAGAGCAGCGGCCTTCTTCTCGGCTTCGGCGACGTTGTTGCTGTAGATCATGCCGCCGCCGACCACGCCGATCAAGAGCAGGGCGCTGACCGCGCCGACGATCATCTTGAGCTTCTTCTTCCCCTGATCTTGGTTCAAGAGCGCCAGCTGCTGCTCGTGGGCTTGCTGCGCGGCCATCGCCTGCAGCCGGGCTTGGTGCTCGGCCTCCGCCTTGGCTTTCTCGATCTCCCCCTGGCGGATGGCCTCGAGGCGCGCGGCCTCTTCCTTGCGGCGCTGCTCCTCCGCCCGGCGTGCGTCTTCTTCCTCACGCAGGCGGCGCTCCTCGGCTTCGCGTGCGGAGCGCTCCGCCGCGGCCTTCGCCTCGGCCTCGGCGCGAGCCCGGGCTTCCTTCTCTTGTTCCTCCGCCTTGATCCGGTCTTCCTCAAGGTTCATGAGCTCCTTGAGCGAGAAGAGAACCGAGCTTTCTTTCTGTTCGGCCATGAGCGGTGTTTCCTAGGGGGAGGTGATCCTGTCGGAGCAGGGGACTATTGGCTGACCCGGAGCGGGGCGCCAGTCGCGGATTAGCAATCCCCGCCGCCTATCGTCAACCGAATCGGGGCGGCGGAAATGTAATTCACTCCTCAGCGCTGGCCCAGTGAACTCTACCTGAGATCGGACACTCGGTGCGCTTTCTGCTTGGGTCGCCCGGGTGCCTCGAAGCTCCGAGGGTTTTTCCTGCGCGCCGGCCGTCGCTCCAGAGCTTATCTATGACGGCGCGCGGGCAGTCGCGCAAGGCACACTGCAATGCGCACACGGGGCGTCAGGGTGGAAGTTTGCCGCACCACGGTTCTGTCGCCACGTCGCTGCCCGAGCGCGCCGAGCTTGGCCGCGAGGGCGCCGGGCCGTGTACGATGGGCGTCATGGCGGTCGACGTGTGCGCCCACATCACCGGGACAGTTTGGAAGATCGAAGTGGCGGTCGGGGATTCGGTGCAGGAGGAGCAGACGCTCGTCATCCTCGAATCGATGAAGATGGAGATGCCCGTCGAGGCGCCCGAGGACGGGCGCGTCGCGAGCATCGCCGTGAGCGAAGGTCAGGCGGTCGCCGAGGGCGACGTGCTGTTGACGCTGGAGTGAGGGCGACATGGCGCCGAGGGCGTTTGCGAAGAGCTTGCTGATCGCGACAGGGGTGCTCGTCGCCTGCGACGGCGAAGGTCTCGGAGGGCAGGGGGCGTCCTGCCAGCGCGCGAATGACTGTCGGTCGGGCCTGGTCTGCATCGAGGAACGCTGCAGCGACGATCTGAGCGGCGTGGGGTCGATGGTGCCGCCTCCCCCCCCGGTACCGGAGAGCGGGGGCAGCGCGGGGATCGCCGGCGGCGCGACCGGCACGGCCGGCGCTGGCGGTGTGGTCGGCTCGGCTGGCTCCGCTGGTGCGCTGGGCGGTGGCGCACCCAGCACGGGGGGCGCACCCAGCACCGGCGGCGCACCGAGCACGGGGGGCGCTGGTGGGGCAGCGGGCGGCGGCCCTGGGAC
>JAEZYZ010000503.1 GCA_023418705.1 Pseudomonadota bacterium | reverse complement strand
GGAGACCCTACCCTCGAGACCACCCGCCGCCCCGGCGCGGGAGACCGTATCCTCGAGACCGCCCGCCCGCGCGGGAACCTGTGACCTCGCGACCGCACGCCGCGCCCGCGCGGGAACCTGTGACCTCGAGACCGCACGCCGCGCCCGCGCGGGAGACCCTACCCTCGAGACCACCCGCCGCCCCGGCGCGGGAGACCGTATCCTCGAGACCGCCCGCCCGCGCGGGAACCTGTGACCTCGCGACCGCCCGCCGCGCCCGCGCGGGAACCTGTGACCTCGAGACCGCACGCCGCGCCCGCGCGGGAAGCTGTGACCTCGCGAGCGCTCGCCGCGCCGGCGCGGGAGACCGTGACCTCGCGACCGCTCGCCGCGCTGGCGCGGCGCCACGTGAGCGCCGCGATCCGGCGTGAGGTGTGGGCGTGCGATGCGGGGCGGTGTGCTTACACCGACCCTCGCGGACGGCGCTGTCCGGAGACGGGCAGCTTGGAGCTGCACCACCGCGAAGCGCACGCGAGGGGCGGCCCGGACTCCGTGGACAACCTGGACCTTCGGCTTCGGTGTCCTCCCCACAATTTGCTGGCGGCCGAGCAGGATTTTGGCCGAAGCCACATGGACCGCAGGCGCGGCAAGGCGCCGCCGAGCCTCGCTGCGCGGGAACGATCTGACCTGGGCGGTGGAGCCAGACCTGACCCTGCAAGGTAGCCAACGCTCGGGAGCGACGGGATCCGACTCCGGAGGGTTTCCTGTGATCTTCACCCTCCGCTGCACGAAGCTAGCGCGGTGCTGAGCCCGCGTTTTCGCTGACGCGAGGTGGGTCGAAGGCCCCGAAGGTCCTTCCAACGATGCTCGAGCGGCGCGCCTCGGGCGGGGAATCAGGCGGACAGGGCGTTGGCGCCGCCGATGATCTCCATCAGCTCGGTGGTGATCGCCGCCTGGCGCGCGCGGTTGTACTGGAGCGTCAGCCGATCGATCATGTCGGAGGCGTTCTTGGTCGCCGAGTCCATGGCCGTCATGCGGGCGCCGAGCTCGGAGGCCATGGATTCGTACAGGGCCCGCAGGATCGAGATCTCGACGTACATCGGGACCAGCCGCTCGAGCAACGCGCCCTTGTTCGGCTCGAAGATGTACTCGCGCTCGGACACCATCTCCGCTTCGGCCTCCGACGAGGCCGGATCGCTTCCGGCGCCGAGCGGGAAGAGCGGCTCGGCCACCACCCGCTGCGTCATCGCGCTCTTGAACTCGTTGTAGACGAGGTAGATGGCGTCGACCTCGCCGGCGATGAACGGCTCGAGCACCGTGCGCCCGATCTCGCGCGCCTGCTCGAGATCGAGCTTGTCCCAGACGCCGGCGTGGACGTGACGGATCGGGGCGCCGCGGCGGCGGAAGTAGTCGCGGCCCTTGCGCCCGATGATGTCGAGCTGCAGCGAGCGGCCCTGCCGCTCGGCCTCCCGCCACTGCCGCTCCGCCATGCGGTTGATGTTGGTGTTGAAGGCGCCGCAGAGCCCGCGGTCGCTGGTGATCACCAGGAGCAGCGTGTTCTTCTCCGGGCGGCGCGCGAGCAGCGGGTGCTCGAGCTCGCCGCTGCCGAACGCCTCCGCACGACGCTGCGCCGCCTGCGTGACCTCCGCGAGCACCTCGCCGGTCTGCACGGCGTACGGCCGCAGCGCCGTGATGCGCTGCTGGGCGCGGTTCAGGCGCGCACCGGCCACCATCTTCATCGCACGCGTGATCTTCTGCGTGGACTTGACGGAGCCGATGCGCTTGCGGATCTCTTTGAGGTTGGCCATCGGGCGCTCACTCCCTGCTGGCGACGAATCCCTCGGTGAAGCTCTTCAAGAGCTTGTCGAGCTTGCCGCGGACCTCGTCGGTGAGCTCGCGCTTCTGCCGAATCGCCTCCCAGAGCTCGGGCTGCTTCTCGTCGATGTGGCGGTACAGCTCCTGCTCGAACTCGCGCAGCGAGTCGACCGGCAGCTTGTCGGTGTAGCCGTTGATGCCGGCGTAGATGAGCACCACCTGCTTCTCGACCGCGAGCGGGACGTACTGGCCCTGCTTCAAGAGCTCCGTCAGGCGCTGCCCCCGCTCGAGCTGGGCTCGCGTGGCCGCGTCCAGGTCGCTGGCAAACTGAGAGAAGGCCGCCATCTCGCGGTACTGCGCCAGGTCCAGGCGCAGCGTGCCGGAGACCTTCTTCATCGCCTTGATCTGGGCGTTGCCGCCGACGCGGCTCACCGAGATGCCGACGTTGATGGCCGGACGCACGCCCGAGTAGAACAGGTCGCTCTCCAGGAAGATCTGGCCGTCGGTGATGGAGATGACGTTGGTCGGGATGTACGCCGAGACGTCACCCGCCTGGGTCTCGATGATCGGCAGCGCCGTCAGCGAGCCGCCCGAGTGCGGGTCGTGGACGATCTCCAGATCCGAGTTGCCGTTGAGCGACTTCTCCGCCGCTTCGTGCCCCTCGTCGCCGATGTACACCTTGCCGTCGACGCCGCGGAAGTCCTGATCCCCGGGCGGCACCTGGGTGCCCTTCTTCACGATGAAGTAGCGGTTGCCCATCTTCGCCGCGCGCTCGAGCAAGCGGGAGTGGATGTAGAACACGTCACCGGGGTACGCCTCGCGACCCGGCGGCCGCCGCAGGAGCAGCGACATCTGCCGGTACGCCACCGCCTGCTTGCTGAGGTCGTCGTAGATGCAGAGGGCGTGGCCGCCGGTGTCGCGCGCGAACTCGCCGATGGTGACGCCGGTGTACGGCGCCAAGAACTGCAGCGGGGCGCTTTCCATCGCCGTGGCGACGACGATGGTCGTGTACTCCATGGCGCCGTGCTGGGTGAGCTTGTCGACCACCTGCGCGACGGTGGACGCCTTCTGCCCGATCGCGACGTAGATGCAGAAGACGTTCTTGCCCTTTTGATTGATGATCGTGTCGATCGCGATGGCCGTCTTGCCGGTCTGCCGATCGCCGATGATGAGCTCGCGCTGTCCGCGGCCGATCGGGATCATCGAGTCGATGGCCTTGAGGCCCGTCTGAAGCGGCTCCTTCACCGGCTGGCGGCCGATGATGCCCGGCGCCTTCACCTCGATGCGGCGGCGGTGGGAGGTCTCGATCGGCCCCTTGCCGTCGACGGGCTGCCCGAGCGCGTTCACGACTCGGCCCGCGAGCGCCGGACCCACCGGGACGTCGGCGATGCGCCCGGTGCGCTTGACGACGTCGCCCTCTTTGACGCCGGTCGCCTCACCGAGGACCGCCACGCCAACGTTGTCCTGCTCGAGGTTCAACACCAGCCCGTAGACTTGCCCGGGGAACTCGACCAGCTCGCCAGCCATCACCCCTTCGAGACCGTAAACACGGGCGATGCCGTCGCCGCTCGTCAGCACGGTGCCGGTCTCCGTGACCAGGGCGGCGCGGTCGTAGTTTTGGATCTGCTTTTTGATGATCTGGGAGATCTCGTCGGCGTTGAGCTGCATGGCTGTCTCTGAGATGGGGGATGAAGGCTCGCGACCCGGCGAGCCGTTGAACGTGCGTCAGGCCTGCAGGAGTCGGCGTTCCAAATCGGTCAGCCGTCCGCGCAAGCTTCCGTCGATGGTGTTGTCGCCGATGCGGGTCACGACGCCGGCGATCAAGCTGGGATCTCGTTTCCGCTCCAGCACCACCTTGCGCAGGGTGGTGCGCTCAAGCGTGGCCGTCAGGCGCTGGTAGTACTCTTCGGGGAGCTCGGTGGCGCTGGTGACGGTCGCGCGCACGACCCCCGCCCGCTCGTCGGTGAGGCGGCCGAGCCTGCGCCCGAGCTCCGGCAACAGGCGGAGCTTGCGGCGCGACGCGAGCAGGCGGACCGTGTTCACCGCGAGCTCGGACAGCCCGAGCCGCGCGACCACCTCCTTGAGGATGGCCTCGCGCTTGTCGTCGGCCACCAGCGGGTTGTCGAGCACGCTGCGCAGCTCCGCGCTCTCCGAGTAGGCGGCGGCGAAGGCCTGCAGCTGCGTCGTGAGCAGCTCGAGCTGCCCGGTCTCGACCCCGAGCTCGAAGACCGCGCGGGCGTAGCGCTCGGCGATGGGCCCGTAGTTCATGCCTGACCTCCCAGCGGGCGCCCGATCGACTGCAGGTACTCGTCGGCGAGGCGCTGGTGATCGGCCGGGGTGAGCCGCTCGGCGATCCGCCGCTCGGCCGAGCTCACCGCCGCACGCACCGTCTCCTGCATCAGCAGCTCGCGCGCTGCCTTGAGCTCCTGCTCGACGACCAGGCGCGCGTCGCGCTCCATGCGAGCCTGCCGCTCGCGGGCTTCCTTGAGGATGCGGGCGCGCTCGATCTCGCCCGCCTCGCGCATCTCGCGCTTCACCCGCTCGATCTCCTCGTCGACGTGCTTGAGCTTCTCTTCGTAGTCCGCCAGGCGCTGCGCGGCCTCGTCCTTCATGCGGGCCGCCTCGTCCATGCCGGTCATGATCAAGGCCTTGCGCTTCTTGAGCGCTTCGGCGATCGGACGCCGCCCGAAGCGGATCAGCACGAAAAATAGCAGCCCCGAGTTGAGCAGCATCGCGCCGAGCGGTGGCGGCATGCCCTCCGGCCGCCAGAGCAGGCTCGGCTCCGCGTCGGGCTTCGCGCCGAGGACGCCGTAGTACCAGTTGATGTCCCCGAAGTGCGGGACGTGGTGCTGCGCGGGGTGCTCGGCCTCGTGGGTGGCCTCGGCGCCGGTGCCGAACCCTCGGACCTCGTCACCGTGGGCCCCGTGAGCCGGATCGACGGGTGGAGCGGCCGCGGCCGAGACCGCCGCGAGCGCGACGGCAGCAGCGCAGAGCCCCGACACGAGTCGTTGCAGCATCACGACACCCCCCGGCCGAGCACGCGGCTCGCGATCTGTTCGGCCAGCACCTCGGACTGCTTGCCGAGCTCGAAGCGGATGGCGTTCACCTCCGCCTCGACCAGACGGCGGCCTTCGCTCGCGATCCGGTTGGCCGACTCGCGCGCCTGATCGAGGATCTCGGCCTCGAGCCGCGCGGTCTCGCTGCGCAGCCGCTCGCGCTCTTCGGCCGCCACGCGGTGCACCCGCTCGAGCTCCCGCTCATAGCGGCGAAGCAGCACCCCCGCCTCTTCTTGCATGTGACGAGCGTCGGCCTTGGCGCCCTCGGTCCGCTGCTCGCGCTGCTCGAACACGCGCAACATCGGGTCGAACAGCAGCGGCTTCAACACCACCACCAACACCGCGAACAGCACCATCTGCATCAGGACGGTCTGATCGAAGTCGATGCTCACCCCACCGCCGCCCCCGCCCATGGCGGCGCCGAGCGTGGATAAGCGAATGGGGATGCTCGCGCAGAGTTCGAGACTGAGAGTGCTCATCGGGCCTTCAGCTATACGCCGCGCCTGCACTGGCAGCTCGAGCCAGGCTCGGCGATCAGCGGCGCGCGGCTCGTACCACCTTGCGACCGAGGTGTCTAGCTACCGCTTTGGGTCTCGGTGACCCAGTGCTCGGTCACCCGGCGGACCCCTTGATCGGCGAGCTCGTCGATCATGGATGCGTAGGGTCTGCCGGTCCGCGGGTCAGTAGCGTTCGGTGCCACGTCGAGCAACGGCCGCAGCGCGAACACGCGCTCGTGCAAGCGCGGATGGGGGATCTCGAGCGCTGGCAGAACGACCGGCGGCCCTTCCGCCCAGAGCAGATCGAGATCGATCATCCTGGGGCCCCAACGCTCGTGGCGCACACGACCCAATTCGAGCTCGATGCGCTGCAGGGCGGTGAGCAGCGCGAGGGGGGCGAGCTCGGTGCTCAGCCGAACGGCGGCGTTCAGGTGCAGGGGCTGCGGCGGGCCACCGATCGGCTCGGTTTCATAGAGAGCAGAAATCGCCTCGACCTTGCCGAGCGGGCCGAGGCGGCCGACGGCCGTCTGCAGCGTCGCCAGCCGGTCGCCCAGATTGGCGCCGACCCCGACCACGAAATCCGCCATGCGCGCAAGGTAGACCACCTACCAGCGGCAGCGAAATGGGACGGCCACGGCCCCCCTATGCTATCGAAGCCCCGATGCTCGGGCTGACAGCCGGAGAGCTCTTCGTCGTGGTGTTCGTCACGATCACGGTCGTCAGCGCGAGCCTGTGGCCGCGGGCCGGTGAAGCCATTGCCTTGCTGCTGAGCGGCAAACGCGGCGACGCCCCGCCCCCCGGCGCGGAGCGAGGGGCGCCCGAAGACAACGGCGAGAAGGCCCCGTGAGCCCGGGGACTGGCTCCTTGGAACCCGGAGCGCTGATCGATCCGGAGCTCGACGTCGAGCACCTGCCCGGCGCGGACGTCGAGCCCGGCCCGGAGCTCCAAGAGCTGCTCGCGGACGCCGAACGACGCCTGGGAGAGCGCAAGCTGGCCGATGCGCCGAGCGCCCCGCCGCCCGGCGACGCCGAGCAGCTGGTCGACGAAGCCATGCTCGTCGAGCTCGAGGAGCCGATCGAGGACGCCTCCACCGCAGGCGCGTCGCCCACCGGCGCGGCGCTCCCGGAGGGCACGCGCTCCCGCTCGATGGCGACCCTGGGCGGCGGCACCGAGCACGCGCTCGCGCCCGACTGGGCCGGCACCGAGCACGCCGGCCTGGAGGGGGCGTCCGTCGTGGCCGAAGCCGCCTCGGAGTCAGCGCCGCCCGCTCCGAGCGCGCCGACCGGCACCACCGCGGAGAAGCCGACGCCCGTCCCACCGTCGGAGGCGTCGCTGCGCATGACCACCCCTCCGCCAGCGCGCACGCCGTCGAGCCCCTTTCCCCCTCAGGAACGGCCGACCGCCGCCCACGTCGCCGGGCCCATCAGCTTTCGGGGCTCGCAGACCGACACGACCGCCCCGCCGTCGTCGCCCAGGAGCCTCATCCCCTGGGCGCAGCGCCGCAGCTCGCTGCTCCCGCCGTTCTTCTCTCAGAGCGCCGCGGTCGAGCACGGGACGGAGCGGATGACGCACCGCCCGCCGGCGCGGGCGAGCTCGTCGCCCCCGGCCGATCTGACGTCGACCGTACCGCCCGGGAGCCGCAGCGCGGTGAGCTCCAGGCCGCCGCCCACCCCGCGAGACTCCTTGCTGCCCTCGCTGCCGCCCGCGCTGGGGCCCGGCGACGCCCTGGCGGCGGTCGCCCGCTCGGTGCGGGGTCGCTTCACCGGGGCGCTGGCGTTCGAGGACGACGCCGGCATCCGGCGGCTCGTCTTCCGCGAGGGAGATTTCGTGACCGCGGCGTCCGGCAGCGATGACGAGTCGCTGATCGCCTTCTTGATCCAGCGCGGGGATCTCCCGCGCAGCGTCGCGAGTCTGTCGCGCAAGCTGCCGCAGTTCGGGCGTCACGCGGGCGCCGCGCTGATCGCGTATGGGCACCTGAAGCAAGACGACCTGTGGCCCGTGTTGCGCGCGCACGCCGAGTGGGTCCTGACGCGGGTCATCGAGATCGATCATGGCGCGGCCAGCGTCGAGCTCGAGCTGCCGGGGCGCTTGCGCGCGGAGCCCTCGGTCTTCGGCGGCGCCACGGGCGCCGAGGTCCTGGTCGAGAGCCTGCGGCGGGTGTTCTCGGTGGACGAGGCGCTCGCGCGGCTCGGCGGTGCAGGGGCCAGGGTCACCCAGGGTCCGGCGCACGGCCTGCTGGGCGAGTGCGCGCTCGATCCCGCCGAAGAGCGGCTGGTCGAGGGCGCGAGCGGCCGGCGCGTCGAGGAGCTCCTGGAGAGCGCCTCCGAAGACTTCGCGGTGGTGCTGCTCGCGCTGTGCGAGCTCGGCGTGCTGCTGGTCGACGCGCCCGCGACCCCGAAGACCCCGAAACCCGCGCGTGCCGCGCCCGCCGAGCCGCTCGACGACCAGGCGCTGCGCTCCCGCATCCTGACGCGGCGCGCGCTGGTCGACGAGGCGGACTACTTCGCGCTGCTCGGCGTCGCTCGGGACGCCACCGGCTACGACATCCGGCGCGCCTACCTCGAGCTGCGCCGCCAGTTCGAACCTTCGCGCGTGCTCACCGCCGGCACCGCGGATCTGCGCGACGACGTGGACTTGATCCTCGAGGTGTTGGAAGAGGCGTACGAGATCCTGAAGGACGAGCAGCGCCGGCAGCGCTACCGGCGGGCGATCGAGCAAACGCCGTAAGGCGACCGACGTCAGTCGACGAACTTCGACAGCAGGCGGATGTACGCCGTCTGGTAGCCGTTCGAGTTCTCCGTCACCGACCAGGAGTTGAGGGGCCAGCTGTCGTTGAAGTCCAGGTAGGACTTCTGCGGGGGCTGCCCCTTCGGCGGTGAGGGGGCCGCGGCACCGCACAGATCGGGTGCGCCGCAACCATCCGGACAACAGCCGTCCCAGTCGTAGCTAGGGTTCGGGCCGCCCGCGAGAAAGCCCGGCGCTGGACCGTGTTCCGAGCTGGCGGCGCTGTCCCACGCGGTGCCCTCGCCAAACCAGCTGTGGTAAATCTCGTTCACGGAGCGCTCGGCGCCGTACGCGCCCATGTTGGTGAGGTACGCGACGCCGAGCGGGTTCGTCCCGTGCAGGTAGTGCAGGTAGCTCTCCGCCGCCTCGAGCACTTCCTCCGCCGGCGCCCCCTCCAGGCCGTACTTCACGAACGAGTGCAAGACCAGGCCCACGCGCGCCTTCACCGCGTTCGAGCCCCAGGTGTAGGTCTGCAGCGGCGCTCGGTAGGGATCGATCTGCATGCGGTGCGCCGGCAGGTTGTCCCCGCCGAGCACGCCCTCACGGTAGGTGTCGAGGATGTCGCTGGCGACGCTCGGCGTCGCGCCGGGCAGCGTCGTGTAGTGGAGCATCGCTTCTTGCAAGAACTCCTCCCAGCCGTACGTGTAACCCGTCGAGATGAAGCCCGTCTCGGCATAGCTCTCGTCGAAGGCCGCGCGGTACTCCTCCTTGCCGGTGAGCTCGAACAGGTGGCAGGCCGCCACCACCTTCTTGTTGCGGCGGCCGGCGTCGTCGACCTCTTGCTGGCCGGCGCCGAGCCCCTGGCTGCCGGTCTCCGCGTCGTTGTTGAGGAACGTCAGGTTCGGGTTCTGCTCGGCGAAGGCAAAGGCGCGTTCGGCGCGCGCCGCCAGATCCTCGGCGTAGTCCGCGTGGGCGCCGCCGAGATCGCCGTACACTTTGGCGGCGAAGGCGAACGCGGCGGCGCCGCTCAGCGTGGCGGACGTGCTCGGCGGGCCATAGCGCGTGGGGCCGTCGGCGGTGGACGGCGGGCTGCCGTGGTCCAGCCCGACGATGCTGAGCAGCGAGCCGTCGTCGTTTTGCAGCTTCACGAGGTGGTCGACCCCCCACTTCACCTCGTCGAGCAGGTCCGGCACGCCGTTGCCGGACTCGGGGATCCCGAAATCGTCGGTCCAGATCTCCGGCCGCTCGCGGTACGCGCGCAAGAGGTCGACCACGTAGTCCGCGGTCCAGTTGGTGTACTTGTTGTAGTCGCCCGCGTCGTACCAGCCCCCCGAGACGTCGCGCTCGGTCGTCGCGTCGTCGGTGCGGTCGTAGGCCCGCGCTTCGGCGTCTTGCCCTGGCCCGAGGTGACTGGCCGCGTCTGCCCATGCGGCGCCGGCGAACGCGGCGTCCTTCGCGTGCCCCGCGCGCTGGTAGAAGAACGTGCGCACGGCGCGCACGAGCACCTCACGGTACACGTCCGCAGACACCACGAAGACCGGCGAGCGCACGCCGTGCTCGGTGTCGAGCACGTAGTACGCCGACGGCGCCGTCACCGCGGAGAAGTCGAACCAGTAGGCGCGATCGCCCGACGTAGGATCTTCGGCGCCATCGTTCCAGGCGGTCGGCGCCCCCGTGTGCACGTGCTCGCCCGTGAAGGCGTCGACCAGGGCGTAGGTCGCGCCAGGCTCGAAAGACGCGTCGGCGTCGAACCCGGTCACCGGATCGCGGATGACCGCGACCTTGCGGGCGCCGGGGCGGTAGCCGAAGTCATCCACCACGATGAAGGCGCTCAGCGGCTCCGCAGGCACCGGCACGTCGCCGCCGACCCCGCCCGTGCCATCGCCGCCGGTCCCCGTGCCCCCGGTCCCACCGCCGGCGCCGGTGCCGCCGGTCGTGGCACCGCCCGTGCCCGCCTCCCCGC
>JAEZYZ010000424.1 GCA_023418705.1 Pseudomonadota bacterium | reverse complement strand
CCCGAAGCCCGCGGCTGCCCCGGCACCCAAGCCGCAGGCAGCCCCCAAGCCCGCGGCCGCCCCGGCGCCGAAGCCCGCGCCGGCCCCCAAGCCCGAGCCGAAGCCGGAGGCCAAGCCCGAGCCGGCGCCCGAGCCGAAGCCCGAGCCGAAGCCCGAGCCCGCTCCTGCTGCCAAGCCGGAGCCGGCGCCGGAGCCGAAACCCGCGCCCGAGCCCAAGGCGCCGTCGCCTCCGCCGTCGGACAGTGACAATCCGTACTAAGAGGAGCTGCGGCCGCTAAGCTCTGGCCGTCAGCTCGTAACTCTCCCCATCGATGTCCGGCCCCCCGCGCCCCGAGAACCAGGACGGGGATCGCGTGACCGACGCTCGTGTCGGGTCGATCCTCGCGGACCGCTACCGCATCCACGCGTTGCTGGGTGAGGGCGGGATGGGCAAGGTGTACGCGGGCGAGCACGTGCTCATGCGCAAGAAGCTCGCGGTCAAGGTGCTGCACCGCGAGCTGACCACCATCCCGGACGTGGTGCAGCGCTTCGAGCGGGAGGCGATGGCCGCCGCCAACATCGACCACCCCAACGTCGCGGCCGCCACCGACTTCGGCAAGCTCGACGACGGCTCCGTCTACCTGGTGCTCGAGTACGTGCAGGGCCGGAGCCTGCGCGAAGAAATCGCCGAGGGACCGATCCCGGCCGAGCGGGCGCTGCACGTCGGCCGGCAGATCGCCTCCGCCCTCGGCAGCGCGCACGGACTGAAAATAGTCCACCGCGATCTCAAGCCCGAGAACGTGATGCTGGTCGACAAGGGGGGCGAGCCCGACTTCGTGAAGGTGCTCGACTTCGGCATCGCGAAGGTCCCGATCGGGGAGCTCTCCAAGTCGCAGCGCCCGCCCGGCACCGGCACGCCCATCACCAAGGTCGGGATGGTGTTCGGCACGCCGGAGTACATGGCGCCGGAGCAGGCGCTCGGGCAGACGGTCGACGGGCGCGCCGATCTCTACGCCCTGGGGGTGATCCTCTACGAGATGATCGCGGGCGTGCGCCCCTTCAGCAGCAGCTCGCAGGTGGGCATCTTGGGCCAGCAGCTCTCCAAGCCGCCGCCGCCCTTCTCGGAGCGCGCGCCCGGCATCGCCGTTCCCCGCGCGGCCGAGCAGCTCGTGCTCAAGCTGCTCGCCGCCGAAGCGGCCGATCGCTTCCAGACGGCGGCCGACGTCAGCGCCGCCATCGACGCCATCATCGGTCCGCCGATCACGCGCCGCGGTTTTCAGCGCAGCGAGACGTCGCTGCAAGACCTGGCGGGGCTGCGCCACGCGCTGGCGCCGTCGCCGGTGGTCGTCGACGATCGCGCGCACGGATCCGACCGCCGCTCCGCGCCGGACACGGGGGACGCCGCCGCGCTGAAGATCGAGGTGCCGCTCACCGAGGGCGTCGATCCGCCGCTGCCCTCCTTCTCCGAGGCGGGCCTGTTCGGTGCGCCCTCCGCGGGCGCCGCCGCGGGGTCGGCCGCCGCGTCTGGCTCCGGATCGAGCGCTGCCGGCGGCGCCGGCAAGCGTCTCGGCGCTGCCCTCTCCAGCGCCGGCGCCGCCAACCTCTGGGACGGTATCTTGACGTATGGGGGCGCCGCACTGAGTCACGCCGAGCGCACCGTCGACCGCTTGCGCAGAGGCCTGCCCGAACGGCTGCAGCCCCCGCTGGCGGGCGTGTCGTCGCGCGCGCTGCTGTTCGGACTGGGGGGCGGCGTGCTGCTGCTGATCGTCGTCGCCGGCAGCCTGCTGATCGGCAGCTCGGATCCGCCGGTGGCCCCCGATCGGCGCGCGGAGGGGCCGGCGGCGGAGCCCGCCCCCTCGGAGCCCGCCGAGCCCACCTCCGGCAAGGAAGCCGCCGAAGCCGCGGCAGAGCCCGCGACCTTGGCCGAGGCCAAGCAGCTCGGCCTCGAGGCGCTCGAGCGCTTCGCCAAGGCGCGGCCCAACGAAGCGGCCGTGCAGCTTGCGCTGGCCGAGGCCGAGCTTCAAGGCAAGCAGCACGCCCGCGCGGTCAAGAACGTCGAGCGGGTGATCGGCCTCGAGCCGATGCGCATCCACGACCCCGACGTCTCCAACCTGCTGATGGCCGCCGCTCAAGTGCCGGCGAGCAGCGACGCCGCGTTCGAGCTGCTCGAATCGAAGATGAAGGCGAAGGGGGCCGACGTCATCTACGAGCTGGCGGTCACCAAGGGCGTGCCACCGAACGTGCGGCGCCGCGCCGAAGCCTGGCTCAAGACGCCCGCGTTTCAGAAGAACTCCTCGCCCGAGCTGAACGTGGCGGTGGCGCTGCGGCACGCCACCGAGTGCCGGCAACGCCACGCCCTGCTCAAGCGCGCCAAAAACGTCGGCGACCGGCGCTCGCTCTCGTACCTCAAGAGCTATCAGTCGAAGACCGGCTGCGGGGCGAGCAAAAAAGCGGACTGCCACGCCTGCATGCGCGGGGACGACCTGCTCACTCAGGCGATCACCGCCGTGCAGCAGCGCGACCGCGACTGACGTCTTCGCTGGCCCCGCGGGCCGGCTTCGAACCGTGGCTGCCGGATGGAGGGGCCGGGCGCGGCGTATCGATGCTACGCTTTCCCGGTGGTGCTGGGCTCGGACGACATCGTTCACGTCGCTCACGCGGCGTCTTCTCCGCGAGAGATGTTCACGCAGCTGATCGGCTGCTTGCGCGACCACTTCGAAAGTGACGTTTCGATGTTGCACGTCGGCGCGGCGTACCCGGTCACCCGGTGTGGCCCAGTGGCGAGCCTGGGCTTCGATGCTCAGCGCATGCGGGCGCTGGCAGGTCGCTGGCCCGCGTACGTGCAGGAGCTCGACGCGCTCAAGTGCTACGCCGAGCACCACGGCCCCGTGGTGCGCGAAGCGGACGTGTTCTCCTGCAGCACGCGGCAAAAGAAGGCGTACTACCGCGAGCTGTCCGCGCCCGAGGGTGGCTTGGATTCGCTCGTGGCGTACTTGCCTTGGCGCGGCTGCAGCACGGCGGCGGTGATGTTGGGCAGCCGCAGCCGCTGCTATTCCAGCGCCGCACACGCTGAGCTCGGCAAGCTGGTCCCGGCCTTGTCCCTGGTTGTTGCTGCGGCGCCCACCGCGGCGCGCAGGTACCCGCCGAACGTGCATTTGACCTCACGCGAACAGCAGGTCGCGCAGTACGTCGAGGCGGGGCTCACCAATTCGCAGATCGCGCAGTGCCTCGGCAGCTCGGTGAATACGGTCCGCAATCAACTCGCTTCGATCTTGCGTAAGCTGCAGCTCGATTCCCGTGTGGAGCTGGCCGCCAGCGGACTCGGCAGCTACGTCGTGGACGCAGACTGAGGCGCGCCGTCGGCGCACGAGCGTGCCGTGAAGCGGAGGCATGGTCCGATCGGACCATGGAGCCCCCGAGCGCTGGCCCCTAGGCTGAGCGTCCATGAAGGCTGCGCACTGGACCCTATATGGCTGCTACTTGCTGGTCGTGGCGACGACGCTGCTTGCCCTTCTGGTCGGTCCCACTCTGGACGACTACATCCACCCGACGCTCCTCGACGAGGGAGGGCCCTTGTCTCTCTACGACTTCTTGGGTCCCGAGGACGTCGCTCGGCATCGGCACATCGGAAACCTGCCGTGGTGGACGAGCCCCGAGCTCTCGATGCGCTTCTTTCGCCCGCTGAGCAGCTTGGACCTGGCACTCGACCACGCGCTGCTCGACGCTGGCGGCATCCTATCGCATTTGCATGGCTTGCTCTGGTACGGCGCGCTGCTGACCCTGGTCTACCAGCTATATTGCGCTCTGTTCGATCGACGTGTCGCGCGGTTCGCGACGCCGCTGTACGCCTTGGCAGGTTGGCACACGATGTCGCTCGCGTTCGTCGCCGCACGCCACGCGCTGGTCACGGCGGTGTTCGCCGTGTGGAGCTTGCAGGTGCTGGTCCAGAGGCAGAACGCGGCGCCGCAGCGCGCCTGGCTCGCCGCGCTGCCGTTCTTGGTGGCGCTGCTCGCAGGAGAGAGTGCGTTGCTCGTGGTCCCGTTGATGTTGGGCTTCGGTGTCGTGCGTTTCGGATGGGCCGGCGCGGTGCGGCGCTTGGCGCCGATTCTGGCAGCGGCGCTCCTGTATGGGATCGCCTATGCAGCAGCGGGCTTGGGAGCACGCGGATCGGCCTTATACCTCGAGCCGCTCAGCTGGCAGTTCGTGGTGGAGCTGCCCCCGCGCTGGCTGGCGCTGGTGGCAGACGCGTTCGGCTCGCTCGCCGCCGACGCCACGCTGCTCGGGGCTCGCCCCGTGCAGCTGGTTTGGGGGCTGATCGCGCTGGGGCTCGTGGCTTTGGTGTTGCGCTGGCAACTGGACAGGGACCGCGAGCGGGGCAGGCTGCTGGTCGGGCTGGTGTGCGGCTCTCTGATCGCAATGATCCCGGCGAGTGCTGCCATGCCCGGAGGCCGCGCGTTGCTGGTGGGCGGCCTGGCGGCGAGCGCGCTGTTCGGCAGCGCGCTCGCGGCTTTGGCGGACGGCGGGCTGTCGCGGCGCTTGCCGTCGGCGTGTCTGCTCGGCTGGGTGTGGCTCTTCGGCGTGGGTCTGCATCCGGTCTTTCGCGCCATTCTGTCCTGGGATCTGCGGCGGCTGGGGACAGACGTGGTTTCCTTTGCCGACGAGCTCAGCCACCGCTGCAGCGATCGGGTGGTCTTGGCTGCCGGTGCGCTGGACATGAACATCGGGGTCGCTGGCCACGTCCTGGCCAGGAGCCAGCGGCCTGCACCGCGCGCGGTGCATCTGCTGTCGATGGCACCCGGGAGGCACACGCTGACGAGAACCAGCGACGCTGAGTTCGAGTTGACGGTGGAGGGCGACTTCTACGCCTCGATGTGGTCGCGCAATCACTCGAACGAGCCCCTGCGGCCGGGCATGAGAGCACGGCTACGCGGTCTCGATGTGCGGCTGCTCGAGACCGAGCCGTCGACGCGTCTGCGCCTCGTGCTGGCGGACGGCGCCGATCCGTGTTGGGTGACGAGCGGCGAAGGGGGGCTGACCTTGATGAACGTGGACAGCCCGCGGTCGAGCTGGACGCCGGTGGTGCCGAGGTGAGGGCCGTGCCCCGGAATTCGCTGGCACGATGAAGCGCCGACCCTATCATGCTGGCGCCGTGCTCGACCGCATCCCCGCCGCTGTCCGATTCTGCGCCGTTTCGGCGCTGCTCATTGGCCTCCTCCCGTCGCTCGCGCGCGCGCAGGCAGTTCCCACGCCGCCCCAGGGCCCGGCGGCGCCGGCCGCGCCGCCGATCGCGCCAGCACCTGCTCCAGCT
>JAEZYZ010000421.1 GCA_023418705.1 Pseudomonadota bacterium | reverse complement strand
CTCCCAGTCCCGCGCGAGCAAAGCGAGCGCTCCCATACCCGCGCGAGCAAAGCGAGCGCTCCCAGTCCCGCGCGAGCAAAGCGAGCGCTCCCATACCCGCGCGAGCAAAGCGAGCGCTCCCAGTCCCGCGCGAGCAAAGCGAGCGCTCCCATACCCGCGCGAGCAAAGCGAGCGCTCCCATACCCCCCCACCCCCGCGAGCGATAGCGAGCGCTCCCAACCCCTCCGCCCCTAAGCCAGCAACTCCTCCAACTCGACGCGACAATCCTGCGCAATGCCAGGTTGCTTGTTCGCTTCGGCCAGCTCGAGCGCGAGCCGCAGCTCGCGCTCGGCCGCCCCCGCCTGCCCGCGGTGCCTGAAGAGCTTACCGAGCAGCAGGCGCCCCACCCCCGCGTCCGCCGTCCAGCGCCGCCGCTCCGCGATCCCCAAGCACTCCCCCAGCTCACCGTCCGCCCCTGCCCTGCCGTTGCGAGCATCCAAATACGCGAGCCACATCCGACTGTCGTTGATCAGCCGCTCGGCGCCGAGCTCCTCGGCCGCGGCCAGCGCCGCCTGAAACGCCGCATACGCTCGCGGCAGCTCCCCCAACCGCACCAAGGCAGTGGCCTGCAGGTGCAAGGTCGCCGACACCTGATGCGTCGAGCCGGCGGAGAGCGCCTGCTGTTTGGCCCGATCGGCGGCCACCACGGCATCCTGAAGCCGCCCGTCGGCCGCGAGCACGCGCGCGCGGCTCCGCTCGAGCTCTGCGATTTCGAGGGGATCGGAGGCGTCCATCGCGGCCTGCGCGGCGTCGAGCGACGCGAGCGCCGCGTCGATACGGCCGGCCCCCGCCAGCGCTTGCGCTTCGAGCAGGTGCCGGCGCCGCTGCTCGGCCGGCGTTGCTGCGGCCATCGCGTCCGGATCGGAGAGCAACCCGAGCGCGGCCTCCAGCTCTCCTTGCTCGATCGCCACCTCCGCCTCCAAGAGCCTGGCGGTACAAGCAGCGGCCGGCACCATCCCCGCGTCCGATGCGAGCTTCTGCAAGAGCGCGCGCGCCTCTCGATAGTAGTGCAACGCCGAGAGCATCTGCGCGGCGGCGAGCCGTACGCCGGCCAGCGCGGAGGGCTCGAGGCTCGAGCTGGACTCGAACCAGGCCTGAATCCGCTGCACGAGCGCGTGCAAGCCGTCACCCGCCGGCGCGTGAGGAACGGCGGCCGCGAGCGCCGAGAACCAGCCGGCGACCAGCTCGGGGGAGCGCTCCTTGAAATCGGCCAAGTCGAGGGCGCGTTGCAGATCGTTCTTGGCCCGCTCGAAGCGGCGGGCCGTCAAATGCGACAAGCCGCTCTCCGCGAAGAAAGCGGCCGCTTGATTGCCGAGCCCGGCCTCCGCCAGGTGCCGCCCGACGCGGTCGGCGTGCTGGATCGAGTCCGACAGCGCACGGTAGCTGGCCGCCGCTCGCCGGTGCAGCTCGGCGCGAGCTTCCGGCTCCACCTCAGCCAACACGACCTCCGCGAGCAGCGGCGTGCGGAAACGAACCGGACCGTTGCCGTCCCTGCCGAGGATTTCGAGCGCTTCGAGCGACTGGCACAGCGCCCGTGCCTGCTGGACATCCGTGTCGAGCATGCGCGCGAGGTGCGGCATCTCGGCGGGCGCGTCGAGGATCGCCAGCGCCGTCAGCAGCTCGCGCTCTCGCGCCGGCAGCCGCCGGACGCGATCACCGAGCAGGGCGCGCAGCGGTCGCGGGATCGACAGCGCGCCGTCGGTACGCAACGACTGCACCCGACGATCCCGCACCACCACCGCGCCGGACTCCACGGCCTCCCGGAGCAGCTCCTCGATGAACATGGGGTGTCCCCCGGCGCGCTGGCGCACGAACTCGAAGAGCCGCTCGGGCACCTCGTCCGCGCGGATGCGGGTGCCGATCAGGCGGAAGGCGTCGTCGTCATCGAGATCGCCAAGCGTCAGGATCTGCAGCCCTGGCAGCGCGCGCAGCTCGGCGTCTGCGCTGTCTCGGGCGGCGAGCACGATCATCGCCCGCTGCCCTTGCAGGCGCGCGCATGCTTCGGCGATGAGCTCCCGGCTCTGCGGATCCATCTCCTCGGCGTCGTCCCACACGAACAAGTGCAGGCGATCCTCGGCCAGGCTCTGCAGCACCTGCGTCATCGCCGACTGCAGCAGGTTGCTCTCGCCGCTCGACGGCGCCCGGTTCAAACCGAGCTCTCTGAGCAGCGCCCCGACCTGCTCGTCGCGCAGCCCGAGCCCGCGCAGGCGGGGCCCGACACTCTCGATCCGCTCCTGCGTGTCGCCTTCGCTCACCCCGCAGAGCGTCCGCAGCATGGCCACCGCGGCGGCGTACGGCGTGGTCCGGCCTTGCGCCGGGCAGGTGGCGATGGTGCAGGCGATCTGCGACGGATCGCGATCGATGCGGTGTTTGACCTCCCACAAAAGGCGCGTCTTGCCGATCCCGCTCGGCCCCGTGATGCCGAGCACGGAGAACTCGTGCTGCGAGGCCCGCAGCAGCTTCTGGCCGACCTGCGACAGCTCCGCCTTGCGCCCGACGAAGCGGCCATAAGCCTCCAGCGCGGGGCGTGCCGACACGACCTCCCTCACCCCCTCCGCGTCGGGAGGACCCAGCTCGAAGCGCGGGGCAAGGGCCCGCGCGGCGCGCTCCGAGACCCGCAAGCACCCCGGCGTTCGACACAGCCGTCGCGCAGCTCGTTGGCTGTCGGACAGCGCGTCGGCGATCGAGCCCGGATCGTCGGCCAGCAGCAGCACGCGATCGCTCTCGAGGCCGGCAGCCAGCGACGTGCCCGCGCCTGCGGCCGCGCGCAGCACGGCCAGGCAGCCGCGCGCCGCGTGCTCGAGGTCGCGGCCGTCGGCGCGCTGCAGGCCGAACACCGTGCAAAGCTCACGCTCCGACCGCGCCACCAGCGTCGCGCCGTCCCGCGACAGAATGTCGAGCGCCTGATCCAAGAACTCGGGCGCCGAAGGCGCCTCGTCTTGAAACCGCAGCACGAGCGTCGAAAGCTCGTGGTGCTGTCCGGGGCCGAAGGGCGTCGGTTCGACCGGAGGCGGGTCGGGCGCCTCTTCGACCAGCTCCTCCGGAGACGGCGGGTAGGTGCGCAGCAGCTCGTCCAGCGACTCGGGAGCGCCCGGCGCTTCCCGAAATTGACCGACGAAATCCGAGAGCTCGGCGGGGCCGAAGCGGGTGCTCAGCGAGTACTGGCAGGCGAGCAGCTCCTCGTAGAGCTCGCTGGCGCTCTGCGTGCGCGTCGCCAACTCCGTCTGGAGCAAGCCGTTGATCGCGTTGGCGGTCGCCTCGCCGATGCCGTCGTCGATCGACAGCGGCGCTTGCACCGGCGTGCGCTCGGCGTCCGCGGACGGCGGGGGAGCTCCGCGAAGGATGTCGCGCAGGATGACCCCGAGCGCGTAGAGGTCGCTCGCGGGCTCGGCCCGCCCGAGCTCCAGCTGCTCGGGGCCGAGGTAGCGCTTCAGCGCATGAAATTCGCGAGGCGCCGCTTCTGCGGCGTCGCCCGCGAGCCGCGGGAGCAGCGCCAGGCCCAGACAGAAATCCGAGATTTTGACCTCACCGTTGTAGCTGAGCAGGATGCTCCCCGGGTGGAGCGCGCCGTGCACGAGCCCGAGCGGGCGCCCGCGGTGATCGCGGCGGCGATGCGCGTGGTCGAGCGCCTTGCAGACCTGCGCGGCCAGGTACAGCACGAACGCCTCGGGCAAGCCGCCCTCTGCGGCGGGCCGGCGCTGCAGACACTGCGACAGGGAGAGGCCCGCGACCAGCTCCGTGACCAGGTAGTAGACGGGGGCGGTGCCCGTCTCGACGCAGCCCAGGTCGAGGACCTGAACCAGGTTCATGTGGCTCAGGCGCATCGATCGCTTGGCTTCGTGCACGAAGCGCTCGGCGAACGCCGGGTCCGAGGCGAGCTCCGGTCGCAGCCGCTTGACGAGCAGCGTCTTCTCGAACCCCTCGACCCCAAAGCTCTTTGCCTGGAAGTTCTCGAACAGCAGGTCGCCGCCCACACGCTCGATGAGGCGGTAGCGTCCGAGCGTTCGTCCCTCCAAATCGTTCAGGGTCACGCCGGCGGCTCCTCTTCGAATGCGAACCCAAGCGCGGAAGGTCGGAGACCCGACACCTCAGCCTGGATCCTGTCCGTACATGGCCTCGGCCAGCTCGAAGGTGGCATTTTCGAGGCGCGCGTAGGCGTCCCGCAACATCTCGATCCCTGCACCGCTACCGAGCATTCCACGGAGCGCCTCCAAATCCTGGCGGACGATCTCCACCTTGTCGGCGCCGAGGAGCTCGGCGTACCCCTCGAGCGCTTGATCGGTGGTGTAGATCAGGGTTTCTGCCTGATTGCGGAGCTCCGCCAGCTCTCGCCGCATGGCGTCGGTCTCCTTGAACTTCTCGCCCTCCCCCACCAACCGCTCGATCTCGCCCGAGCTGAGGCCGCTGGTCGGCGTCACGTCGATCGCCTGGCTCCGGCCGGTGCCGAGGTCCCGGGCCTCGACCGCGAGGATGCCGTCGGCGTCGATGCGAAACGTGACCTGGATCTTGGGGACTCCGCGCGGTGCGGGCGGGATACCGGCGAGCTCGAAGCGCGCCAAGCTGCGATTGTCGACCGCCATCTCTCGCTCGCCCTGCAGCACGTGGATCGGGACGAACGACTGGTTGTCCATGCTGGTGGTGAAGATCTCGCTCTTCTCCGTCGGCACCGTCGTGTTGCGCGCGATGAGCTTCGTGAACACCCCTCCCCCCGTCTCCACCCCGATCGAGAGGGGCGTGATGTCGAGCAGCAGCACCTCGTCAATCTCGCCCCCCAGCGCTCCACCTTGGATCGCCGCGCCCACCGCAACCACCTCGTCGGGGTTGACGCCCTTGTGGCTGTCTCTTCCGAACAGCTGCTTGACCGCCTTCTGAACGGCGGGCATCCGCGTCATCCCCCCGACGAGCACGACCTGATCGATCTCCGAGGGCTTCAGCTTGGCGTCGTCGAGCACGGCCTTGCACACGGCGATGGTGCGTTCGACCAGATCGCGGGTGGCGATCTCGAGCTCACTGCGCTTCAGGCCCCGCTCCAGGTGCAGCGGTCCCGCCGGACCCGAGGCGATGAACGGCAGGTTGACCTCGGTCTCGAGCGAGGACGACAGCTCGTGTTTCGCCTTCTCCGCGGCTTCCTTCAGCCGCTGCAGGCTCATCCGGTCTGCCTTGAGGTCGACGCCGTGCTGCTCGGAGAACTCCCGGGCAAGCTTGTCGATGATCCGGGTGTCGAAGTCCTCTCCGCCGAGGTGCGTGTCGCCGCCGGTCGCCTTCACGCCGAAGACGCCGTTTTGGATCTCCAGGATCGAAATGTCGAAGGTGCCGCCCCCGAGGTCATAGACGGCGATCTTCTCGGCGTCGCGCTTGTCCAGGCCGTAGGCGAGCGCCGCCGCCGTGGGTTCGTTCAAGATGCGCTTGACGTCGAGCCCGGCGATCTTACCCGCGTCCTTGGTCGCTTGGCGCTGGGCGTCGTCGAAGTAGGCGGGCACCGTGATGATGGCTTCGGAGACCGGCTCCCCCAGGTAGGTCTCGGCGATGCCCTTCAGGGCCGACAGGATCATGCTCGAGACTTCGGGGGGCGACAGCTGCTTGCCGCCCAACGTGACCCAGGCGTCGCCATTTCCATGCCGGACGACCTCGAACGGCAAGCTCTTGAGGTCCGCCTGGATCTCCGGATCGTCATGCTTGCGCCCCATCAAGCGTTTGACGGCGTAGACGGTGTTCTGCGGATTGGTCGTGGCTTGGCGCTTGGCGACCTGACCGACCAAGCGCTCACCTTGATGGGTGAGCGCCACGACCGACGGCGTGGTGCGCGCCCCCTCGGCGTTGGCGATCACCTTGATCTCGGGGCGACCGGAGGCGTCGGTGCCTTCGAGCACGGCGACGCAGCAATTGGTCGTTCCGAGATCAATACCGACGATTTTCCCCATGGCCTTTCGCAGCATACCCGTTTTGCCGCAGAACCAAAGCCGGCGTCGTCCGGGAGCGTCGAGCTCCGGAGCGCTCGAGGCAAACCGGGGGCCTTCAACCTACCCAGACGGCCCCGCTCGCACCCGCGGCCGCCACCGGCGCGCTCAATCCGGCGCCTTGGCCACCACGACCATGCCCGGGCGGATCAACCGTTCGCCCATGCGATAGCCCGCTTGGACTTCCGCCGCCACCGTCCCAGGGGGGTGCTCGCTCGTCTGAAGGTGCTGGATGGCTTCGTGCACGGTCGGATCGAAGGGTGCCCCGACGCCCGGCGCGCGCTCGACCCCGAGCTTGGCGAGCGTGTCCGCGAACTGCCGCATGACGAGCGCGATGCCCTCGGCCAGCGAACGCACGTCGGTCGCTGCCTCCGCGTGGGACGCCGCCCGCTCCAGGTTGTCGAACACGGGCAGCATCTCTCGCAGCATGTCCTCCCGCCCACGCCGCTCGGCCTCTTCCGTCTCCCGCCGGCTCCGCTTGCGGAAATTGTCGAAATCCGCGGCGGTGCGCAGGAGCTGGTCGCGCAGCTTGGCGGCTTCCGCCAAGGCGGCGGCGACCTCGTCCTCCTCCGCCGGGACGCCCTCGCCAGCGGGCTCGCCGGGAGAGCTCGGTCGATCCGCTGTCCGGCTCGAGGCCTGCTCTGCTTGGGTGTCCTTGGCTTTTGCTTCGTCTGACGGGTCTTCGCCCGCCTTCATCTGGTCGTTAGTCACGATCGAGCGGGAGTATAATCACGAAATCTCGACGATGGCGCCCTTTCAACCCGAAGCCGAGAACACTCGTCCGGCCGGGCAGCGCCCGGGAGGGGGGCCCGCGGCGGGTAGCCGCGGGGACGCCCAGCGAGCCCTCGAAAGCAGGAGCCCATCGGATCGAGCAGACCCGCTGGGACGGAGACTCCCCTCACCCGGGGTGAGGCCGGCGAGGTGCTCGCGGGCCTCGAGCTCGCTGCTTCAACGAGCGTCATTTCGCAGCGCCGCCCGCACCGCTTCGGGCGCGCGGTCGCAGCGGGCCTGCCGCAGGGCGACCAGCTCTCCCCCGGTCGCCCAAGCGTCGGACCCCGATCCGGCCGGATTGGGGGCGAACCAACTGTCGATGACGGGTGGCAAGAGCCAAAAGCGGAAGCCGTCGCTCAGAACATGGGTGGCGCGCGTGGCCGCGCCGCTCTCTCCGTAGCCGGTGGTTTCGATCCAAAAGCAGTGATCGGGGCTGGCCGGCGCGTACAAGTGACGCGCCCCGCTGTGGACGAGCACCGAACCCACGCTCACGGCACGCCCGGTCGCGTCGTTGGCCGAAAGCGTGCGGCGACCAGCGGGCACGCGCAGGCGAGCGCCGGCGGCCGGCGTCTCCGCGCTGCTCGGTTCCACCCAGCCGAGCGGTCTCCCGTCCGCGAGGATCAACAGGCGCGACGGCGTCAAGTTGACGACCCAAACCGGCGAGTGGTGCAGTTGATGCAAAAACGGCGCGCACAGCAGCGCCACCATCGGACCGATCGCCATGAGCGCCGTGCCCTTCGGCTCCACGACCCGCGCCGCGCGGGCGCTCGTGCCATTCTGGGCCGCGAGCTCAGCCATCCAGGCGACGTTCGTCCCCGAAAGCTCGCTCCCCGACGACCACCACACGGCCCGAGCGGCGGCGGAATGGCCAGGGCGGGCGCGCGGTTGGAGCAGACGGGCGACGAGCCCGGGGATCGACGCCGCCCCCACCGCGATCGCGAGGAGCAGCGGCAAGGAGAGCCAGGCGTCCCAAAGCGGCAACCCCGCAGCGAACGCCACCGCGAGCAAGCAGCCCGAGACCACCACCGCGAAAGCCCGAGTCGATGCCGCGCTCGCGTGGCCGTGGCAGTCGCGACAATACGGCACGATGAGCGAAGGTCCGAACAGCAGGCGCCGCTCGACACGCGTCGCCGCGGCCGAGCCGCCGCAACAGGCGCAACCCGCCGGGAGCAGGACGCGGTGCGGATCCACGCGAACGACGCGGCCGTCTTCCGGCGGCGAGCTCTCGGGGGCTCGATCATCGAAACCGCTCGCGGCCTGCTCGACGTGCATCGGCTTGCGTGCCGAGCGGAAGCTCGGCGCCGCAGCATAGCAGCAAACGTCGCCGCCGCTCGCGCCCTCCGCCGTGGGGGAGATCGGGCTTGAGCCTCGCCGCTCGAGGGGGTAGCTCAAGCGAGAGCGCCCGCCCATCATGTCCGAGCTGAACCAAGCCCAAGCCAGCGCCGTGGCGCACACGCGCGGACCGCTGTTGATTTTTGCCGGAGCAGGCAGCGGCAAGACGCGCACGCTCACCTATCGCATCGCCAACCTGCTCGCGAGCGAGGGCGTGGCGCCCTACCGTGTGTTGGCGGTCACCTTCACCAACAAGGCCGCCGGTGAGATGCGGCAGCGGCTCGAGCAGCTCGCGGGGCCGGAGATCGCCCGGGATCTCTGGGTGGGCACCTTTCACTCCGTGTGCGCCAGGCTGCTGCGGCGCTACCACGACGAAGTCGGGCTCACGGGTCGTTTCGTCATCTACGACGACTCTGACCAAAAGGCGGTGATCGCTCGGGTCATTCGCGAGCTCGACGTCGACGAGCGCTCGTACCCCCCGAAGGTCGCGCTCGGGCGGATCTGCGCTCAAAAGCGCGAGGGGCGCGGGGTCTCCGAGATCGAAGGCGGAGCGGACCCCGGGGAATCCTTCGACGAGACGCTGTTCGATATCTACCGCGGGTATCAGCGCGCGCTCGCGTGTGCGGACGCGGTCGACTTCGAAGACCTGATCCTGAACGTGATGCGCATCGCCGAGTCGGACACGGCTGCGGGCTTCGAGCTGCGCGAGCGCTTCGACCACGTCTTGGTGGACGAGTTTCAGGACACCAACCAGATCCAGTACCGCCTGGTGCGCGCGTTGGCGTCCCGGCAGCGCAACCTGTGCGTCGTGGGCGACGACGACCAGGCGATCTATCGCTGGCGGGGAGCGGACGTGCGCCTCATCCGCGGCTTTCGCCGCGATTTTCCGGATGCGACGGTCGTCAAGCTCGAGCAAAACTACCGCTCGACGGCGAACATCGTGTCCGCGGCCCTGGCCGTCATCCAGCCGTCCGCGGTGCGGGAACCGAAGCAGCTTTGGACCCAGGCGACGGCGGGCGAGCCCGTGCGGGTGCTGCGCGTCAGCGACGAGAAGCGCGAAGCCGAGCTCGTCGCCTCGGGGCTGCGTCAACGGATCGACGCTGGGACGCCGCCGAACGAGCTGGCGGTTTTTTACCGCATCCACGCTCAGTCGCGGGTGCTCGAGGAGGCGCTTCGGCGCGTCGGGGTGCCCTACCAGGTGATCGGGGGCATGAAGTTTTTCGAGCGGGCCGAGGTCAAAGACCTGCTCTCTTACTTGCGCCTGGTGGAGAACCCGCGCAGCGACGCCGACCTGCTCAGGATCGCCAACGTGCCCGCGCGCGGGATCGGCAACAAGACGCTCGAGCGGCTGTTCGAGCTCGCGTCGCGCCGCGGCAGCAGCGCGTTCGACGCCATCGGACCGGCGCTTCAGGGCGGGGAGATCGGCACCGCGGCGAAGAAGAAGCTCCTGGCGTTCAAAGAGCTGATCGACGAGCTCAGGGTCGCAGCGGCGCGGTTGATCCCCCAGGAGCTGGCGAGCTTGATCTTGGAGCAGACCGGCTACCGCAAATTGTTGCGCGAGGACGACACCGCCGAGAGCGACGCGCGGCTCGAAAACCTCGAAGAGCTCCTGGGTTCCATCAAAGAGTACGAGAGCGAGGCGCAGATCGCCGGCGACACCCCGAGCGTCGCGGGCTACCTCGAGCGAGTGAGCCTGGTGAGCGCCATCGACGCCGCCCGGGACGGACCGGCGGCCTGCCTGATGACGGTGCACAGCGCCAAGGGGCTCGAGTTCGACACCGTCTTCCTCACCGGCATGGAGCAAGAGGTGTTTCCCTACCGTGGCATCAACGCGGACGAAGAGGAGGAGCTCGACGAGGAGCGGCGCCTCTTGTACGTCGCCATCACGCGCGCCCGCCAGCGCCTGTTCATCACGCATGCGGCGACGCGCACGCTGTTCGGCAAGACGCGCTACCAGAGCCCGAGCGGTTTTCTGAGAGACCTCCCCACCGACGGCGTCGAGCGGCGCGACCTGAGCGGCTTCGACGACGCTGGCCGCCGCCCGGGGGCGCTGGCCAGCGGCGCGGCGTACGGGGCGTCGGCGTACGGCGGGCGCGGTTGGCTGGGCAGCGGCCGTTCGGGGGCCGCGCCGGGCCGCAGCGCCCCCGCGCTGCGACCGGGGGAGCGGATCGTCGAACGGGATCTGGACGCCCACGACAGCGGCGAGCCCGGTCGCGTGGTGCGGCCAGGAGATCCCGTCTTTCACCGCCGCTTTGGGCAGGGTACCGTCGAGAGCGTCGAGCCAGGCTTGACGCCGACCGTCGTGGCGACGTTCCCCGGCTTCGGCACCCGCCGCATCGCCGCCTCCTACCTGCAGTTCGGATCGTGAGGTCAGCATGAACAAGCGCCTGCAGATGCTCGAAAAGCTCACCGCGTCCCCGGCAGCCGACTCGTTCGCGTTCTACGCGCTCGCCCTGGAGTACCGCAAAGCCGAGCGGTTCGACGACGCGCGCGCGACCTTCGAGCGGCTACGGGAGCGCGATCCCCAGTATTTGCCGATGTACCTGATGGCCGGGCAGCTGCTGGTGACGATGGGCCAGCCGGATCTCGCGCGCCCCTGGCTCGAACAAGGGATCGAGCTGGCGCGCAGCAAAGGCGACGCCAAGGCGCTGAGCGAGCTCGAGAGCGCGCTCTCGGAGCTCTGAGGCTCCCCCAAAGCTCGGGCAGTGCCGGCGGTCAGCCGAGCACCGGCGGTGGCAACGTCCAGTCCCCGCCAGCGCCGCCCGACGCCTCGGGCGGCGCGTCGTCTTCGGCGGCCCCGAAGAAATCGAGCAGCTCCAGCCGGCGGGCTGCCGCGTCGGAGCGCCCGAGCTCGATGAGGTGCCGGGCGAAGGCGCCATCGAAGAGCAGGTAGCTCGCCAGATCGGCGTCATCGGCCACCCCTACATCCAGCCACTCGAGCAGCTTGCGCGTCGCGAGCGGACCGCTCCGCACCCGACCACACCGCACGTGCTCGGCTGCCAACACCCCCAACCCTTCCGTGGGGCGGACCACCAGCGTGCTGATGGGTCGGAAGTGGTGGCCGCCGCGCCGCATGGCGGCCTGCCCGAGCGCGTCCACGAACCCGGGACCGTAGGCCGCCGTCCCGCTCGCCAAGAGATCATTGAGCAGGTTGACCATGCCGATGTCGTTGTCGAGGTGATCGAGCAAGAGCGCGTTCATGATCTTGCCGAGGAAGAAGGTGGCGCTCGGCGCCTGCGGCGGGCCGCTCGGGATGGTGACGCCCCGCACCAGGCGCGAGGTGCCGACCACCAACACGTGGGTGGCGCCGAGCCGGAGCGCGGGCGCGATCGGGGTGTTCTGCCGGAGCGCGCCGTCGGCGTAGAGCTGATTGCCGATGCGGACCGGCGGGAAGAGCAGCGGGATGGCGGCCGACGCGAGCGCGTGCAGCGGTCCGATGCGGTCGGCACGGATCAGCGTGCGCGGCGGCGCGCGGCTTGGCAGGGACGTCCCGCGCGACGTCTGCATGAAGATCACCGTGCGACCGGTGGACACCTCGGTGGTCGAGACGCTGAGCGCGTCGAGGTAGCCGTTGCGCATCGTGCGGGAGATCGCCCGCCAGGGGATTTCACGTTGAACCAGGGCGCTCATCGGCGACACGTCGAACAAGCCGCTGCCCGATCCGCCGCCCAGCAGGACCCGCGGCAGCGACAGCGCCTGCCGCACCCCGAAGCCGAGCACCTGCTCGAGCCGCATTTGCGACCACAGCTCGGCGAGCCGCCGCACGCCCAACATCGGGTCGGCCAGGTGCGCCGCCAGGTAGGCGCTGTTGATCGCGCCGACGCTGGTCCCGCACAGGATGTGCACGCGCGGCGGCGCCTTGCGCAAGCGTGCAAGCTCGTCGAACAAATACCAGAGCACCCCTGCCTCGTACGCGCCGCGGGCGCCGCCGCCGGACAGGATGATGGCCAGGCGCCGCCGCCGGACGGCGCGGGCCCCGCCGGAGGCCTCACTCGTCATCACCGGCCCCGCTCTGGATCGGCGACAGCGTCTCCCCCACCTTCGAGACCGGCTCCGCGTGGACCGGACGTGCCCGAAGCTCCGCCATCGGGCGAGCGAGCAAGGGCTCGGGCGAAGGGCCCGCGTCGCCGGGCAGCGACAGCAGCTCCTCTACCTCCGGACGCGCGCAGAAGCTGGCGCGAAAACCCGGGTCGCGGATCGCCGCCGCCAAACGACGGGCGTGCGCGGCGGCCCGCGCGCCCACGTCTTCGACCCCGGGACTCTTGGCTTGCTCGAACGCCCGGTAGCAGGCCACCCGCGTCTCGAGTCCATACTCGGAGCCCTGGATCGTCTCGATCGCGCTCATCGCGGTGGTGGCGAGCAAGATGCCCGTGTGCAGCTCCCCCGACCCAACGCGCGCCAGCGCCTCGAGCGCCATCGCGTAGAAATGGAACGACACGTACGCCTGCGACTCCGCGCTCTGGCGCGCCGCCAAGGCGTGCTGCGCCGCCTGGACGGCGTCACCGCGGGCCAACCCCAGCAGGGCACGCAAGAGCTTCTCGTGCACCGAATCGTAAGCGCTGTCGGTCACGGCGGTGAGCGCGCCGGCGTCCCGCACGAGGTGCTCCGCTTCGTCGACCTGGCCGGCCTGCAGCAGCGCTTCGGCCGTACAGAGCAAGGTATCGGCGCGCGAGTCGCGATCGCCGTAGCGTTCGTGCGCCTCGCACGCCCGCCGCAAGTACCAGATCGCGCGCTCCAACGCTCCGATGCGAGCGTAGCTTTGCCCGATCTGGCTCAGCGTCTTGGCGATTTGCATGCGTCCCCCCGCGGACAAATCCATCTTGAGAGCGCTCACCGACAGGGCGATGGCGTCCTCGAAGCCGCCCAGGACGAACATCGCGAACGCGAGCGACGTGCGAGCCCGCGCCTCGAGACGCCGAGCACCGGCGCGGTGAAACATGGCGACGGCCTCGGCGTGATCGGCGATGGCTTCGTGCACGCGGCCGATGCTGCGCAGCAGCGTGCCGCGGGTGCGCAGCACCTCTGCGCGCAGGCGCTCGGGCACGTCGGGGCGGCGCGACCCGTCGAGCGCGCGATCGACGGCCGACAGCGCCGACTGGATGTCGCCGAGATCTCGCAACATGTCCCCCAAGAGCACCTGGGCCTGCACCTCGGCGACGCTCAGGTGCGCATCGGCGGCGACCTTCTCGGCCCGCTCGGCGGCAGCGACCCCGCGCGTGAGCCGCCCCTGGTCGAGCTCAAAGCGGGCGGTGCGCAACAAGGCGACCGTCACCCACGGGGCGCGGCGACGGCGGCGCGCCATGCGCCGCAGACGGCCCAGGTGGCGGCGCCGTTCCCGCAAGCGCCCCACCGAGCGAAAAATCCCCTCGAGCGCCTCGTGCGCCTCGAAGCGCCGATCGTCGTCGTCGTCGAGGCAGGCGAGCGCCCGGCGGTAGTAGCGGATCGCGAGGCTGACTTCGTAGCTGGCGCGCGCAGCCTTCGCCGCCTCCAGAAACAGCGGCGCCGCCTGCTCGTAGGCCCGGCCGCGAGAGAAGTGCCGCGCGGCCACCGCCGCGGCGAGCCCCCGAGAGGCTTGCGCCTCGACCAGACGCTGCCCGAGGCTGCGGTGCATGCGGCTGCGTTCGGTGCGATCCAGCACCTGGTAGGCGACGTCCCGGATCAGCGGGTAGCGGACGTCGACGCCGTCGCCCTTGCGGTCGCACAAGCCCCGCGCGCACAGCCGCGTGACGGCCTCCTCACGCTCGCCCCCGGAGAGCTCCTCGAGCGCTTGCAGCGCGATCGGCTCCCCCGCCACGGCGAGCCAGCCGACCACGGCCTGCTCCTGCTCCGGCAGCTCGGCGATCCGGTCCGCGATGAGCTGCTCGAGGGTGGACGGGAGCGCCCCCAGCGGGTCCATGGTCCGCTCCGACCGCACCAGCGCCGCGCCCCCGGTGGCGGCTTCCTGGATCTCGAGCACACCACGCTCGAGCAGAGCGTCCACCATCTCCAGCAAAAAGTACGGGTTGCCGGCGGCTCGCGGCAGCAGATCCGCGCACACCTGCTCCACCCCCTGGCTGACACCCAACCGCGTTTGCAACAGCCGCACTTGCTGCTCCGTCGTCAGCCCGTGCAGCTCCAAGCGCACGAGCCGCTCGACGTCCAGGGCAAACCGATCGTGCGGGCGCCCCACGAAGATCCAGAGGATCGGCAGCGGGTCGTCGATGCGCGTCAGCTCGACGATGATCTGAACGCTGGCCAGATCGCACCAGTGCGAGCCCTCCACCACCAGCACCAGCGGCCGCTCGCGAGCGCAGCTCGCCATCAGGTGGCGCAGCCCACGCGCGACCGCGCGCTGATTGCGCAAGAACTCCGCCTCGTCGACCGCCTCCGGCACCACCCCGGTGGCGAGCTCCGCGAGCCGGCGCGCGACCTCCTGGCGCTCCCGTCCAGGCATGCCGGCGAGCAGCTCGAAGATGCTGGCCTGCGCCTGCTCGAGGGAGTGGTCGAGCCCCAGCGACGTCAGCTGCCGAACCCAACCGGCGGCCAGCGTGAAGGGCAAATCGGTGGCGGCGGGCGCGCACTCGCTCGAGACGACCCGCACCTGCTCCGGCAGCTCCGCCAAGAACGCGTTCACCAGCGCGGTCTTGCCGATGCCCATCTCTCCTTGCAGCGCGCGCACGGTGATCTGCGGCGGGTCGGAGGTGGCGTGGTGGTAGGCCGCGTGCAGCTCGGCGAGCTCGGCGTCCCGCCCCACCAGCTCCCCCGACCCGGACGCCTGCTCCAGGCGCTCCTGCCGGCTCAGCGGGCGCAGCAGGGCATGGATCCGCATGTTCGCCGGCAGCTTGCGCTCCTGGGCATCGGCGATGTGGATGGTCGGGGCATCGCCCCAGACGAAGTCTTTGCGCACCAGCCGGTACAAGCCACCGGCGACCCAGGTCATCCCGACCGGCGCGTGCGCGCCGAGCAGGTCCGCCAGATAGTAGGCCGGCTCCTTCAGCTCGTGGCGTTCGAGGTGACCCGTCGCGTCCCGCTGACCCACGGCGATCCCGCGCACGAGCCCGATGCTCGCCTGGATCTCGAGATCGAGATCGGCGCCCGCGCCTTGCAGCGCCTCGTGCACGTCGACGGCCAACCAGCATGCGTCGGCGGCAGCGCGCGCCGAGTTGGCCAAGAGGCCCACGACGGCGCGCGCGGTGTCGCTCAGCCGCGTGGGCCGCGGCGGGGCCTGCCACGCCCAGCGGCTGCCGCGCTTGAAGGCGATTTCGTCGAGCGTCGTCCGCAGCTGTTCGGCAAAGTGCGGCGCCTGGGCACCGAGCGCGATCTCCAGCTCCCGCACACCGTGCAGGCGCAACGTCAAGACCGCCACGTGCCGCACCTCGCGGCCGCTCGGGTGGCGCAAGCGAAACGCGCGGCCGCCGCCGCTGCCCGTGTGCTCTCCGATCGAGCCGCCGGTGCTGCCGGTACCCGGGCTGCGCAGCACCGCCTCGCTCTTCGACGCGCCGTCGTCCGGTGAGAGGCCGGGGGAGGTGTGCTCGCGGCTCACCAGCTGCCCGATCACCATCTCCAGCACGTGCGCGTCGACGAGCTGCTGCTTCTGAAAGAGCACGCGCGTGAGGGCTTCGGCCATATCGCGGGTGGTCTCGAAGCGGCCCGCCGCGTCCCTGGCCAGAGCCCGCATGGCGATGGCTTCGAGCTCGGGCGGGATCTCCCGGGCGAACGTGCTCGGCGGCTCGACCTGTCCGTTGCGCACCGCTTCGAGCAAGTCCGGCCCGTCGAGTGTGCCGTGCAACGGCCGACCGGTGAGCAGCTCGTGAAAGACAACCCCCAAGGAATAGATGTCCGTGCGTCGGTCAACCGCTTCGGCTCGAGCCTGCTCCGGCGACATGTAGCCGGTCTTCCCCTTCAGGACGCCCGGCTCCTCCCGGAACAGGCTGGCGGTGGCGATGCCGAAATCTGCTATTTTGACCGCGCCTTCGAAGCTGAGCAGGATGTTCTGCGGGGACACGTCCCGGTGCACGATCGACAGCGGTAGGCCGCGCTCGTCCTTGCGTTCGTGGGCATAGTGCAGCCCCTTGGCCACCTCGCTGACGATGAAGGCGGCGACGTAGGGGGGCATTCGGAAGTGCTGAGCGGACGCGGCGCGCATCAGCTTGCGCAGGTCCGGCCCCTCCACGTACTCCATGCTGAGAAGTTGCCCCTCTTGCCCGTAGTCCTGGAAGTCATAGACCTGGACGATGTTGGGATGATTGAGGCGCGTCGCAAGCTGCGCTTCCTCGGCGAACATCGTTCGGAACCGGCGCGACGACAAGTGAGCGGGCAAAATGCGCTTGACGACCAGCAGCTTGAAGGTCCCCTCGGCGCCGCGCTTTTTCGCCAGGAACACCTCCGCCATGCCCCCCGCCCCGAGGCGACGGATCACCTCGAACTCGGCGAGGCGACGCACGGGCGGGCGTGAGGAGTCGTTCATGAGACGAAAGGGCTGGTACGTTACCGCACTGGTCGGCCGGTGCGGCGACCGGCGAATGCCTGCGCGGGAAATCTCCCACCTTGCCCCGCCCTGCGCGAGCGCGCCAGAGCCCGGCCCTGCTATCGTGCGCCGCCCGGTTTCGCGTGTAGACTCCTCGCCAATGCGCAAGCTCGTCTTCGTGGCCCTGTTCGGAGTGCTCGCCGCCGGCTGCGGCTCATCGGCGCAAAGCGGTGCCCGCGACCCCGCCCACGCGCCGAACGCCGGGCCGATCGCTCCCACTCAGATCCCTCAAGGGCAGTTCGGGCCGAAAGCGCATCAGGTGCTGCTCGACCCCACCCCGAGCGTCGAACGCACCAACCTGCTGGCAGGCGTGGTTCGCCGCCAGCTGGAGCGCGCCCGCCAACGCTTCGAGGCTGGCAAGCCCGAGGCCGGCTTGGCGGCGGTCACCGGCGCGCTGTACCTGCTGCGCGCTGGCGAATTGCACCTGCAAATGGTCGAGGGCAACGCGCCGGCGCTGCGCTGGGCGGCTCGCGAGGTCGCGCGCGTGGGCGACGAAGGGCGGGCGCTCGCGTTGTACGGCATGTTGCGCAGCGTCTTGCCCGAAGGGCGCCAGCGCGCGGACGTGGAGGCGCACGTCGCCAATTTGAATCGTTGGGCGAGCGAAGACGCCGAGCGCGGCCCCATGCAGGCGGCGGGCAGCGATCAGCGGCTGGCGGTGCAACGCGCGCTGCTCGAGCCGACCGAGCAGGCGCTGATCGCGGCTCGCGAGGCGACCATCGCCTGGGTCCAGCGGGCCGTCGACTCGAAGGCTGCCGAGCTGGCCGCCAGCGGAGAGGACACGCGGGAAGCGTTCGAGGCCTTCCGCGCGATGCGGTCGGCCGGATTCGTGCTCGTCGCGCTGCACTTGCGCCACGGAGACCCCGGCGGGGCGCTGACCGCGATCGACAACGCGGATCTGGGCCGGCTCTTGGCGCCGGGCCTGCGCGACCGCCTCGAACGCGCCGCGGAGGCGGACGATCCGCGGGCCTGGCTCGATCTGTTCCGCATTTTCCACTCCGCCAGCCAGGGCCAAGGTGAGGGCGATCCGGAGCTGGCGCGCGCCGCCGCCTGGGGCGCCGCGCTTGGGCTTTACCGCAGCGAGCCGGGCGCGATCCAAGCGGCGATCCCGCTCGCCCAGCAGCTGGTCGAGCTCGGCATGGCCGAGGCCGCGGCCGTCGTGCTGGCGTCGACCGTCGCCGACGACACCGGCCCGCAGGAGCTGAGCGCCGCGCTCAGCCTGGTGTTGCACGGGATGCTCGCCGAAGAGGACGCAGGCCAGCTGGCGGCGTCACGCAGCGTGTTCGAGCACGCCGCCCCCATCCTGGCGGCGGCTTCGTCAGCGAAGCTTGCGCGGCTGGTGCGCCCGACCCCAGCGCGCCTCAGGTTCGTGATGGGAGCGCTCGAGACGCGCGCCGGCGAGATCGAGCGCGCGCGCCCGCACATCGAGGCGGCGGCCCGCAACGAACCGACCCAAGCGGCGTTCTCGCTGCTGGCCGCCATCGATCGCCAGCGCGGCGACGACCAGGCAGCGGCCCGCTCGCTCGAACAGGTGCTCGCGCTTGCCCGAAGCTCGCGGGACACGGCCGGCGAAGCCGAAGCGTTGCTCGGGATGTTCGAGCTCTACCGCGATCAGGGCAACGGCCCCAAGGCGGCCGAGGCGCTGCGGGGTGCGCTCGACCGGGTGCTGGCGGCGCGCCAGGCGGCGCAGGCCGACGGCGACAAGGCCCGAACCGAGCGGCTCTTGGCGCGGGTCCTGGAACACTACGGCGCCGATCGCGCGGCGCGCCGCGCCACCGAACGTGCCTTCGAGGCCTCGAGCTCCGACGTGCACCAGCTCACCGCGACCGTGCTCGACGCCACGCGGCGCGCGCTGACCCACGAGGACCTGATGGCCGCGCGCGACGCCGTGCAGCGCGGGGTCGAGGGCGGCCTGGAAGACGAGGACCTGATCTACGCGGCCCTGTGGCTGCAGCTGCTCGAGCGACAGATGAAGGTCATCAGCGACGGCACCGCCGAAGAAGCCTACGCGGCCATCGAGGACAGCACGGGCTGGGCAGCGAAGCTGAAGGCGTGGGCGCGCGGCAAGCTCGACAACGAGCAGCTCCTGAAGGCGGCGAAGAGCCCGATCGAGCAGACGGAAGCCAAGTTTTACGCGGTGATGTCGCGCCGCGCCGAAGGCGGCGCGGCCGCCAAGACGAGCTTGGCCGAGATCGCCGGCAGCAAGGCCATCGAGCTGGTCGAAGTGACGATCGCTCGCGATCTGCTCGCGCTCGAGCGCGGCGTGCGCTTCGAGGTGCCAGACAACGTGGAGCTGCCGTAGCGACCGGCAGATCGACGTCAGATCACGGCAGAAACAAAGAATCAAAACTCGGAATCGGCGTCCGAGGCTATCGCTGCGGCTCGCGACCGAGCAGACGGGCAGCCAGGTGTTCGCCCAGCTCTTCGGTCAGCAGCCGCTCGACGGCGGCTTCTTTCTCTCTGCGCTCTTCCTCGCTGGTGTACTGAAACTCGATGCCCATGCCCGAAGGGTTGGCAGGGCTCGCATCCTCGGGGGCGGTCGTCCACATCACCTTGCCCCGGAGCTTCAGCGGTTCGGGCAGGTTCGGCACGCCGAGCGCGAAGATGAACTCGGTCCCGATGGGCAGCGGCTTGCTGGTCCCGATGAACGTGCCGCCCCGAGAAATATTTTTGGTGTAGTCGGCGAAGAACGTGTTCAGACGCTTGTATTCCACCTTAAGCTCGATGACGGCCCGTTCGTCGCGACGGCGATCGGAGCCCGAGTCGGAGGCGTTCATCGGCAGCAGACTAAAACGTCTCGCGCCCGCCCGGAAGAGCTCCGGGCCGAGCTGCCCGTTTTGGCCGGGGGGCGTCCACCCACGCCTACGTCGGGATCGCCGGGGTAGGCGCCCGGATCCGGCGCCCGGGTGTCCTTCGGACCGGAGCGACTCCCGTAAGATCATGCTATTGAGGACCCGTGCGCGACCCGTACGAGGTGCTGGGAATCTCCCGCGAAGCGACCGATGCGGACCTGAAGAGCGCTTTCCGCAAGCTTGCGATGAAGCACCATCCGGACCGTAACCCGAACGATCCCTCCGCGGCGGAGACCTTCAAGGAAATCAATCAGGCCTATCAGATCCTCAGCGATCCCCAGAAGCGGGCCGCCTACGATCGATACGGCGCCGCGGCGTTCCAGGCGGGCGGGGGCGGCGCCGGCCCAGGGTTCGTGGATCTGGGCGGCTTCGACAGCCTGTTCGACGACCTGCTGGGGGCGTTTGGCTTCCGCACCGCGGAACGCGGCGGCGACGTCCAGGTCCAAGTGCGCCTGACCTTCGAGGAAGCGGCGCTCGGCTGCGACAAGGAGCTGAGCTACGAGTGCCTGGACGTCTGCGAACGCTGCAAGGGCACGACCGCGGAGCCCGGCAGCCCCGTGTCATCCTGCCGGACCTGCGGCGGCCACGGGCGCGTGCGCATCCAGCAAGGCCTCCTACCGCTCGTCGTGGAGCGACCGTGTCCGCAGTGCGGCGGCGCCGGCAAGAGCGTGAGCCAGCCTTGCCGGGACTGTCACGGGCGCGGGGTGACGAAGCGGCGTCGGACCGTCGAGGTCGGCATCCCCGCTGGTATCGAGCCCGGCGCGAGCCGCGTGATCCCCGGGGGCGGGAGCCGCCTGCACCCGGCGCGCCCCCCCGGAGATCTCGAGGTCGTGGTGGACGTGAAACCTCACGAGCTGTTTCAGCGCGTCAACGACGACATCGCGTGTCGCGTGCCGATTGGGTTCGTCACCGCGGCGCTCGGCGGAGAGGTCGAGATCCCCACGCTCGACGGGCGTTCCACGGTGAAGGTGCCACCCGCCACCCAGCCGGGCAGCGTCTTGCGCATCCGCGGGGCTGGCATCGCCCATCGCGGACGCAGCGGGCGCGGCGATCTGCTGGTCGAAATCGCGGTCGAGGTGCCGACGAAGCTGTCGCCCAAGGCCAAAGAGCTCATCGAGCAGCTGGGAGCCGAGCTCGGTGAGGACGTGGGCCCGGAGCAGCGCTCGTTCGTCGAGAAGCTCCGGAGCCTCTTCGGTTGATCGATACGGGACTCGAGGCGAGGCAACCAAAATGGATGGGATGAAGATTGGCATGCTGGGCGCCGGCAACATGGCGGGCGCCTTGATCCGCGGAATGCTCGCCTCGAAGACGGTGGAGCAGGGGCAGATCCGGGCCAGTGACGTGCGCGTGGAGCGGCTGCAGGAGCTGCAGCAGGAACACGGCATCGTCACCACGACCGACAACGCCGAGCTGGTGAAGTGGGCCAACCTGATCGTGCTCGCCGTGAAGCCGCAAGCGGTCGACCGCGTGCTCGATCAGCTCGGCGGACGTTTCTCGTCCGGATCGCTGGTGGTGTCGATCGCCGCCGGGATTTCGACCCGAGCGATCGAGGCCCGGCTGCCCGAGGACGTGCGGGTGGTCCGCGCCATGCCCAACACCGCAGCCATCGCGCTGGCGGGCGCGACCGGCATCGCGCCCGGGTCGCAGGCGACCCCGAGCGATCTGCAGGTCGCCAAGGCCTTGTTCGACGGCGTGGGCCGCACCGTGACCCTCGATGAGTCGCTGATCGACGCGGTCACCGGCCTGTCCGGCAGCGGCCCGGCGTACGTGATGTTGATGATCGAAGCGCTCGCCGACGGCGGGGTCAAAGTGGGCCTGCACCGGGACACGGCGCTGCTCCTGGCTGCGCAGACCGTCTACGGATCGGCAAAGCTGCTGCTGGACACCGGCGAGCACCCGGGACGCTTGAAGGACATGGTCACGAGCCCCGGCGGCACGGCGATCGCTGGCCTGCACACGCTCGAGAGCGGCGGGCTCCGGCGCACCTTGATCGACGCGGTCGACAGCGCGACCCGCCGCGCCATCGAGCTCGGCGACCAAATGGCGAAGAAGCTGGAGAAGGACCGCGTCTGACGAGCGGTGCGCCTCGGCGAACGAACGTCACCGGGAAAAAGAAACGTCCGCGTAGAGGGGCCGGGGGGGGGGCAGCCTCGCTCCACGCGGACGAATGACGAACTAGCAGCACGACCATTGTTTTGCAAATGGGTGACATCACAATCGTGTGATGTCATCCCTGCGATGGCGGCTTCGCATGACGCGCCCGCCATGGCGTCTTTCATTCGTGCAATGAACGATGCGGTGCCGAGGTCTCAAAGCGCGCAGCGGAAGCTCCAGCGGCGCCCTGCCCGGGGGCTGCGCAGCGCGAGCGCGCTCGTGTCCCGACCTGGCCAAAGGACCAGGGCATCCGTCACGCGCGCTCGAAACGCATCGGGCTCCGGCGCCTCGAGCTCCGCGGCGAGGGCGTCGACGCACAAGTCCCCCGTGCTGCTCGCGATGACGCGCGCCTCGACCCGGCGCACCTTCGTGGCCTCGGAGGCGTTCTCGAGGTCGATGTGCGGCTCGAGCGGCAGCGAGCCCTCGAGCAAGTAGCCGTTGTCCCGTTCGTCGCACGCGCGCGGCGGCTTCGCCAGATCTTTGGCAGCCAGGTGCACCGGTTCCCCGGCGCTGCCCCGGTTCAGGTCCAGGGGGTAGATGTACCAACTCGAGGCGACCCCGCGCAGCTTCACCGAGCGCACCAACACGCCCAGTCCATCGCCCCTCGCGGTGCGCACCACGGTGCTCAGCAAGCGCGCACCACCGCGCTCCCGCGAGGGCAACGCGAAGCTCTGGACGAGGCGCAATCGTCCGGCCTCGATCGCGAAGACGCGCAGCTCGCTGCCCAACATGGACCCGAAGTACAAGGCGGTGTTGACCCGAGCGGCGCCCGACAGCTGCGGGAGGGTCCAGTTGCCGACATCGGCCACGCCCACGATGCCCCGATCCCGCTCGAACACGAACAGCTGCGGGGGCCCGCCGGCGCTGATCAGCAGCACCCCGCTGTCACCGCTGGCGTCGAGCGCGGCGCTCCAGCTCGTCGGACTGCCGCCTCCGGTCTCATCGCCAAACGCCTGGGCGGCGGTCACCGCGTCCGCCCAGGGACTCTGCGTGGTGACCGTCGACCACACCGGGGAAGCGACGGAGAATCGATCGAACACCGTCAGCGCGAACTTGCCCGCCCGCTCCCAGCTCGCGCCTTCCGGTCCCCAGACGTAGCCGCGCAGCCGCACGAGCGACGCGTCCGTGTCGGCAAAGAAGCCAACCTCCGAGGGTCGCTTCGGCGGGGGCGGCTTGCCCAAAAAAGCTTCCCAGGGATTGCCCGCGCCGAAGGCTTCCCGTCCATAGCGCCCCGAGGCTGCCGGCTCTGGGTCATCGCCGCGGCCGCTGGTCTGCCCGGTGAAGGCGCAGCTGAGCAGCCACCGCCCGCCCGCTGGCGCCGGGATGACCGACGGCGGCGGTCGCTCGGCGATCACCAGCCGCTGCCGCTCGTCGCCGTCGGCCCATCCCACACGCAGCCAGCCGTCGACCGCGCACCCGACCGAGCTGCACCCGCGCAGGGCCGGCGTCGAACGCGCTCCCTCTCGGTTCGAAGCGAGCGGCGGCGGCAGCTCGACCTCGCGCCATTCGAAGCCCCCGTCCACCGTCTCTGCTCCGAAGCCCGAGTCCCCCTGGATCAAAGCCAGGGGTCCAGCGAACGACGCGCGCTGCACGTCGCGCTCGGGGCGCCCAGTGCGCACCTTCCCGTCCAGCGCCACGCGCACGCCCACGAAGGCGCCGCTGCCCGCGACCCACGTGGCCAGCTCGCCGCCTTCGCGTTGCTGGACGCCGTCCAGCCAGAGGCCCTCATCGATCAACGCGCGCTCGCTCTTCCGGACCTTGCTCAGGTCGAGCCGCCGCGTTTCGGCCGAGCCGTCGACGGCGATCAACGTCAGCAGCCCCGGGGCGCCGAGCCGCGGCGGTACCAGCACCGCCACCCGCCCGTCGCGCAGCGCCGCCACCCGCTCGGCCCCGACATCCCCCCGCACCCGGATCTGCCGGAGCGCGCCCGCTCGGTCGCGAATGCAATACAGATCGGGGACGCTCGACGTCGCGCTGCAGCCGCCTCGGATCACCAAGCTCCCGTTGCCGCTGGACGCCACGTAGCGGGGCATGTCGAAGCGCAGCACCTCGGGCGCCGAAAAGGGTGGCCGAAAGGCGTGCACCGTGGTCCTCCCGCCCTCGAGCCCACAGACGAAGCCGACGCCTTCACCGACGAGCAAGCCCTGGCACGCCGCGCCCGCGGGAAACTCGCCCTCTGCGATCTTCAGCAGCTTGCCGTCGCCGAGGCGCACGCGACCGAGCGCCCCGCCCCCGGCGACCAGCGCCGTCTCCTGGGTTTCGGCGATGCCGCGAAGCACCGCGGCATGCAGCGGCCAGCGACCGAAGGGACGGGCCCCGCTCGCGGCGGGTGGGTCGGGACTGCCGCCATCGAGCGCCGCCCACTCGATTTGTTGCGCCGAGCGCCCCGCCCCCTCGAACAGCGACTGCTCCTGCTCCCCGGGGCTCTGCTGCAGCTGTCCGTCGCGCGTGAGGACGAAGCGCGCGCCGTCGCGCGTGAGCAGCGACAGTCGCCCGTTTCGCGCGTCGATGCGCTGCACGGCGAGATCGAGCGGGACATAGCTCGCTCCGGCGTCGAACGTCACCAGCGGTCCGCGCAGCGGCACCTCCGCCGCCCCCAGCCAGTCGTCGGCGAACACCAGGTTTTCGTACGCCGGTGACGGCGGCAATGGCCCGAGGTCGGTGACGCGTCGCTTGTCCAGATCGATCGCCAACCATTCGCCGCTGCGGCGATCGGCGACGTACAGTCGATCGAACCCGGCGACGACCTCGCCCACGTCGAAGTCGAGGTTCGCGAGCGGCTCGAGCGTGCCCGTCCAGGTCGGCGCGTGCCACAACGACGTCGCCTCCGAGCGCCCGGCGAAGAAGACGAAGCCCCCGCCGAGCCGCGCCGGCATCTCGAGGCTCTTCGGCGCGCCGCCGACCGGCAGCCAGGTGTCGGCCGCGCGCAACGACCCGTCCGCCCCCTGCAGCACCCGCAAGCCGCCCACCAAAAACCGAAGGCTGCCGTCGGCATCGCTGCCGGCGCTGCCGTCCTCTGCGGCGTCCGGCAACATCGTAAAGCGCGCGCCGCTGATCCACCGGGCGGGCTTCGGTGCGCGCGCGCTGACCGCAGCGGTCGTCTTCGGCGGACGGGGCTCGACCGTGCTGCAAGCGCCGACGCACCACCAGATGGCGCAGGCCCACCGAGCGCGCTGGCGGAGTGTTTGGGTCATGTCGAACGTCAGGGGCCTCCGAACGATTCCGAGCCGCAGGTTTAGCGCGCCCGAACCGACGCGTCTCCCTCCGCCGAGCGCACCGACCCGCTCGCCGGGTGCCGAGAATCCCGGAGACCTCCAAACAAACGGTTTGCGCCGGAACGGTTTACTGCTCTAGTACTGACCCGCGCCAGGCCGGGTGTCTGCTCGGCGACCAGGCGTCGCGACCCGCGGGCGCCAGGGCACCGGCGCTCGTAGTTGCCATGTCGAAGAGACCCACATCCGCCGGCGCCGAAGAGATCCTAGGCCTGTACTTCCCGGTCCTCGACCACGGCTTCGTGGCGCTCGTGGACTACATGGGCACCGACGAATGCGTCGAGCGCGCCGCCCGCGTCAGCTACGGCTACGGCACGCGCAAACGCAACGTCACCCGAGGGTTGCTGCGGTACCTGCGCCGGCACATGCACACCACCCCGAGCGAGATGGTGGAGCTGAAGTTTCACTGCTGCATGCCCATGTTCGTGGCACGCCAGTGGATCCGCCACCGCACGGCGAACGTCAACGAGTACAGCGGTCGCTACTCGCTGATCCCGATGCTGTTTTACACGCCGAGCCCGGAGCAGCTACAGACCCAGAGCCAGGCCAACAACCAGGGACGGAGCGGACAGCCGGTCTCCGAGCGGGTGTACGCCGAAGCGGTCCAGCACTGGCAGGGCATCCGCGACAGCAGCCAGAAGGCCTACGAGTGGCTGACGCAGGAAGACGTGGCCCGGGAGCTTGCCCGGATCGATCTGCCGCTTTCGACCTACACCCAGTGGTACTGGAAAATCGATCTCCACAACTTGATGCACTTTCTGCGGCTGCGGGTCGAACCGCACGCTCAGTGGGAGATCCGCGAATATGGTCGACTGATGGCGGCGATGCTGAAGCGGATCGCCCCGCTCAGCTACGAAGCCTGGATCGACTATGACGTCTGCGGGGCGCGGCTGAGCCGGCTCGAGCTCGACGCGCTTCGGCACCTGGTCGCCACGGCGCCGGACGGCGGGATCCAGGCGCGCGGCGACGCCAAGCTCGCGCAGGACGGGCTGCTCGAGCTCGGCTTGAGCCCGCGGGAGGTGCGGGAGCTGCTCGAGAAGCTTGCCCCGGCGGAGGTGCCGGACTTCGAGCTGGACCTCGGCCGGGCGCTGCCACCGGAGACGCTCGCGGCGCGGTTCGAGCAGGCCGTACCGAAGGTCGACCGTAGGCCGACCGAGTGAACGCTCAGAACCTGGCGGCGACGTCCATGCCCACCCAGCCGCTGCCGACCAGGCGCGGCCGCAGGACCACGGGCGCGCTCTCGCCCGACAGCGCCGTCCGGGTCGGGATGAGCCGCAACCCCATGCCTTCGGCCCCGGGGATCTGCAGATCGCGGGCGATGAACAGCGCCCCGAGCAGGGAGCGATAGCCAAAGCCGGGAGCGGCGCTCGGTTCGCTGGCGTCGCTCTGCTCCGGCAGGCTCAAGGCATCGCGAGTTTCGTCTCCGCCCTCGAGCGGGGTCGCCTCGGCGACAGCCAGGACGACCTCGGCCGCATCCGCAGCGGCGCGATGCCCGGCTTCTTCCACGGCGAGCTGGGTTGCGGCGTAGTCGCGGATCACCGAGCTTGCCACGGCCACGCGGCTGGGCTCGACCCGTTGGGTCTCCTTGGCCGCCGCCCCCGCCGAACAGGCGATCAGGGCGGCGGAGAGAGAAAGCGCCGATCGATGCATGCTGCTCTGAGTAGGCTGGATGGGCCGCGCCTGGAGATCAAGAGGGGCATGATCGTTTTGTCACACCTCCTCACACGACCAACTCGCTGAAATCACGAACAAATACTGCTCAGCTGGAGAATTCTCCTGTCCCCGAATCTTTCTCCCCGAACCTTTGTACCGGACGGTCGACCCGAGACGGCTGTGGTGCGGCTGGCCGCGCCCGCGCCCGGTGGTAGCTATTCACACATGGTTCAGCCGATCGTCGCTGCGGCCAGCCGCCCCGAGCAGGAACCCGATCTCGACGACGCCATACGGCGCCTGAAGCGCGAGCGCAACGCGGTCCTGCTCGCGCACTACTACCAGGAGAGCGAAATCCAGGATCTGGCGGATTTCATCGGGGACTCCTTGCAGCTCGCGCAGCAGGCGAAGAGCACCGACGCCGATGTGATCGTCTTCGCCGGGGTGCACTTCATGGCAGAGACCGCCAAGATCTTGAACCCCGGCAAGATCGTGTTGGTGCCCGACCCGGCGGCGGGCTGCTCGTTGGCCGATGGCTGCCCCGTCGATCGCTTCCGCGCGTGGAAGGCACGCTACGAAGGCGCGGTCGTGGTGTCCTATATCAACTGCTCGGCAGAGGTAAAAGCCGAGAGCGACTACATCTGCACCTCGAGCAACGCGCAGAAGGTGATCGAGGCCATCGACCCGGACAAGACCATCCTGTTCGCCCCGGATCGAAACCTCGGACGTTACCTGATCCAAAAAACCGGGCGAGAGCTGGTCCTGTGGCCCGGGAGCTGCGTCGTCCACGAGACCTTCAGCGAGCGCAAGCTGATCGCGCTGCAGGCGCGCCACCCTGAAGCCAAGATCATCGCGCACCCCGAGTGCGAAGAGCCCATTTTGAAGATGGCGAGCTTCATCGGCTCCACGGCGGCCCTGTTGCGGTACGTGCAGGAAGATGCGGCGCCGGCCTACGTCGTCGCGACCGAGCCCGGCATTTTGCACCAGATGCAAAAACACGCGCCCGACAAGCAGCTGATCGCGGCGCCGCCCGAGGGCAACTGCGCCTGCAACGAGTGTCCCTTCATGCGCCTCAACACCCCCGAGAAGGTGTATCTGGCGCTCAGGGATTTGGAGCCGCGCCTCGAGATGAGCGATGAGCTGCGCCTTAGAGCGCGCGTGCCGATCGATCGCATGTTGGCGTTGAGCTAAGACCGTCGATCGCTCACCTCGGCACGTCGGCGCCGGGGAGCCTCCCGAAGGTCCGATGCGCCACCTGGAGCAGGTCGGCGCACGCGGCCGTTCCCAAATCGTGCCGCTCGCTCGGATCGCGCAGGAGGTCGAAGCACTTGTAGCGATGATCCCAGGCGCGGGCGCCGAGCTTTCTGTGGCCCTGGATGATGCCCCAGTTCTCGAACGCGCAGCTCCAGACCCCCGCGCAGTTGGTCATCGGCAGCGGCGTCGTCGTGAGCGCGTCCCGAATCAAGCTGCTGCCGGGCATCTCGCGCCGAAACGCCTCGAGCTCCGGTCGCCGCCAGAGCCCCATCAAATCGATGAGGGTGGGCGCCACGTCGACGTGGAAGGTGAAAGCGTCCCGCTTGCCTTCGAGCGCCGCCCGTTCCGCGTCGGTCAGCGTCCCCGGCGGCGCGTCGACGAACGCCGGCACCCGCACCTCCTCGTCGAAGACGCTGAAGGTGTGGCCCATCTGGCCGTGCTCCCGAAACGCCTCACCGTGATCACTGGTGTAGACGATCACCGTGCGCTCTCCGGCGGGCTGGGACCTCAAAGCAGCGATGATCGAGGCCACGTGCCGATCCTGCTGGTGAACGGCGTTTCGGTAGTGGTTCAAAAACTCCTGGTTGTTCTCCGGGGCCTTGCTGGTCGTCGCCGGCTGAAAAGGTTGGGGGCCATCCGGCTCGACGTAGTACGGATAGTGGACGTTCGAGAGCTGCACGACCGCCAGAAACGGCTCCTCGAGCTCGACGATCTCCCGGTTCACGCGCTCGGCGAGCAAGCTCTCCGGGGCCCCCATGTCCAGGTCCGCCGCCGGGTCGAGCTCGGTCGCGCTGCAGAACTTCCGGACCCCGAGGTTTTTGACCCACAAGCGCGAGTTGCCGAACATCAGGTTCTGGCTGGTCCAAAATGCCGTGTCCCATCCGGCCGCGCGCGCGTAATCGAAGATCAGCGGCCAGGTGTGCAACACCTCTCGTGAGGCGGTCGGCACCACGCCCGCCCACAAGACGGCCAGTGAGATGGCGGTGCTCGAATCGAGCGCGCGCATCTGTCGCAGCGGAACCCGGTCAGGCAAGAGCGCGTTGCTGTATTGGGTCGCCCGGCACGCGGGATCGTAGGCCACACAGGCGCTGTCGGCCCGCACACTCTCCAGGATGATGAAGAGCACGTTGCGCGGCGGGTGCGGCTCGGCGACCACCTCTGGGATCGGCAACGAATCCCGCGCCTTGGGCCGAAGTTGGTGGCTCTGCTCGGTCAGTCCGAGCTGCGTGCGCAGCAGCCCGCCGACCGCGTGCAGGTACAGGACATCGGGGGTGGAAGCCTGCCACTGCCGATGTTGAGTAGGGATGAACAGAGACGCCACCAGCAACACGGGCGCGACCCTGCCGCAAATGGCCGCCGGTCGCCGCCGGGGACGCAGCGCGCGGCGCGCCGCCCAGACCAAGCCCGTCGCGGCCAAAAACACCGGCAGCGTGGCCATCGCGTAGTTCGGAGCGTCCGCCCAGAATTGGTTCACGACGCTGTCGAAAAAGTTCGAAGCGAACACCGACACGTCGACGTTGAGGTACGCGTTGTACTGCTCGTGAAAGTACCGCTGACCGCCCAAGGCGAGCGTCGACATCACGACGAACACGCCGCCGAGCAGCTTGGCCGCCCACCCGCGCCGGCGGGACGCGCCGAACAACAGCACGCCCCACAGAAGCCCGCTCTCTATCACCGCGAGCGCGTAGGTCAGCCCATGGAACGCACTCAGCGCCAACAGGCGCTCGCCACGGAGCGCAACGTCCCCCGCGACCACGCCGGCGACGGGGCAGAGCAGCAGCGCGCGAGCCAGCAGGCGCCGCCGGGCGACGGTCTTGCGCGCGGCACGGCGCGGCAGCGGCGCTGTGTGCGGCGCGGCCGCCGTTCGGAGATCTTGCGCCTGGGACATGGCCGCCGGGGACGCAGCATAGCGGCAGTTTCCAGCCACACCAGCTTGGAAAGCCGCCGAGAGGTTCCCGCGGCGACACCCGAAGTCCCCTCGAACCTCCCCCGGCGCGGCATGAGCCGCGCTAAATCGCGGTCAGCCAGCTGGTGATGAAGTAGTTGGCGACCAAGATCGCGACGGCGCTCTGCACCACGGCGCGGGTGGTCGCGCGCCCGACGCCGCGCGCGCCGCCGGAAGCCGTGAACCCCTGATTGCAGGAGATGGCGGAGATCAAGAAGCCAAAGACGGCCGACTTGATGAACCCCATGCTGAGATCGCTGACGGTCAGGTTCTTTTCGATGTTCGAGATGAAGATGCCCGGATCGACGCTCAACAGGTCCACCGCCACGAGCCAGGCGCCCACCATGCCGACGCAGGTGTAGAGCACGGCCAGGAGCGGCACCACGATCACCGCCGCGAGCAGCCGCGGTGAGAGCAGGTACTGCACCGGGCTGACGCTCATGGTCACCAGCGCGTCGATCTGCTCCGTCACGCGCATGTTGCCGATCTCCGCCGCCATCGCGCTGCCCGCGCGGGCGGTCACCATCAGCCCGGTGAAGACGGGGCTGATCTCGCGTGTGAGGGAGATGGCCACGATGGCACCGACGACCCCCTCGGCACCGAACTGCCGCAAGCTGTGCACGGTCTGCAGCGCCAACACCATCCCGCTGAAGATGCCCGTCAGCGACACGATGAAGATCGACTGGACGCCGATGAAGTCCATCGCGAAAATCAGCTGACTGATGCGGTACGGGGGCCGTATCAACCAGACCAGCGTCTGCCCGGTCAGGAGCAACAACGACCCGAGCGCGTCCAGCACGTCGGCGATCGGGCGCAACGCGCGGTCGAACAAGCCCGGGGGCGCGCTCTGCTCAGCTTCCACGTCGCAGCGACTCTCGCAGCTCTTCGAGCGCCTGACCAGAGCGGCGGCCGCTGGCAGCGATCTGGGCCGAGCGCTCGGGGGTGATCGAGAGCGAGATCAGCAGCGCGTCGCCCCCGAGCAGGCTCTGGTAGGGCGCCCCCCACTCGACCAGTAGGGCGTGACCTTCGGCGCGCAAGGCGTCGAGGCCCAGCTGCGCGACCTCCTCCGGGGCCGTCAGACGGTAGAGATCGGCGTGCGCGATGGGCGGGTGCACCGGGATCTCGTGGACGAGCGTGAAGGTCGGGCTGGTCACGCGCTCGGACGCCGGCAGGCCGAGCGCGCGGCAGGTCGCCCGAACCAGGAAGGTCTTGCCCGATCCGAGCGGGCCATCCAGGATGACGAGATCACCGGCAGACAAGCAGCTCGCGAGCGCTCGACCGAGTCGGATGGTCCGGCGGCGAGTGGGCAGCGGCACCTCGAGCTTCATCGAACGCTCCTGCTCAACGCCCGGCGGGGCCCTCGCCGAAGCTCTCGACCCTGAGCGCGCGGGTGATGTGCTGCGTGCCCGCGAACCCGCGGCGATCGGTGGACCACAGATCGGCCTCGCTCGAGAGCAGCTGCGCGCGCGCGAGGCGGTGCAGCTGGCGAACCGCCTCGGGATCCTGGGCCGCCTCCAGGGGGAACCGCCGGAGGGCCACCGCCGCCAGCACGGCGGCATCGTGCCCCAGCGCCTCGAACCAGCTCTTGCCGCGCACGGCGTCCCCACCCGGGAACTGCCCGGCGGCGATGCTCACCTCCCGCTGTCCGGTGCTGCCTGCAATGTCCGCGCATTCGAGCCCGAGCGCGACCACCGGACGCTGGCGAGCCGCCGCGAGCTCGGCGAGCACGTCGCGGGCGCACGATCGATCGCCGAGCAAGAGCAGTCCTTCGATCCGCTCGGCCTTCCAGCTCTGGACGGGGAAGCGCGGCAGCCCGGCGGCCTTCGGCGGCGCCGCACAGGCACCGTCGGCGGCGCCGACGCTGGCGATCGGCGACAGTCCGCGCTGCTCGAGCGCCGCTTCGAGCACGCGCTGGGCGCGCGCGGCGCTCTCGCCGAGGACGAAGGCGAACGGGGGCAGCCGCTCGGCGCGCGGCTCGGAGAGGATGAGCGTCGGGATCGCTTGCTGCTCGGCGAACCGCACCAGCTCGTCCGCGCCGTCGCGGTCCACGCCACCGACCAAGATCGCCGCGCCCGCGCCGGACAGCTCCGCCAGCGCCTCGCTGACCGAACCTCCCTCCCCGCCATCGTCTCGCATCAACAGGCGCACCCCCGCCTCGGGGTCGGGCGAGGCCGCGCGCAGCGCCCGCGACATGCCCGCTGCGACCTCGGCCGAGCGACGGCGCGTCTCGCCGCTCCGCAGGTCGAGCACCAGCCCGACCGAGCGCCCCGCCACCCGCGGGGCGACCCCGCCCTCGGAGGCGAGGCGGGTGAGCGCCTCGGCCGCGTCACCGAAGCGCGCGAGGCTGCCGCTGCCAGACACCAGGCGCTGCGCCAGCTCGGCGTCGGCTTGTTCGAGCGCGAGCCGGGCGAGCCTCTGGCGAAGCTGATCTTGCAACCAGCGCCGCGCCGGAGCGCGCGTCCGCGACTCGTGCAGCAGCGCCGCTTGCTCGTCCATGCGAAGGAGCTCCCGCTCGAGGGCCGCCCGCGGGATCTGCGCCACCAGATCGACGACGACGGACTGCACCCAGGAGCGATCGGCGGCCGCCGCCTCCGCCGTCCAGTCGAGCATCGCCCCCACCGCCTCGGCCCAGTTGCGGAGCGCGAGGTGTGCCAGGACGAGCTGCTCGCCGTAGACGAGCCGCTGCTGCGCGTCGATGATTTTGCCGTCCAGCGGCTTGAGCAATCCGAGAGCGCGCGCGGGCTCGTTCTCTCGCAGCAGGATCGCCGCTTCGATCACGTCGGCGAAGTCGTGCACCGCGCCCGGCGGTCCCCGCCGGATGGGCGCCACGAACTGGCGCGCCAGCTCCAGACGACCGTGCTGAAGGTGGATCCAGCCGAGGTAGACGCGCACCAGCCGAGCACGATCGTCCTCGCCGTGCTGTCCCAAGAACCGCTCCAAATCTCGCTCGAGCTCGAGCCGCTGCGCGGCGTTGCCGAGCAGCCAGCGGCGGTGAATGTCCTGAAACGAGCGCTGCGCCGAAGCCGACTCGGCCAGCGTCGGGACAGGGCGTGCCTCGCGAGAGCTCGACCCGGCGCAGGCGCCGAGCGCCATGGCCATGAGCCAGCCGAACGGAAGCCTCGAGCGTGGGGTTGACGGCACCGCCCCACTCACTTAGCACGTGGGTCGAGTGGATGGCGCGCGCGGGGGCCGGCCCGACCATCTGCGCAGAGCTCGCGAATGGGAGCCGCCCGATATCACCCCCCGGACCCGCCGACGAACGGCCCGGCGGACCGCCGCCCACGGGTCATGGCGGACGCCAGTCTATTGGGCGCGGTCGCGCTGGGTGTGTTCGTGGTCTGGCATGTGTTGCGCTACGCGGCCGCGGGCTTCGGGCGGGCACCGCTCGCCGACCCCGACCCCGACGGCGGGTCAGCCCTGCTCTTGTCCGCGCTCCTGGTGTGGTTGCCGCTCGGCGTTCACACCGCGGTGGGGCTCCGCCAGAGCGCGCGCTGGGCGCTTCAGCCGCGAGACGGCGGCGAGCGAACGCGCATTTTGCATCACCTCGCGGGCGGCATCACGCTCCTCTTTTTGATCTACCACGTCGTCACGGCGCGGCTGCCGCTCCTGACCGGTGAGCGCGTGCGGGCCGAGGTGCCAAGCGAGCTCTACGCGACGCTCTCGTCGACCACCGATTGGGGCATCCCGGCCGAGGCCCTGCTCTATTTGGTCGGTCTATTGGCCACGGTGTTTCACCTGTCCTACGGCGTAGAGCTGGCCTGCTTGCGCTGGGGGCTCGCGCGCTCGGCGCGGGGCGTCCGGCGTTTGCGGCTTGCGTGCGCTGGCGCGGGCGTGGCCCTATTCCTGGTCGGAGCCGCCACCGTCGTCCATTTCGCGACCGGGACGGGCCCCTCCGCCTACTAGCCGAAGATCATCATGCCAAGCTGTTATCTGCTCGCTCTATGTAGCGGCTCCGTGCTCGATCAGCAGACCAACAATGTGACGCTGTTCAACTTGGTGGAGCAGATCAACGTCCCAGCCGGTGCCCCGCCGCCGCCCAACCGGGTCGTGCCGCTCGAGATCCATGCTTACTTCCAGCTCGCTTCGAGCGAGGTCGGTCAGAGCTTCGAGGTGCGCTTCGCGCTGGTCGCCGCGTCGGGTCTCGAGACGTTCAGCGACGTCCTCACGCACCGCTCGAGCACCCCTCGCTACCGGACACGCACCCTGGGCCTGCCGATGCCACCCGTCGCGGGGCAGTACGAGCTGCGGGTCGATTGGCGCCTGGCCGGGTCGGAGGGCTTTCAGCGCGAGCCCACGGCCTGGCCCGTCAACATCGTGGAGATGGCGCCGCCGCCAGCGGTCGTGCACTGAAACGAGCGGCGCGGGGTCGCGCGCGTGCATGTGATCCGACACAGCAAGAAGGATCGGCTCGTTGTGGAATTTCACGCATCGTCTCGACGTGGATCTTCACCGCGAAACACGCCGGCAGGCCCGATTTACGCGCCAGGAACGTGAACGAATACGCTCCTTTTCGTGCTAGCGTCCGCGCCGCTGGAGGTTTCGAGGATGTGGAGTTCGAATCGTGTGACTGGGCTGCGACCGCTATTGATGAAAGGCCTCTTTCTGAGCGTGTTGCTGCTAACCGCCACTGCCCTGGCGGTGGGTCGCGTCCAGTGGAAGTCGACCAGCGTGAAGGAACGGGACGATGACTCCTGGAAGCTCGAGCTGGCGATCTACCTGCCCAAGCCTCCGGACACGGCCCACCTCCCCGTGAAGTTCGAGTTCGAGCCCACAGCGTACTACGAGCGGGCGATGATCGAGGGCGACAAGCTGGTGGAGCGCACCGTCCCGCTCACCGACCGCATGCCGATCATCGAGAGCGTGGACGTGGGCTTCCTCGACCCCGGCACCGGCAAGATCCAAACCCGCACCAAGTTCGCCTTCCGCATCACGCGCGCCCACGGGTTCGAGGCCGGTGAGTACCGCGTCAGCATCGTTGACTCGCGCAGCGGCCGCAAAATCGGCGCGCCGGTGACCCTCAAGCTCAAGGGTGAGAACGAGACCATCGATCGGCGTCCGATGGTCTTCAGCGGCGAGAAAAAGAAGAAGAAGAAGGACGACGCGGACTCCAAGCCCGGGCAGACCAGCTCCGAGCCGACTCAGAAGATCGACCTCGACGCCGAGGAACCTGCGGAGGAGGGCTCCTCGAGCGGCTCGTCGGCGGATTCTTCGAGCGGCGATCAGTACGATCGTTTGGCCGAGGACGACGAGCCAGGCACCATCGAAGAAAAACCGGGGGGCTGCGGCTGCCGAGCCGCCGGGCAGACCGCCCCGAACGCGCTCGGCCTGGCCGCGTCGCTGCTGCTCGGCGGCGTCCTGCTCACGCGCCGCCGGCGGGGGCCCCGCGGCTGATCGCCGCGGGCGCTCACGTCGTCAGCCGGCGACACGATCGACGCGCCGGCGCAACCGCCGAACCCCCTCCTCCCAGCGCTCCGGCGGGGTGAGCAGGCTCGCCACCACGTAAGCTTCGCTGGCAAAATCGTAGAAATAGCCCGGCTGCACCCAGACGTCGTCTTGCTCGAGCAGCGTCCGACACCACTGCTCCTCGGACATCACGGCCGGCAGCCGCACGATGGCGTTCCATCCCCCCTCTACCCTCAAGGGATCGCAGGCCGCCCCCGCGAGCTCTCGTTTGAGGGTCGAGAGGTTTCGCTCGAGCCGCGCTAGCACGGCCGCCTGCGTCTGGAGACCCGCTCGAAGCAGCTCTCCAGCAGCCTGCTGCACGGGGGTGGAGACCGACAACCAGCAGTCGGCGACGAGCTCCAGCCGCTCGAGGCTCTCGGCCACCAGATCCGGACGCCCTCCCACCGCCATCCACGACAGCTTCAGCTGCGGCAGCCCGACGCGCTTCGAGAGGCCATCCAGGCAAAACACCAGCTCGGCGCCGGACTGCAACAGCGATCCTGCGGCGTCGGCCGGCGCGCGCAAGCGGTAGGGCCGGAAGACCTCGTCCGAGATCAACGGCAGACCGAGCTCGATCAGACGCGAGAGCTCCTCCTGCTTGACGTAGCTGCCGGTCGGATTGTTCGGGTGCACGACGACCACGGCGCGCGTCCGCTCCGTCAACGCGCGACGGAGCGAGTCGAAGTCGACGTACCAGCTGCCGTCGTAGGCGAGCCGATAGCGCGAGAGGCTCACGCCTTCGAACGCCGCCAGGTGCTCGAGCAAAGGGTAGCTCGGCGCCGGCACCAGCACCTGGTCGCCCGGATCGCAGAGCAACTTGAAGAGCGTCGCGTACGCTTCGCTCGTGCTGGCCGTCAGCAAGAGCCGCTCCGGGTCCAGCCGAAGGCCCGCACCTTGGCAGTGCGCGGCGATCGCCGCCCGCGCCGCCCGGACGCCGCGGGCATCGGGGTCGTAGTCGAGGAGGGCCGCCCCCGCGAAGGCCGCCCGGATCTCGTCCGCCGCGTAGGGCAGCTCGGACGCCGTCGGGTTCGAATTGGCGAGGTCGAGCAGGCGCGCGCCCGCAGCGCGACGGCGACCGAGCGCCTCGGTGAGGGCGTTGATCTGCCTCGAGCAAGCGGTTCGGCGCGAGAACACGACGGGAAGGATTGGCGGAGCGCTGGCGTGACGCAAGTCGGAGCTGGCGGGCGCCGCCCGGACGCTATAGCTTGCGGCGCCTCGATGACACAGTCCGGTAACGTTACCCGCGTGCAGCACGACGGCCGCGACATCTACATCGTCGGCACCGCGCACATCTCGCAGCGCAGCGTCGAGGAGGTGCGCCGGGTGATCACCGAGGTGAAGCCAGACACGGTCTGCGTCGAGCTCGACAAGACGCGCTTCGAAGCGCTGGTCGACGAGAGCAGCTGGCGGAGACTGGACGTCTTTCAGATCATCCGTGACAAGAAGGTGCTGCTCTTGCTGGCGAACCTGGCCTTGTCGGGCTTCCAGCGCCGCCTCGGGGAAAAGCTCGGCGTGCGGCCGGGCGCGGAGCTCTTGGCGGCGGTCGAGGCCGCCGAGCAAGCGGGCGCCGAGCTCGTGCTCGCCGACCGTGACGTTCAGGCGACGCTGAAGCGCGCTTGGCACAACCTGAGCTTCTGGAACAAGCTCCGGCTCTCCTCGGTGCTGCTGGCGGCGCCCTTCGCCACCGAAGAGCTCAGCGAGGAGCAGGTCGAGTCGCTCAAAGAGCGCGACACGATTTCGGAGGCGCTCGCCGAGGCCGCGCGGCACTTGCCCGGCATCCGCGAGCCGATGATCGACGAGCGCGATCGGTACTTGATGTCCATGGTGCAGGAGGCGCCCGGCAAGACCATCGTGGCGGTGGTCGGCGCCGGACACGTCGCGGGCATGCTCGCCAACCTCGGCCAGAGCGTCGATCGAGAGGCGTTGTCGGAGATCCCGCCGCCGTCGCTCTCCAGCAAGGCGCTGAAGTGGCTCCTCCCGGCCGTGGTGCTGTCGGCCTTCTACTACGGCTACACCCAGCTTCCCTTCGATGACTTCCGGCGGATGCTCTATGCCTGGGTGCTGCCGAACTCGATTTTCGCCGCGCTGCTGACGCTGCTCGGAAAACCGAAGCCGCTGACGCTGCTGACGGCGTTCGTCGCCTCACCCATCACGTCGCTGAACCCCACCATCGGCGCCGGCATGGTGGCGGGGTTGGTCGAGGCCTGGTTGCGGCGGCCGACCGTCACCGACTGCGAGAACGTGCGCCAGGACGCGATGACGCTGCGGGGGATCTATGCCAACCGCATCACCCGGGTGCTGCTGATCGCCGTGTTGGCGACCGTCGGCTCGGCGCTCGGCGCTTGGGTCGGCGGGGCCTGGGTGCTCACGTTGCTCTGAGGACGGCGGCTTTGTACCGGCGCGCCGTGGAAGGACTTGCTAAACTAGCGAATATTTCGAGTGCCGAAGGAGTGGAGCTGAACATGGAGCCGATGGATATGGAGTGGCCGAGCTTCTCTGGGGTTCCGGAGGAGGACGCGCTGCCGCTGAAACGGTCTCAAGGCCAGGCTCTGGCCCGCTGGATCTGGTGGAACGGAGAGCTCCGCGAGGCCGACGCCGTGAAGCTGCACTACTACGCCAACGCGCTGCATTATGGCACCGCGGTGTTCGAAGGGATCCGCTGCTACCCGACGGTGCGCGGGCGCCCGGCGCTGTTCCGACTGAAAGATCACGTGGTCCGGCTGGTGTCTTCGGCCCGCTTGTACGGCATGAAGGTGCCTTACAGCGTCGACGAGCTGATCCAGGGAGCGGTGGAGGTGACGCGCAACAATGGAATCGAGAACGGCTACCTCCGGCCGCTCGCCTACTTCGGGCATGGTCCCATCGACCTCAAGCCGAAACGTGAGTGCCCGGTGCGGGTGTTCATCGCCGCGCGACAGCTCGGCACCTTCCTGGGCGAGGGGGCGCTGCGCAACGGCATCCGCGTCTGCACCTCGAGCTGGCGCAAGTTCCATCACACCGTGATGCCGACGATGGCCAAGGCGAGCGGCCACTACGCCAACAGCGTGCTGGCCGCCCACGAGGCCGTGGATCGCGGGTTCGACGATGCCATCTTGCTCAATCAGAACGGCACGGTCGCGAGCGCGACCGGTGAAAATGTCTTCTTCGTCAAGGACGGCGGCCTGTTCACCAACGACGAGAGCTCGTCCATCGTGCCGGGCATCACGCGCGATTCCATCTTGACGATCGCGCGCCAGCTCGGGGTTCCGGTCACCATCCGCGCCTTCACCCGGGAGGAGCTGATGCGGGCCGACGAGGTCTTTTTGACCGGGACGGCGGCCGAGCTGACGCCGGTGCGAGAGCTCGACGGGATGGAGTTCGCCACCGGCCGAAAGACGCTCGGGGCCGCCTTCCAGCGCGCCTACCTGCGCGCGGTCACCGGCAAGGACGATCAGTACCAGGATTGGCTGACGCTCGTGTGACGACGGTGGGCTAGCCCGCGTTTCACCCGCTGGGTCGGTGGCAGCGCGATGGGGCACGGGGCGCTCGCTCGGGGGATGGGTTTGGGTGCGCTCGCTGGCGCTCGCTCGGACATGGGGGCGCGCGCTGACGCTCGCGCGGACATGGG
>JAEZYZ010000359.1 GCA_023418705.1 Pseudomonadota bacterium | reverse complement strand
GGAAGGGGCCCCGACGTCGGCGGGCCCCGATCGGAGTCGATCTCGACCGGCGCGACGTGTTTCGCTGTGACGACCCACCCACCCACACCCCCTTCGGACCCCATCCCCAATCCCAAAATCTGACCTTCTCGCTGCCGCGTGGTGTGAGTCGCCGCTCAAGCGTGCAGTCTCGGTGGCGCGGGGGCGCCGACGAACACCCCGGCCGCGGCCGCGGCCTGGATCCGTGCTCGGAGCTCCCGCTCCCGCATGGCCGTCTCCGCCGAGCGATCGCCGCGCTGTCGGCGGCGCTTCAAGAACGCGAGCTTGATCAAGTCGAGCTGCTTCTTGCGGCTCTTGCCGTACCCGCTCGGACTGCCGAGGAGGCCAAGCAGGTTCCAACCCGGCACGAGCATCCAATGGCTGGTGGTCCGCTCGTACTCGAACGGGTGGACCAGCCCGCCGAGCTCATCGCGTAGGCCGTCTGAGACGATGCGTCGATCGCGCAGGCCGAGCGCCACGATCAAACAGAAAAAGCCCGCATCCACCGTCCAAAAGAACAGGTACTTGACCACCAGCCCCGCCCCATCGTTCATCAAGAACGTCACCAGGAAATTGTGAACGAAGTGCAGGAGCACCGCGGCGCACCAACCCACGAACGGCGCCACGAGCTTCAAGGCCGTCGAACGCGTGTCCGCCGCGATGCCGAGCCCGAGGCCGGTCATGGCCGTGAATGTCGCGTGGCTCAGCCCAGCGAGCACCGTTCGCAACACGAACACCGTCGCGAACCCCGCCACCCCGCCGCTGGCGGCGGCGCTGCCGATGTAGAGCACGTCTTCGGTCAAGGTGAAGCCAAGACCGACCACCCCGCCGTAGATGGCGCCGTCGAGCGGCCCGTCGAGCTCTTTGAGCCAGAGCGAGCTCAGCATGAACAAGAGCAGCAGTCCGACGCCCTTGGTGGTCTCCTCGACCAGGGGTGCCACGAACGACGCCGTCGACGCCTGGACCAACGCGTCGCTCGCCTGCGCGGACAGCGCCCAGCGAACGGTCGCGCCTCCGATCTCGTTGCCGACGATCGCCGTGAGGGTCGCGACCACCGCCCCCCAGCCGAACATCACCCCGAGCAGCCACCAAGGCTCCGGCTCGTAGCGGTCGGTCGCCTTGATGATGAGAAAGTACGCGAGGACGAACGGCGCGACCACCAGGAGCCCGAAGAACGATCCGAGCAGCACGTCGCAAAGTGTACACCGATCCGTTTGCCAGACCCGAGACCCCGATGTCGCCGAGACCTTTGCCCGCTCGCGGCTCGGCAGCGTCGGCGCGGGCCCCGCACGGGGCGGGTTTCCGGGTCGGGATCGACGCCGCCACCTGGATGGCGACCGCCGCAGCCCCCGGTGTACGAAAAAATCCCACCGACCTCTCCGCCGCGAGCAGAGCGCACCGGTAGGAGCTCGGGCGGCGAGCAGATAGGTTACGGTTGGGCATGGCCGGCGTTCGAACCCGCCGTTTTGCTCCCGCTGTCCTCGCCGCAGGCCTGTGTGCCGGTGCGACGGGTGCCGACGCCGATCCGGTGCCGCTGCCCCGGGTCCGAGAGGTCACGAGCGCGCTCATCGCCGGCCGCCTGCGCATCGGATCGCGCCCGGGGGACCTGGCGCTCGGCAACGGCGTCGCGACCGCCATCGTGCGCAAGTCCGACGGCTGGTTGGTGGACTTCTGGCCTCACGATCCTGGCCCGGCGTCTCCGCAGCTCGGCGACGCGCGGCACGTGGACGGCCTGTGGCTATTGCACCCGACCTTGCAGCTCGAGCGCACGTTGGTGAACGTCACCGCAGAACGGGTCACCCACCAAGAGGGCGAAGTCCTCACGTTCTCCCGGGTCGACCTGGGGCGCGGACAGGTGCGCGTGACGACGCGCTACCGCTTGCACCCCGTGCGTCCGCGGTTGATCGTGACGACGGAGTTCGAACATGCCGGCGGGGCGCCGGTGTTGCTGATCGCCAGCGACACCCTCAAGTGGGGCAACGCCGACTACGTGGTGGAGGGGGTCGGCCGCACCGGTCCGACCTTCCACGGCGAAGCGGGCTACATCGGCCGCCACGGCGCCGGCGGCGATCTCGTCTTGTCAGCCCTGGTGCCGGCTCGGATGCGCCTCGACTACCAACTGGAGCACTACGGGTTCGCGCCAGCGATCCGTGCCCGCTACGTGCGGCAGCGCCTCGGCCCTGGCGAGTCGATCGTCGTGCAGCGGATGCTGAGCTACGACGATCTGCCGGATCCGAAAGTGAAGGCGCGCCCGGAAGGGACTCTGGAGGCCGAGGTGACGGACGAGCACGGCCGGCCGCTCGCCGCCAAGCTGAGCTTCCGGGGGCTCGGCGGCAGCAAGACGCCCGACTTCGGCAACGACGGGGACGAGCGCGGCGCCGGTCGCTTCGTCTGGAGCGGGACCGGGCGCTTCTCTCGCTCCTTGCCGACCGGGCGCTACGAGGTGATGGCGACGGCGGGCATCGAGCGCGACGCCCGGGTCTGGAAGGTGGACGTGACCGCGGGGCGCACCACCAGGGTGGAGGGCCAGCTGCCGCGGGTGATCACCACCCCGGGTGTGCTGTCAGCCGATCTCCACCTCCATCAAGTCCCGAGCGTGGACGCGGACGTCGCCTTGTCGACCCGGGTCCTGTCGGTGGCCGCCGAAGGTGTGGAGCTCGCCGTGGCGAGCGACCACTACGCGATCACCGACTTGGGACCTACGGTGGCGGCGCTCCGCGCCGCGGGCAAGCTCGCCTCCGAGCTGATGACGATGGTCGGCACCGAGGTCAGCACCGTCGGCCACCGCTTCGGACACTTCAACGTCTTCCCCATCGCGCCGACCGCCCAGATCGACTACGAGGACACCACGGCCCGCCAACTGTTCGACAGCATGCGGCGCGCGGCGCCCGACGGCATCATCCAGGTCAATCACCCGCGCCTGCGTGGCATCGGCTACTTCGGGGCGTTCGGTGTCGATCCGACCACCGGCCTCGTCCCGGAAGCCTATGCGAACAGCTACGTCGCCGACTTCGATGCGCTCGAGGTGTTCAACGGCCTGGACGCCTGGAGCGAACCGCGGGTGCGCATCGTCTTGATGGACTACCTGCGCCAGCTCGGCCTCGGTCGCCGCTACGCGGCCACGGGCAACAGCGACTCGCACAAGCTATTTTACATCGACCCCGGCATCCCCAGAAACCTCATCCGCTACGGCAACGCGACCGACGACCGTCAGGATCTGCGCGCCAACCCCGAGGACATCGTTCGGGCGATCCGCGCCGGCAGCCTGACGGTGACGACGGGGCCCGTCATCGACGCCAGCATCTACGGCGTCCTGCCGGGCGGAACCGTCAGCGGTCGAGGCACGCGCGTCCCCCTGAAAATACAGGTCCGCGCCGCGCCCTGGGTCGACGTCTCCGACATCGAGGTGTTGGTGGGCAAGAGCGGGCGCCGGGCCCGCTGGATCAACGTCGCCCGGACGAAGAACGTGCTGAGGTTCGACGGCACGCTCGACCTGGAGCTCGGCCGCGACCGGTTCGTCGTCGTCCTGGCGCGCGGGCGCGAGGATCTGCCCAACGTGCACACCCCGCGCACCCGCCCGCTGGCCTTCACCAATCCCATTTGGGTCGAGCCTTGAAGGTCCGCGGCGGGGCAGCAGTCGCTCGGACCGAGCCGGGCCGGCCCCGCGGCGGCCTCAGGACACGACCGACGTCCCGATGGGCAATTGCCGAGGCGCCGGCCGCGCGGTAGCGTTCCCCTCGTGTTCGGCATCTCGTTCACCGAGATCGCGGTGATTGCAACGGTCGCGCTGATCGTGGTCGGTCCGCAAAAGCTGCCCGGCATGTTGCGGACTTTGGGCCAGTGGGTGCGCAAGCTGCGCCGGCTGACGACCGAGGTCCGGCAGCAGACCGGCATCGACGATCTCCTGCGCCAGGAAGGCCTGCAGGGCGGCTTGACGGAGCTGCGCTCCCTGGTCCGGGGCGGCGGCGGATACACCCCGCCCCCCTATCGCCCGCCCGTCAACGACCCGTATCAGGAACGGGTCGAGATCGATCGAACGCGGGAGTACCCGCCCGAAGGCCCGGATGCGTACGGCGCCCTGCCGGACGACCTCGTCGTCGATGATGGCGAGGAGCCGGCGCCGCCTGCTCAGGCTGCGGCCGATGCTCACCCGGCGCCGCCGGCAGAGCCCGCGGCCGACGCTCGCCCAGCGCCGGTCCCCGCCGCGCCCAAACACCCGTCGACGAGCGAGCCATGAGCGCGAACCCCGACGAAGCCGCGATGACCTTTTGGGAGCACTTGGATGAGCTGCGCGGCCGGCTCATCCGCAGCGTGCTCGCGGTGTTGATCGCCTCTACAGCTTGCTGGCTCGTGAAAGAGCAGCTCTTGCTCCTGCTCACGAGCCCCTTCATCGACGCCTGGAACGAGGGCGCGCTCGCTGACAAACCCGCGCTGCATTTCCCGGCGCCCGCTGCGCTCTTCATCTCTTACGTGAAGCTGGCGCTCATCGGCGGGTTCGTGCTGGCGCTCCCGGTGCTGCTCTACCAGCTGTGGGCGTTCATCGCGCCCGGGTTGTACTCCTCGGAGAAACGCCTCGCCATCCCGTTCGTGGTCTGTTCGACCGCGCTCTTCGCCGGCGGGGCCTATTTCTGCTGGCGCATCGCGGCACCGATGGCGTTCCAATACTTGCTCGGGTTCAGCGGCCAGATCGGAGACAACGCCCTCGACATCACGCCGACTGTCATGATCGGCGACTACATCGAGTTCGTGGGGCGCATGTTGATCGCGTTCGGCGCGGTCTTCGAGCTGCCGGTCCTGATCTTTTTCCTGTCGCTCGCCGGCGTCGTCAACCACCTGCAGCTCATCAAGTTCGCGCGCTACTTCGTGGTGATCGCCTTCGTGGTGGCGGCCGTCATCACGCCGCCCGACATCATGAGCCAGTTTCTCCTCGCGGTCCCGCTCTGCCTGCTCTACGTGCTCTCCATCGGCATCGCGTGGCTGGTCGACAAGAGCCGCCGCAAAAAGCTCGAGGCGTAGGGACGACCGTCCGCCTTCCGTTCTTCCGCCCTTCCATGAAAGCGAAGTGCGCGAAGAGTCCACCGCGGCGGGCTCCGCTGTTTTTGTTCACAGAAAGACCAGCAGGGCCTTCGGCCCACCTCGAGTCAGTGAAAACGGATTTCACGACGGAGACAGCGAGCTGTGTCGACTCGGAGCTTGTTCACAGGAAGGCGCGGAAAGATCGGAAGGGGGACCGACGTCGTCGGTCTCCGATCGGAGTCGATCGCGACCGGCGCGACGGGAAGCGCTGTGACGCCCCACGCACCGACGCCCGCTTCGGACCCCATCCCCCAAAATCTTCCGATCGTCCCCGCCTTCCTGTGAAAAATTCAAGGGAGCTCGTGGTGCCTACTTCGGACCTCGTTTTCATAGGAAGGACGAAAGAGGTTTGGGCGAAGGTCCTGATGCTCTCCCGCAAAAAGTTCGAAGGAGGAGAGCGGGAGGTCAGTCTTCTCGCGCGTACGGTTCTCCCCTCGAGATGGTCAGGCTTCGGTACAGCTGCTCGAGCAGCACGACCCTCGCGAGCCGATGCGGCAGGGTCAGCCGCGACAGGCTCAGGCGTGCGCTGGCGCGCTTCGAGAGATCCTCGGGCAAGCCTTCGGCCCCGCCGATGAAGAACGCAATATCCCCCTTGCCCTGGCTGCCCCAACGCTGCACGCGGCGAGCGAGCTCGGGGCTGGTCAGCGCTTCGCCGGTGACCTCCAGGGCGACGGTGGTCGCAGCGGCCGGCGCGGCGGTCGCGAGCTCGGCCGGTCCCCGCACCTCGATCTCTTGCACCCGCGCGTAGCGCGCGATGCGTTGCAGGTAGTCGTCTGCCAGCGAGCGGTAGGCGCGGTCCTTGAGCTTCCCGACCGCGACCACGTAAAGCTTCATCGATCGGGGGACGGTGCCAGCTCGGAGGTGACGGGCACGGGCACCCGCCGCGCGTCCATCCACAAGCCACCGAGATCATAGAGCGATCGTGCCTCCTCCAAGAACACGTGCACGACCACGTCCACGAAGTCGATGAGCACCCAGTGCGCGTTCGGCAGCCCCTCGACGGAGATGGCGTCGACGCCGTTCTGCCCGAGGAACCCGTCGACCGCGTCGGCGATCGTCGTCACGTGACGATCGCTGTGCCCGGTCATCAGCACCAGGTAGTCGGCGTAGTCGACCTTCCCCGTGACATCGATGATTTCGACACCCGCCGCCTTTTTGTCGAGCCCGGCTTGGGCCGCCAAGATGGCGATCCGCTGGGCGTCGGCCGACGGTCGCGGCTTGGTCGCGGCCGTGGTTTGGGTGCGGGTAGAGCGCCCGGGAGAGCGGGGGCGCCGAACGGTTTTTCGTTTTTTCGTGCTCACGTTCAGCTGCGGATCTGGCCTTCGCCGATGACGACCCACTTTTCGGTGGTCAAGCTGTCGAGTCCCATGGGGCCGTAGGCGTGCATCTTCGAGGTCGAGATCCCGATCTCCGCGCCGAGCCCGAGCTGTTCGCCATCGTTGAAGCGGGTGGATGCGTTCACCAAGACGCAGCTGGCGTCCACCTCGCGGAGCCAGCGCTGTGCGCGCGAGTGGCTCTCCGTGCAGATGGCTTCGGTGTGATTGGACCCGTAGCGAGCGATGTGCTCGAGCGCGGCGTCCATGTCCTTCACCACGCGCACCGCCAAAATCTTCGCCAGGTACTCCGCCCCCCAGTCGTCGTCGGTCGCGGCGACGGCGTCGGGCAGGAACGCCCGCGCGGCGGGACAGGCTCGCACCTGCACCTCTGCCTGCTTCAGCTCGCGGCCGAGCTCGGGCAGCAGAGACGGCGCGATCTCTTCGTGCACCAGCAGGCACTCCAGGGCATTGCAGACGCCAGGGCGCTGCGCCTTGCCGTTGAGCGTCAGCGCGATCGCCATCTTCGGATCACAGCCGGCGTCGGCGAACAGATGACAGACGCCCTTGTAGTGCTTGACCACCGGCACGCGGGCCACCTCGGCGACGAACCGGATCAGGCCCTCGCCGCCGCGCGGGATCGCCAAGTCGACCAGGTCGTGCAGCTCGAGCAGCTGCCGGATGCCCTCGCGATCGCTCGGGGGGACGATTTGCACCGCGTCCGCAGGCAGCCCAAGCTCGCCGATCGCGTCGCGGATCACCTGCCCCAGCACGCGGTTGGTCTCAGCCGCTTCCTTGCCGCCGCGAAGCAGCACGGCGTTGCCCGACTTCAGGCAGAGCACGGCGGCGTCCACGGTGACGTTCGGGCGCGATTCGTACACGATGGCGATCACGCCCAGGGGGAGCCGCTGCCGCCCGGCCAAAATCCCGCTCGGCAGCCGCCGCATCTCGCTGCGGCTTCCCACGGGGTCCGGCAGCGATGCGACGTACTCCACCGCCGAGGCCACCGCCTCCACCGCCTTGGCCCCCATGCCGAGGCGGTCGAGCATCGCGGCCGACAGCCCGGCCGCTCGGCCCTTTTCGATGTCGATGGCGTTGGCCTGGGTGATCGCGGGCTGCTGTTCACGCAGCCGCCTCGCGATCGCTCGGAGCGCAGCGTCCTTTCGCGCCCGGTCGAGCGAGGACAAGCTGCGGCTGGCGCGCTTGGCACGCTCGCCCATTTCGCGGATCGCACTCACCTTCGTTCACTCCTTCGACGAACCCCCGCAGCCTAGCCCACCGGGCGCGATCGGAAAAGCCGAGGCTCAATCGGCAGCGGCGTCGCCAATCGACGGGCCCGGGTCGCGCCCCCCCTCCGACGGCGGCGCGCCCGCGTCGAAGGTCGCCCCTTCCGGCGCCTCCGCGGCTCCGGCATCCCCCGAGCTCGTCTCGTCGAGCCACTCGCCCTCGGCCGCGGCCGCCAGCGGATCGCGCGGGGCGCCAGCGTCCCAGGGCGGCACCTCGGGGCGCTCGTACTCTGGCGCCGGACCGTCGAAGCGGAGCGCGCGGCCGCCGCAGCTGCCAGCCCAGGCCAGGCTCACCACGAGCAGCGCGAGGGTCGCGCGGGTCATAGCGGCAGCCCCTGGCTCGCGCCCGCGGGCGCCGGCGGGCCCGGGGCTTTGGGTTGCTCCACCTCGCCGTGATCCTCGGGAGCTTCCTCGGGCTCGAGGCCCCCACCGTCGGAGCCGATGTCCGCCGCCATCGCGCCGCGCGCCGCGTGTGCCCCCGAAGCCAGGCCAGGCGGCGCCGGCACGACCGGATCGGGCGGCGCTTCCCTTTCACAGCCGCTGGCCGCAGCCCCCACGAGCCACGCTGCGACGACCACCCGAAACGACCTGCGCATCACCAGCGTTCCTCGTCGACGGACTTCAAGGTCTGGACGAGGTCGTACGCCGGGGCGTACCCGAGCACCTGACGCGCGCGACGATCGTCCACCATGCAAACATAACGGATGAAGTCCAGGTCGGGAGCGGGAAACGACGTGATGCGCCAGCGCCACATGCGATCGACCGACAGCTTCGCCACGCTGTGCGGCACCGGCAAGGTGGCGCGGCCCAGCAGCGCCAGCGCCTGGGACAGCGGCACGGGCGGCGGCCCGGCGACGTTGAAGATCCCGCGGACGCCCGGCGCGAGCGACAGCTCGATCGCCCGCACCACGTCGTCTTGGTGCACGAGCTGGATCATCGGATCGAAGCCGAGCAGCGTGGGTACCCGCCGCAGCCGCAAATAGTTGCTGGGTGCGTTGCGGACCGTGCCGACGATGTGCGAGGGCCGCAGGATCACCGTCTCGATGTCGGGGCGCTTCCAGAAGAACGACTGGGTGAGCATGTCGAGCTCGACCAGATCGCGCATGTCGCTGAACGCCCCGGCGCCAAGCAGCGGGGCTTCCTCGCTCAAGAACTGCGGGTTGTCCGGGCGCGGTCCGTAGACGTTGGCGGTGGACAGCAACACCAGCTTGCCGATGCCGAACTGGTGCACGGCGTCGAGCAGCCTCTGAAACCCCATCAGGTTCGAGGTGTGGTGCTCGGGCGATTTGGGACGCGGATCGTGCCGGACGCCCAGGTGCACCACCGCTGCCACGTCGCGCCGGCGCAGCACGTCGCGCGCGCGGTTGCTTCGGATGTCGAGCTGATGGTGCTCGATGTCCTTGGGACGGTCGGGAAACGGCCGCTCGTCGAGGCCGATGACCGGCCGCACTCGATGCAGCCGCCGGGCGAGCCGCCGGCCCAGCCGTCCGCAAATGCCGGTGATGACGACGGGGCCGTCCACGGCCAGGCGGGGAGCCCCCTCGGAGGCGCTGCCATTGCCGCCGCGCTCGGTCGATACCTGGGGAGTCAGCGTCATTAGAAGAACACGCCGTCGCGCTGCTCGAGACCGCGCTTGAGCATCGCCTGGATGGTTTGCCGCACGACCCAGACCTTGTTCTCGATGGCCTGGTCGTCTTCGTCGGGGTCGCCATCGAACCGCAGGGGCTCACCGAACTCCAGGCGGTACTTGGTTGGCAGCGGCAGCTGCGCGCCGGGGATCAAGAGCTGAGGGGCGAGCGGCAGCACCGGCAGCCGCAACGCTCGGGCCGCCCAACCGAGGTTGCCGAAGCTGATGTACTGCTCTTCGGCGCCGATCACGGACACCGGCACGATGGGGGTGTCCGTCTCCAGCGCGAGCCGCATGAAGCCGAGGCCGAAGGGCTCGAGCTGGTAGCGGCGCGTGATGGGTTTGCTGATGCCGCGAACCCCCTCCGGGAAGACCAGCAGCACCTCGTCCATCTCCAAGAGGCGCCGCGCGTTCTCCCGAACCCCGACCACCTGCCCCACCCGGCTGAAGAAGGTCGAGACGAACGGCAGGCGCTGGGTAAACCTGTCCACCATCGCCCGCATCACCCGCGGCGGGTTGGCGTCCAGGAACAACGAAGTGCCGATGATGGCCGCGTCGATGGGCAGCTGGCCGGAATGGTTGGCGACCAGCAGCACGCGCCCGGGCGGCACGTGCTCGAGCCCCCGCACCTCGGTTCGGAAGTAGGCGCGGTGAAACACGGCGCACACGAGCGCCGCGACCTTGGCCGTGTCGGCGTCGAGCCCGAAGGGATCTCCCCCTCGCGAGGCGTAGCGCTCGCGCAGATAGGCCACGCGGTCTTCGAAGTCGGTTCCCAAGAGCTTGGACCATCCGGCGTCGGCCGAGCGCCTGAGCTCGGCCAGCCAGCGCTCCGCGACGGGCAGCGCTTCGCGCGCCGCCTCCGAGACGCGCTCCAGAGCGGTGTTCCGGTCCATGCCCCGAAGACTGTCTTTTTCGACGGGCGGGAGGTCAAGCCCCTCGACGGTGGCGCGCGCCCGTGTCGGGGTTTGCCCGTTGCTACGGGCTCTGGTTTGCTGCTACCCACGATGGCGACTTTGGCTCGAGCCGCGCACTGGTCGTGTCCGCCGCCGCTCTGCCCGGGCGATCGCGTGCGCATCATCGCACCGTCCGGGCCGTTCGATCGCACCCTGTTGCTGCGCGGGGCGGGCTGGCTGGCCGAGCGGTACCGGGTCGAGTTCGACCGCGGGATCTTTGCCCGTGAGGGGTTCCTCGCGGGCAGCGACGCTCGCCGGCTCGCGGAGCTCGACGCGGCGCTACGCTGCCCCGACCTGCGCGCGGTCATCTGCGCGCGCGGTGGCTATGGACTGAGCCGCATCGTCTATCGAGCCGATCTCGGCGCGCTGCGCCGCCGTCCGAAGTGGATCGTGGGCTTCTCCGACGCCACCGCGCTGCACCTCGAGGCCAGCCGCGCGGGCGTGATGTCGATGCACGCCCACAACGCCGCCGGCCTAGGCCGCGCCGACGCGACCGCGCGCGCTCGCTGGGTGGCCGCGCTGGAGGAGCCAGAACGCCCCCGCCGCTACGAGCACCTCGCGATCTGGAAGCGGGGACGAGCGCGCGGGCCCATCGTCGGCGGCAACCTGACGCTCGTGTTCACGGCCGCGGCCGCGGGAAAGCTCGACCTCCCCTGGGGTTGTCTCTTGCTGCTGGAGGACGTGACGGAGAGCTCCTACCGGATCGATCGCATGCTGACCGCGCTGCTCACCAGCGGTCAGCTCGATCGGATCGCCGCGGTGTTGGTCGGCGAGCTCACCGACTGCCCCGCCGGACCCCACGGCGTGAGCCCGGAGCAGGTGCTGCAAGAACGGCTCGGCGGGCTCGGCGTGCCCGTGGCCGCCGGGCTGCCGGTGGGCCACGGCCGCCACAACGATCCGCTCCCGCTGGGGATGGAGGCCGAGCTCGACGCGACCGGACCGACCGGCGCGGTGCTGACCGTCGCCCCCGCGAAGAGATCGAGTCCTCGCTAGGCTCCGACCAGCGGCCGCTCAGCTCGGATCGTCTTCGATGAGCTCGCCGTCACCGACGATGAGCTCGCCTTCGTCGACGCTCACGGGCGCCGCCGCGGCGACCGGCAAGGGGGGCGGGGTCGACG
>JAEZYZ010000229.1 GCA_023418705.1 Pseudomonadota bacterium | reverse complement strand
CCCGAAGCTCGGCTCCGGCGCGGGCGCCGCCAGCGGCACCGGCTCGAGCGAGTCGGGCGCGTAGAACCACGCCTGCTCGCGCTCCGGCAGGGCGACCAGCAGCGCCGGGCGCTCGGCGCCGTCCGCGGCCATCACGCTCACGGGTGGGGCGGCGCCGGCGAGCGCCGGCTGCACGACGTCGGTGTCGACCTCGGGAGGGACGGCCAGGGCGTAGCTGAAGCGCTGCTCACAGCGGACCACCACGCCGGTCGCGTCGTTGCTGGCGCGCCCGAGCCCGACGGCGAAGCACAGCGCCGGCGACTCGGCTCCCGAGTGCCCGAGCGGCAGGCCCACCGGGCGCGCCGAGAGCCAGCAGGGCGCCTCTGGATCGCAGTAGTCGGTGCCCACGGCGTCGGTGGTGGGCGCTTTGCGGGAGCTCAGGTCGAACACCGCGGCGCCGGCGCTGGGACCGCCGCCGCCCACGAGCAGCTGCGTGCGCGGGCCGAGGGTGGTCGCCGCGAGCACCGAGCCGAACCCGCCCGACAGCCGCGCGGGCGCGTCCAGCAGCACCACCGGCGTGTCCGTCTCGATCTCGTCGAAGCGCCACCACGAGCACGCCACGGGCGCGAACAGCGCCACCGTCACCCCGAGCCGCCGCGCCCAGGCCATCAGAACACACCCCCGATGCTGAGCACGCCGCTCGACGCGTCGATCGCCGGCGCCAGGCGAAACCGCGCCGGCCCCTGCGGCTGGGGGCGCGGCAGCGGGCGCGCCGCGCGGGGCCGGCGCGCGGGCGCGCGGGTGGGCTCGTCGAACTCGCGCAGCTTGCCGAGCGAGATCGACGACTCCGGGTAGGGATCCTTCAAGAAATTGTAGGTCGCGAGGCCGCCCAGGATGGCCGCGACCGCGAAGCCGCCGTCGGCGGCGATGGCGAAGATCCGCCCGCGGTCGACCCGGTCGTCGTCCTGTTGCAGCGCGCCCGCGTTGCGATCGTCTTCGACCTCGGAATAGAGCCGGTTCGACTCGACCCCGAAGTAGATCCCGGCGCCGAGGAAGGCGGACGCGATGACCGTCTGCGTCCACGCCGCGGTGCGCGGGTACTTGCGGACCATGCGCGCGTGCACCGGCAGCACCTGCCCCTTCGGCACGTCGATCGAGCCGCTGAAGGTTTTGTGGTCCTCACTCTCGATCGTGATCTGGTGGGACCCCGCTTCGAGCTGGATGTCGAGCGGCGTCTCCCCCGCCGCGAAGGTGCCGGAGGGCACGCCGTCGATGCTGACGGCCGCGTTGGTGTTGGCGTCGACGCGCACGATGCCGTAGCTCACGCGCGCGAGCTTCAGGTTCAGCTCGCGGTGCTCGCCGTTCTCGAGCTTCACGCGCGCGCGGGTGGGCTGGAAGCCGGGCGCGTCGATGAGCACCTCGTGCTGGCCGCTCGGGACGAGCTCACCGTGCGGGGTCTTGCCCCAGGGCAGCCCCTTCTTCTCCGGGTCGTCGAGGTAGACCGACGCGCCGGCGACGTTGGACGTCACCCGCAGCGACGCCATGAACTGGCCCTGCGAGAGGTTCGCCTTGAACTGGTGGACATGACCGGGGAGCACGTCGAGCACGCTGTCGCTGCGGTTGTAGTCAGCGAATTTTTCGACCACCACGTGGTAGCGGCCGACGTCCAGCGTGAAGCTCGCCGGGGACGTCCCCGCGGCCACCTGCTCCCAGCCGGGGTTCTTGCTGCCCGGACGGAAGGCCTTCGCCGTCGGCTGCTTGCGCTCGTAGATGGCCAAGGGGGCGCCGTCCGGATCGGTCTCGACCAGCACCAGCGACTTCATGGAAGAGTCGCTGGCCTCGCTGCGCTGCTCCGCTGGCGCCGGCTTGCCCGTCTTCTCGGGGGACGGATCGATGAAGGTCTCGAGCCAGGCGATCCGGTCCTTCACGCGGTCGGCGTCGGGCGCATTCGGATCCACCTGCAGGTAGCGGCGGAAGTTTCCGAGCGCCCGCTCGTGCTCCCCGAGCTTCTGGTAGGCCACGCCCGCATTGAAGAGGAAGGCAGAGTACGGGTGCTCGCGGTAGCCCGCCTCGAAGACCTCGGCGGCCTCCTGGTACTTGCCGGAGACGAACAGCGCCTGGCCCTTTTCCATGTAGCCGCGAATGGACTCGAGCTTGCTCGTCGCTTCACCGGCCGGCGCGGCCAGCACCGCAGGCGCCAGGCCGACACCAGCGAAACACAGGATCAGCCACGCAGCGAATCTCAGGACGATCCTCGGCAGCGGCGTTCGACGAGCGCGGAGGTTCATTCACCCCGAACGATGCCCCCGAATCCGTCCACGGTACAAGCGCCGAAATCCGCGGGCTTGGCGGCTGCCGGTTTTTGGGTTCGGGCCCGTTCGCCTCTGTGCTATCGGCGAACGTCGAGGCTCCCTCTGTGAAAACTCGCAAGCAAAGCGCGATCGTTCCTTGGCTCGTCGCCGCAGGCGTCGCCTCTGTTTCACTGCACACGCACGCACAGTCGACCGACCGGTATCCAGAGTGCGCCGAGCAGCCGACGGAGTCCGACATCGCCGCCGCCAAGGGTGCCTTTCAGGCCGGACAGGCGGCGTTCAACGAGGCCGACTACGAGCGGGCGGTGCTCTACTGGGAAGACGCGTACCGGCGTGACTGCACCGCGCACGCCTTGCTCCTGAACCTGGCGCGCGCGCACGAGCTGCAAGGCGACCGGCAGAGCGCGGTGTTCGCGCTCGAGACGTTCCTCGCACGCAAGCCCGACGTGCAACACCGCGATCAAATCGAGCGGCGCATCGAGGTGCTAAACCAGCAGATCGCCGAGCAGCAGGCCGCGCCCGCCAGCGAACCGGCGCCCGCGCCCGCAGCGCCCCCGCCGCCTCAGGCGCCCGAGCCCGAGGTCGTGCACCTCGACGCTGCCACGCCGGACGCACCGGCGGGTCGCCGGCCGGTGCTGCCGCTGATCGTCGGCGGCGCCGGCGTGGTGATCTTCGCGGTCGGCGGCATCTTGTGGCTGGACGCGGTGTCGGACGTGAACGAGGCGGAGGACGCTTGCGGCGGGCGCGTCTGCCCCACGCCCGAGCTGAAAGAGACCGGCGACGAGGCGCGCACGCGCTGGAACGTCACCGGCGCGGTCAGCTTGGCGGGCCTGGGCATCGCCGCGGGCAGCGCGGTCTGGTACCTGCTTTCGGAGCCCGAGCCGCGAGCGCGCGCGGCGCAGCCGGCGTTCAGCCCGGAGCTGTCGCGGAGCTACGCCGGGGTGCGTTGGAGCGGCGCCTTTTAGTCGATCCGCCCCGGCGTCGCGCCCTGCCGAGGCTCGGCCGCGGGCGCTCCCCACGTGGGCGTCGCTGGCGCCGCCTCGTCCTCCGCCGCCCCGGTGTCGGTGGGGGCTTCGGCGGGCGCCTGCCCCGGCCGCTTGCCCGCCTCGATCACGATGTGCTCCTGCTCTTTTTTGTTCTGCGCTTCGATGCGGCGGTAATCCGGCTCCACCGGGACCGGCGTTTCGCTCGAGGAGCCAGCGCACGCTCCAAGCAAGGCGCCTGCCAACAGCAACACGGCGGGTCTGGACATGACCCAGGGGCTAGACCAGAAGCGTGCCATGGGCAATGGAGTTGATGACCGATGATCGGCCTCTTGCGCGGACGCGTCGCCGCTGACGACGGCACCCACCTGCTCATCGACGTCGGGGGCGTGGGCTACGACGTCGCGGCCCCCGCCGGCACGCTGGGGAAGGCGAAGCTCGACGAGCGGGGGCACGTCGAGCTGTTCGTGCACACCCACGTGCGCGAAGACGCGCTCGACCTGTACGCCTTCGCGACCGAGCTCGAGCGCCGCGTCTTCCGCCTGCTGCTGGCGGTGCCCAACGTCGGCCCGAAGACCGCGCTCGCGGTGCTGAGCGTGCTGCCCCCGCCGGAGCTGGCCGCCGCGGTCGACGCGGCCGACGTGAAGCGGCTCGGCAGGGTGCCCGGGATCGGGAAGAAGACGGCCGAGCGTCTGGCGCTGGAGCTTCGCGAGCGCTTGTCCGACATCGGCGCCGCGGCCCCGACCGCTCAAACCCCGGCCCGCCCGCCGGACGCCGAACGGCTGATGACCGCGCTGACGAACATGGGCTATCGCGCGCCGGAAGCCGAACGCGCCGTCAAGGCGCTGGGTGATCGTGTGGGACAAGAGCCCCTATCCGAGCTCTTGCGCCAGGCGCTGGCGCACCTCACTCCATGAAAACGGCGCGCCCCGGACGGGCGGTTTCGACCCCGAATGACCGGCCGATGCTTGACCGTGGCTGGGGGCCGTGGATAATCGCGCGCTTACAGGCTCGGCCGGCGTTGCGAGCGCTCCCCCAACGATGGGAACGGGGTCAGGAGGCGACGAGTGATCACGTGTGCGAAGTGCAGTAAGGAGAACCAGGACCACTACAAGTTCTGCCTGGGATGCGGCGCCGAGCTGCCACGCGGCAACGCGCCAAAGCCGTTCTCGCCGCAGACCCCGCCGCACGGCGTGCCCGCCGTGCGCCCGAGCGGCGCGCCGACCGCAGCGGCCCAGGCGGTGCC
>JAEZYZ010000103.1 GCA_023418705.1 Pseudomonadota bacterium | reverse complement strand
GGAAGGTGCCGCCGAGCCTCGCTGCGCGGGAAGGTGCCGCCGAGCCTCGCTGCGCGGGAAGGTGCCGCCGAGCCTCGCTGCGCGGGAAGGTGCCACCGAGCCTCGCTGCGCGGGAAGGTGCCACCGAGCCTCGCTGCGCGGGAAGGATCTGACCGCGCGGGCGGTGGCGCCAGATCTGACCCTGCGACGTAGCCAACGCTCGGAAGCGACGGGGTCCGTGCGCAATCCACGCCCGTTGATGATACGCATCAGCCGCCAGATCGCCTCTTCGTCGAAGCGGCGGCAGAAGTCGTCGGCCGTGGTCGGGTCGGGGATCGCGCGGGCGCCAAGCGCCCAGCGTGTCCAGGAAGGCGGCGTCGTTACGACGGACCTCGATGTCGTCCAACACCTGCCCGCCGCACAGGATGTTGTAGGCGATGTTGAGCACGTGGTCCGAGTCCTGGTACGGGCGCGCTCTTCAAGACGCCGAGCTGCGAATCGATCATCTTTGGCAACCCAGCTTGCCGCACCCGCTGGTGGACCGCGGCGACGCCGCCGTAGGGCACCGCGCGAGTGCGCTCGGACATCTCGTAGGTCGGACATGGTCCGCTGAACTCCGGGCGTCCCTCCTGCCTCGGGTCCGTGCCCCCTATGAAGGGCTCCAGGCGCTCGACGATCTTCCGCTTCTCTTGCTTCAACGGTCGACGTATCTTCGGTTTCACCTGAAAAGGTCTCCCGGGGTTGTTGGGTTTGTTTTCCAACCACCAAAAACCCGGGAGTTTTGAAAAATTCCCGCAGCTATGCCGAAAGTCTCGCTTGATTAGGGTCTAGAGCGACGAGCGCGCTACAAGAGCAGCAGGCCGCTCGGGGCAGGTCTCCCCACGCGCAAAGCGCGGCGACCGCAGCGGCCGCGATCGGACCTGCGAACAGCGTGGTTGGGGTCCTCGGCTGCGCCACCGCGCCGATGCTACACGCCTGCGAGCGAATTCGAGGCATCGAGGCTTCGCTGCGGCGAGCGCCGAGTGTGGCGCGCGCCCTGTCCGAGCACCCAGCGGCGCCGCCTCCTGATTGGCGCGACGACTCCACTGCGCGACGGATTTTTTTGCGCCAGGGACTTGGCAAGCCCCGCCGGATCTTGTTAGCCGTCGGTGGGTGAGGTGCTCGCCCGCGCCTCGCGTTTGCCAAGATGTCGAAGCCCATCCACGCGTTCGTCGCGGCCGCCGCGGTCTTCCTGGCGATGGCTCAGCCATCGGCGGAAGCCAACCCGATGCGCAGCCTGCCGAAGGAGTTTCGGCGGGCGCCGTACACGTTGATGTCCCTGTCGGTGGGGCACCCCAACCGCGGCTGGCAGGTCCGGGCGAAGAAGCTCCGGGAGACCGGCTACCTGAAGGTGAAAGGCAGCAGCAAAAGCAACGAGTACGGGCACCCCGCTCTCGTGTTGATGCTGCGTCGCAGCGCCAAGGACATCGCGCGGGCGGTCCCCGGCTCCGTGATGGTGGTGGGTGACCTGTCCAGCAAGCACGGCGGCCCGCTCAGCGGTCACCGCTCTCACCAGAGCGGTCGTGACGCCGATGTCGGATTTTTCGTGCGCGATCGGCACGGCAAGTCCGTGACGCTGAAGCGTTTCGTCGCCTTCGACGCCAACGGCAAGGCCAAGGACGGCAGCGGCCTGGTCTTCGATGACTACCGCAACTGGCTCCTGGTGCAGTCGTGGGTCAAAGACCAGCGCGCCGGGCTGAGTCACATCTTCGTCTCCCGCCCCTTGCGCGCGCGGCTGCTCGACTACGCGCGGCGGCACCCGAGCTTTCGCCGCTACGTGGCGGAGGTCGCGCCCCTGCTGAAGCAGCCCGAGGGGGTCAGCCCGCACGACGACCACTTCCACGTCCGCATCTCTTGCCCGCGCCGGCAGGAGAAGCTCTGCCGCGAGCAATCCCGCTGAGCTTGCGCGCCGGGGCCCGAGCGGCTTGACTTGGCGGTGCGTGCCCACGATCGAGTTCATGCAAAACCCGCTGGGCGGGCCCAAGGTTACGGAGGTCCCCGAGGGCGGACCGCTGCTCGACATCTGTGATCACGTCTACGCGCCGGTGCCGTTTTCGTGCCGCTCGGCGACCTGCGGCACCTGCCACATCGAGGTGGTGGAGGGGGCGGAGCTGCTCGACCCTCCGGACGAGCAAGAGCGGGAGCTGCTCGAGCTGTTGCACGGGCCTCCAGGCGCGCGGCTCGCTTGCCAGGCGCAGGTGCGCGGAGGTCCCGGGCTGCTGCGCCTGCGGCCAGTCTGAGCCCTTGCCCCGCCAGCGTGGCACCGACAAGCTGCCGGGGTGCCGACCCGCTCCCCCCACCGCCGCCGGCGTCCGATCGTCGCCGTCATTGGCAACGGCCGAGCGGCGGCGCCCGCGCTCGAAGCGGCGGAAGAGCTCGGGCGGCGCTTGGTGGAGGCGGGCTACCGCCTGGTGACCGGCGGACTGTCGGGCGTCATGGAAGCGGCGAGCCGCGGCGCCCACGTCGCGGCGAGCTATCGCGAGGGGGACGTGATCGGCTTTTTGCCGGGGGCCGATCCCGCGGCCGCCAATCCGTACGTCGACATCGTCGTGCCGACCAACCTGGGGTACGCCCGCAACATCCTGGTCGTCGCGGCCGCCGACGCGGTGGTGGCGATCGGGGGCGGCGCGGGGACGCTGACGGAGATGGCGATGGCCTGGCAAATGCAGCGGCCGGTGTTGGCGTTGCGCCGCCCGGGGTGGAGCGAGCGGCTCGCGGGAGCGGCGGTCGACGAGCAGCGTGATGACGTGGTGCAGGGAGCGGACACGCCCGCCGAGATCATCGCGCTGCTCGAGCAGATCTTCGACGTGCGCCCCTGAGCGCGCAGGCCACGGGAGCGACCGCGACCAGGCTCAGCGCACCTTGAGCACGATCTTGCCGGCGTGGGCGTTTTGCTCCATGCGCCGGTGCGCCTCCGCGACGTCCGTCCAGGCAAACACCGAATCGATGACCGGTCGCAGCGTGCCGTCGACGAACGCCGGCAAGAGCTCGCGGATGAAGCGCCGGGTGAGCGCGATTTTTTCTTCGACGGGGCGGGAGCGCATCACGAGGCCGAGCAACTGTTGGCGCCGCATCAAGATCTTGCCGAAATCGATCGTCGCTCGCGCGCCGCCCAATAGCCCCACGATGACCCAGCGCCCGCCCACCGCCAGACAGCGCGCGTGCTGGTCCGCGTAGGCGGCGCCCACCAGGTCGACGATCAGGTCGACCCCGCGCCCGTCGGTGTGCTCGGCCACCGCGTCCGCGAACCCTTGGTCCTCGTAGCTCACGCTCACCTCGGCCCCGAGGCTCGCCGCGAGCGCGCACTTGGCGGCGCTGCGCGTGGTGGCGATCACCCGCGCCCCCGCGCGGGCCAAGAGCTGCACCGCCGCTGAGCCGACGCCGCCCGCGGCCCCGTGCACCAAGGCCCAGTCGCCCGGGCCCGCCCGGCCCAACGAAGACACCGCCTCCGACGCGGTGAGGAAGGCTTCGGGGATCGCCGCCGCTCGTTCGAGCCCGAGGGCGTCCGGGACGGGGATGGCCAGGCCCTCCGGGATCGCGACCCGCTCGGCGTAGCCACCACCGCCAAGGAGCGCCATGACGCGCTGCCCCACGGCGAGGGAGCCGCACTCCGAGCCCACCTGAACGACGGTTCCGGCGCACTCGAGCCCGAGCACGGAGCTCTCGCCGGGAGGCGGCGGGTACAGCCCGCGTCGCTGCAGCAGATCGGCGCGATTCAACCCGGCGGCGTGCACGTCGATCAGGACCTGCCCCGGGCCGCAGACGGGGTCCGGCACCTCGGCGAGCTCGAGTCGTTCGACGCCGCCAGGCTCACGGACGACGATCGCCCGCATGGCTCAGCGCAAGGCCTTGCCCATCGCGTGGTAGCCCTTGTCGACATACACGGTGGCGCCCGTGATGCCGCTGGCCAGCGGGCTCGACAAGAACACCGCCGCGTTGGCCACCTCGGCCGGCGTGAGCTTCTCGGTGATGGGCGCGTTCTCGGCGTAGTACTCCACCACGTCGTCGATGATGCCGGTGACGCTGGCGGCGCGCGACGCGAACGGCCCGGCCGAGATGGTGTTCACCCGGATGCCGTGCTTGCGCCCGGCTTCGAAGGCCAGCACGCGCGTGTCGCTCTCGAGCGCCGCCTTGGCGGCGTGCATCCCGCCGCCGTAGCCGGGGATCACCCGCTCGCTGGCCAGGTAGGTGAGCGACAGCAGCGAGCCGCCGGGACGCAGCAGCGCTCCCCAGCGCTGCACCATGGAGACCATCGAGTAGGCGCTCACCGAGACCGCGGTCAAGTAGCCCTTGCGGCTCGTCTCGAGCAGCGGCAAGTGCACCTCCGGCCCGTTGGCGAGCGAGTGCACCACGACGTCGAGCGGTCGCTCACCGAAGTCGCGGACCAGCTGCTCCCCAACGCCGGCGATGCTGAAGTCACCGCGGCCGCTGTACCGCTTGTTGGTGCGGATCTCCTCCGGCACGTCGTCGAGGCTGTCGAACGCCGCGTCGATGGGATAGACCTTTTCGAACTCCAGCAAGCGGCCGTCGGAGAGCCGGCGCGACTCGTCGAGCTTGCCTCGGCGCAGCAGGGTCTCGAAGATCCCGAGGGCCGGGGGCCAGGTGCCGACGCAAACGCTGGCGCCGGCCTCGGCCATGGCCTTGGCGATCGCAAATCCATAGCCACCATCGTCGGCGACCCCAACGACGAAGACGCGCCTTCCCTTCAGGTCCAAACCCAACATCTGTGCGCCATATCGCCGATCCGCGGCTCGTTCGCAAGCTCCGGAACGCCGCCCTGTCCCGCTCCCGCGCCGGGCGCGGCCGCTCGGCGCGCCCCGGCCCGCGCCGTCCCAAAATCAGCGCCGTTGCGGTGGTGCGGGTTTCTGGATAAGGAGACGGCCATGAGCGAGCTCGACGCGCCGCGCGAGGTGCCGGAACCGAGCGCTGGCGAGCTTGGCGAGGCGGCGGGCGGGGGCCCGGAGCGGGAGCCGAAGACGAGCCTCGCGCTCTACCACTTGCTGAAGTGGCCGATCGTCCACCCCATCTTTCGCTGGTACCTGGGCGGGCGCTTCTATGGATCGGATCAGGTGCCGCGCACGGGGCCGCTGGTGGTCGTCAGCAACCATGCCAGCGATTTCGATCCGCCGATCATTTCGTATTGCGTGCGCCGCCCCGTCGCCTACATGGCCAAGGAGGAGCTGTTTCGCGTGCCGGCGTTCGCGCGCGTGATCAGCGCCTATGGCGCCTACCCCGTCAAGCGCGGCGCCGCCGACCGCAGCGCGATCCGCGCGGCGATGGCGCGCCTGCAGGAGGGCTGGGCGGTCGGCGTGTTCTTGCAGGGCAACCGCACCGCCGACGGCCGCGTGCCGGATCCGAAGCTTGGCGCGGCGTTGATCGCGCACAAGGCGCAGGCGCCGATTTTGCCTGTCTGCCTGTGGGGGACGCAGGCCATTCGCCAGCAAGGGTCCTTGCTGTCCACGCGTCCCCACCCGGTGACCGTGCGCATCGGAGCGCCCATCGCCGCGCCCGGCAGCCATCGCCGGGAGGAGCTCGAGGCGGTGACGCGGCAGTGCGTCGACGCGATCCACGCGATGCACGACCAGGGTCGCTGAAGGCGCCAGAGCCTCTCCCCCGAACTGCTACTCCCCCTAGTGCCCGTGCCCGTGCCCGTGCCCGTGCCCGAAAGAACGCGCGGTCGCTCCAGGCCGTCGCCGCGCGCCCGCCGATGAGGCCCCGGCTACGGGGTACGGGGCAGCGGCGGCGGCACGGTCCGGTCGCTCTGGCGTTCCGGCGCCGAGCTCTGCCCGCTCCGGCGCCGCTCCTCGAACAGCACCACCTTGATGAGGGCGGCCGTGTCCGCCTCCTGCATCAGAGGATCGGTCGTGTTGACGCTGGGATCGAGCAGCTCGATCAGGGCCAGCATGGCCGTCTTCAAATGACCTTCGTTCGGGAACGAGTCGCGGATGCACTCCTCGCGCTCCTCGTCGCTGCCGAGCGTCCAGAGCTCGGCGTACATGCCTTCGATGGACGCCAGGATCGGCAAGCTCAGCTCGGCGTGCCCGGGCGGCAGCCGCTCGAGCAGCTGCAGGCGCTGCACCAGCTCGGCGCGCGCGTCCGGTTCTTCGGATTTGGCTTGGGGTTCCGGCGCCGGTTCCCAGTCTTCGGTCAGCTCGGCGGGGGAAGGCGGCGGCGACGAGCTCCGGGCGGGCGGCGGGGTCGAAGCACGCGCCGGCGGCGGGGGCGCGATCTCCTCCGCCTTGGCGGCGGGGACCGGCGGCGGGGGCACCGAAGGGCGCCGCGAGGGCGGGCTGGCCGCTCCGGGGCGGAGCTTGCCGTTCGGCTTCGGCGCCTTCTTGGCCTTGGCGGCCGGGCGCGCCCGCACCGTACCGGTGAAGCCGTCGATGAAGCCGCTCGGCCCGGCGACACGCTCGACGACGACCTCCTTCCAGACGTGGTCGAGCGGGATGAAGCCGACGAGCGTGCGCAGCGGCACGATGTCGAGCAGCACCTCCTCGCTGAGCGCCACTTCGTTCCGCGAAGCCTGCAGCGCGCGCTCCACCACCTGCTGCAGGTGCTCGAGCGGCAGCCGCAGCGAGATCTCTTTGAACCCGATGCCGTCGGCGACTTCTTGCAGCGTGATCAGCCCCTCGGAGAGCGCGTTCTCCAGCGTGAAGCTCATGCGCAGAACGGCGCGCGCGTGCGTCTCCGCGTCGTCGTCGCGGGTCGTCTTCCAGAAATCCCCCTCGGTCACGAACGCCCACAGGCGCTGGGCGTCGAGGTAGCGGACGCGATCGTCGGGGGGGATGAGCCCGAGCACGGTGTCCGCGTCGGTGATGCCCTCCTCGAGCGCGAGCTGCAAATCTTCCGCGGCCGAGCGCGTCGACTTCTTGCGCGCGATCTTCTCGTTCATGCGCGCTCCCTCCACCAGGATCTGGGTGCGCAGCTCGACCGCGTCCTGCAGGCCCTCCATCAGGTCCGTCGGCCCGAAATGCCGCAGGAAGTCCTTGGCGGTCCGCCAGCCGTTGTCGAGCGCGAACACGATCACCTGCGAAAGGAAGCGCTCCGCCCCCGTGCTCAGGTTCGACATGAAGTTCGTTTGCTCGGAAGTCTCGCTGGCAGGCTCAGGCATGATGGCCCCAATGGTACGACGCCGGGACGGCGCGCAACAGGCAAAATCCTGGCCGCTCAACGCATTCGCGGCGCTCGCCGGCAGCGCGTCTTTCCCGCGCCTTCGGCTTGAAAGATTAGGCTAGCGGCGAAATTTGCGAGGTGAAACCGGCGGCGGCGGCCCGCTTCAGGCCTCGAGCAGATGAGCCGCGCCGATGAGCCCCGCGAACTCGCCCAGCTCGCTCACCAAAAGTGGCACCGCGCCGAGCGGCGGCGCGAAGGCGCGCTGCTGCAGAGATTCGCGCACCCCCGGCTCGATCAGGTCGAAAGAAGCCGAGATCCCGCCGCTGAAGACGATGGCGTCCAAATCGAGCAGGTTCTGCACGCCGGCGAGCCCGAGCCCGAGCGAGCGCCCGGTGGCGTGGAAGGTCTGCGCAGCCGCGGCGTCGCCGGCCCGCGCGCGCTCGGAGATCTCCAGGATCGTGTCGGCCCCGCTCCCCCCCAGATCGGCATAGCGGCGGAACATCGCGCTGGTGCCGCAGTACGCCTCGACGCAGCCGGTGAGGCCGCAGTTGCAAGGCCAGGCGTCGGCGCCCGGATCGATCGTCACGTGGCCGAACTCCCCGGCGAAACCGTTGGCGCCCCGGACCAGCCGCCCGCCGATCACCAGGCCCGATCCGATGCCGGTGCCCAGCGTCACGAGCAAGAAGCTCGGCGCTTTGCGGCCGTGGCCGTGGAGCCGCTCGCCCAGGGCGGCGGCGGTGGCGTCGTTCTCGACCGCCACGCGCGCCTCGCCGATCCGGCGCCGCAGCTCGTCGGCGATGTTCACGCCCTCGAACCCCGGCACGTTCGGCAGCCGCCAGACCTTGCCGGCCGCGTTCACCTCGCCCGGGATGGCGAGGCCGACGCTCTTCGGCGCGGGGTCGAGCTCGAGCACCGCCTGCGCGATCGCATCGAGCACGACGTCGGGGGCCGCGCCGGCACCGGTGGCGCGGACCACCGACCGCGTAACGACGCCGTCCCGAACCGTCCCCGCCTTGATCTGAGTGCCTCCAAAATCGACGCCTATCATGCTGCTCTTGCCGAGAAAGTCGCGCGCACCCCGCGCGGTGCCGCCTCGCGCCTGCCATACTCGATGCGGCGTGCCGCGCAAAAGAAATCCAGGCGAAAGGCGAGCGCCCCGGCTCATCCCGGCGGAACCCCGGCGAAATCGCACGCTGAGGCGCGATCCGTGGCCCGGGCAGCGGCCGAAGTCGTGTAGGCTGTGAAAAGCTAGGAGCTTCGATGCGGGGATGGATGCGACGTGTTCGAGTGCCGCTGCTTTGCGGGGCGCTCGGCGTGCTCTTTTATGCGGGTTGTGGGCCGGACGAGCCGAGCTACACCGGGAGACCCTCGGGGTCCGGGAGCGGCGGCTCGGGGGGTCGGGATGCCGGACCCGAAGGTGGGCCCGGCGGCGACGGCGGAGCGATGGCGGGCAGCGCCGGCGCGGCGGGCGGTCAGGCAGGGGAGAACGCCGGCGGCATGTCCGGCGCCGGGATGTCCGCAGGGGGCATGGGCGGCGGCGCAGGGGCAAAAGCCAACTGCGGCGACATCGTCTGCCGCGGCCACGGCAGCTGCCAGGAGACGGAGTCGGGCGCGGTTTGCGTCTGCGACGCGGGGTACGTGCTGAACGCGTCGGGCGACGAGTGCATCGTCGACGAGACCTGCATCAAGCTCAGGTTCCTGGAGCCGCTTTGTCGCACCGTCGAGAACGGGCCACCGGCGGTGGGGCTGTTCTTCGCGGCGGACTACTGTGCCGGGACCGCCGTGCTGCCCGAAAAACTCGGCGACCCGCGAGCTCGGTTCAAGATCCTGGAGGACGGGGTCGATATCGATCAAAACGTCGAGAGCTCATGGGCGGTGATCCCGAAGGGGGTGGAGTCGTTCGTGACCATCGCACTCGACGTTTCGGAGTCCGTGTCGCGTGACGACCCCGATCTGCTGCGCGCCGTGATCGAGGAGCTCAAGGACTTCACCCTCGGGCTGGAGCCAGAGGCGGGCGGGCCTCCCGTCGCGGTCAGCGTGCTGCTGTTCGGCGCGGAAGTGATCGAATACGTGCCATTCACGAGGACCCTGTCCACGGTCGCGACCAAGCTCGACGAGCTCGCCCAGGACCCCGAGCAAATTGGTCAAATGATGGACATCGGGGGCACGGCGCTGAACGACGCCGTGAAAAAGGGCATCGAGCACACCGAGCGCGTGCAAAAGCACCGCGAGATCGTGACCAAACGGGGCGTGCTGAGCACCGGGACCTTGGTGGTCATCACCGACGGTATCGACTCCGCCAATCCCGACCTCGACAACGAGAAGCGGATCAAGGACACCCTGGTCAACATCATTTCGATCGGCATCAGCAGCGAAAATATCGGCGTCCTGGACAGCGCGCTCGAGGCGATTGGCCGCGACGGATCCTTTTTGGCCCCGACAGCCGCTGATCGCGCCCAGGCCTTCGACGAGATCCAACAGCGGGTGGACCAGTACCCAGAGCGCGCCTACCTGTTGGCCTATTGTTCGTCGCGGCGATCCGGCGAGAGCACGGTGACCATCACCATGTCCGATCCCACCCCTGCGCAGACGGCGTCCTGCAAGTTCGACGCCGGGCTGTTCATCGGTGGCGCGTGCGACGAGGCGCTCTTCGCCGACGACTGCGACGGGATGGAGTGCGGCGGGCTCACGGCCTGCGGCGCCTGCGCGGACGACGAGTGTTGCGCTGGGGGCCAGTGCGTCAGCCCCGGCCCCCACCCGAGCGACTGTCGCGGTCAGGACGCGCTCTGCCCGCCGACCCAGCGCTGCGTCCGGATCGCCGATACGAACCCGGTAGAGTACGAATGCGTCGCCGGAGGTCAGCCCGGCGATCCGTGTAGCAACGCGGAGCCCTGCGCGGCCGGCATCGCCTACTGCGACACGGACGCCGATCAGTGCCTGCCGGTCGAGTACACGGACGGCGTGGAGTGTGGCACCACCAGCGACCACCCCGCCGATGTCTGTCCGGACCTCAACTGCAGCCGCGTGAAGCTCGGGAGCACGGTCTCACCCTACGTCTGCAAGCCGCGCGCTCGCATGTTCGACGTGTGCAGCGGCCAGGATGGCAACGCCGTGTGCGAGCCCGGCAGCTTCTGCAAGGGCAGCGTCTGCACCGCGCGACAGCTGTCCACCTGCAGCTCCGACACCGAGTGCTCGTCCGGCTGGTGCAACACCGACATCGACCGCTGCATCGAGCAGCCCGTCTGCTACTACGACTGGGCCTCGATCGTTTCGACGCAGTAGGGGTCGGGGCCTCGCCTCATTTCAAAAACGACAGCTTGTCCCGGTGCCGCTCCTGGGCGGCGTTGTAGTCGGCTTGGGTGAGGCCCATGCCGTGGGAGATTTGCCGCAGCGCGGTCACTTCCTCCAGGCTGATGGTGCCGTCGGCGGCGGCGACGTCGAGCAGGGCGTCGAGGACGACGACGCGCAGCTCGCGGTCGGCGTGGTCGCGCAGCGCGCGGGTGTAGCGCTGGACCTGGGTGGCGGAGACCTCGACGGCGTGGCGTTCGAGGGCGGCGAGCAGGGTCTTGACGCCGGCGGGGCTGAGGCCCTGGACGCGCTCGAGCTCGGCGCGCAGGCGGGCCTGCTCGGGCTCGGAGTAGTCGCGGTCGGCGCGGGCGACGCTCACGAGCAAGCCGGCGATGGCGGTGACGATGGCGACGGTTTCGGCGTCGGCACCGGCGAGCTCGGTCCGAACGATGTGCTCGAGCTCGGCAGGACCTGCGGGGGCAGCGGGCGCGCTGCTGCGGCGGAAGAACATGCCCCGGAGTCTAGCGGTTCGGCGGACGCGACGCACCCGCGGTTTCCCCGAGACGGGGGGGGGTTGCTCGCGCTCAGTAGTGTGGCGGCTTCTCCTGGCCCACGTCGCGGGCGTCGACCTCGACCGCCTGCTCGAGCACTTGCAGGCGCTGCTCGAGCCGCGACAGCCGCTTGTCTTGCTCGAGGATGACAGCGTTCAGGTCGTCGATCGTCTTTTGGTGGTAGGAGAGCTTGGTCTCCAGCACGATCAGGCGTTCATCGATGGGTTCGTCGGTCATGGGTCGGGCTCCGGGCGGCGCTGGCGTGCGCAAAGGCTTCGTGGTTTGCTCGGCGCCAGGCCATGAAGGTAGTCGTCACCGGGGGCTCGGGCCAGCTCGGCACGCTGGTGCTCTGGAATTTGATCCGCGATCGCCGGGTGCGGGAGATCAGGGCGTTCGACGTGTCGCCGCCGCTGGCCGTCAGCCCCAAGCTGAAGTGGACCGCGGGCGACGTGCGGACCGCCGACCTCGACGCCCTCTGTCACGGCGCCGAGGTCGTGGTGCACCTGGCGTTCATCGTGCTCCGGCGCGCGTCGCGCCGCGAAATGTACTCGGTCAACGTGGAGGGCAGCCGGCGGGTGTTCGAAGCGGCCGCGCGCGCAGGGGCGCGCGCCATCGTGTACGCTTCCTCGATCGCGGCCTACGGCGTCACGCCCGGGCAACCGGAGCCGATCGTGGAGGACACGCCGCGCCAGCCGAGCGGGATCCTCTATTACAGCGACAACAAGCGCGAGGTCGAGGATCAGCTCGATGCGTTCGAGGCCGCGCACCCCGCCGTTCGCGTGGTCCGGCTTCGACCCGGCATTCTGATCGGCCGCCGCATGGAGCACGAGTTCGGCAACCTCTTGCGCCGCCGGTGGATCGTGGCGAGCCACGCGACGCCGCTGCCGATCGTCTGGGACGAGGACGTGGGGGACGTGTTCGCCCGCGCGGTGGTCGACGACGGCGTCCGCGGCGCGTTCAATCTCTGCGCGGAACATCAGCTCGATGCGGCGGCGCTCGGCCGTGCGGCAGGGCTGCACGTGCTGCGGGTGCCCGAGGCGGCGCTCGAAGCCGCGCTCGGCGCGCGGGGAGCGGCCGCGAAGCTCTTCGAGCGCCGATCCGACGCCGACGAAGCCGGGGACCTCGAGTGGCTGCGTGCGACGCGCGTCCGCCTGCTGGCGTCGAGCGCCCGGGCGCGTGCCGAGCTCGGGTGGCGGCCGCGCGCCGCGTCGGCGCGGGAGGTCATCGAGCTCCTGTGCGCCGAGGTGCCGCACCGCATCGATCCGCGCATCGTCGCCTACCTGCGCCTCATGCAGCGCTCCAGCCGCCGCTCGGCGGGCGAGCTCGCGGCCGACGGCCGGCAGATCCGGCTTCGCATCCACCTCGACATCCGCGGGCCCAGAGGGGGCGACTTCGTGGTGGAGGTGCGAGACGGCGGGGTCACGGTGCGGCGCGGGATCGTGCGGCCCCCCGACGCCGTCGTGGCCTTGTCGGACCGGGCGCTGCTCGAGATCATCACGGGGCGGACGGACCTGTCGACGGCGCAGCTCACCGGCCGGGTGCAGGTTTGGGGGGATCCGAGCGCCGGGTTCGTGCTCGGCACGCTGACGACGGCGTTCCGCGCCGCGACCGAACGCCCCGGCTTCGAAGGCTTCGCCGCGGCGCGCCTCTCCCGCTGGTTCGAAAGCGGGCTGCGCTGACGACCCCGGGTCGGAGATTTTTCACAGGAAGATTTTCACTTGGAAGATTTTCCACATGAAAATTTTTCACAGGAAGTTCGGACGGGCGGAAGGGGACCGACGTCGTCGGTCCCCGATCGAAGTTTCGATCGAGGGTCGCGTCGAGCTCAACCGTCGAAGTCCCAGAAAACTCTTCCGTCCTTCCGCCCTTCCTGCGAACAAAATCAGGGGAGCTCAGCGCGTTGGGGGAGGGGCCAGGGCATCAAGCGAAGTGCGGCAGCACTTTCTCGCCGAACGTGCGGATGCTTTGCAGCACGAGCTCGTGCGGCACGGTACCCATCTGCATCACGCAGATGAGCTCGTCGACGCCGAGCTCGACGAAGCGCTGGACGTAGTCGCGCGCGAAGGACGGATCGCCGCACAGGACGTTGAGCTGATCTTGGGGGGTGTTGCGCACCCGGCGAGCGGCTTCGAGCTCGCTGTCGCTCCAGAAGTCGCGCGCGATCGGCAGCCGCCCGAGCGGGCGGCCGCCGCCCAGGTAGTAGCGGTTGAGCGCTTCGCTGAAGAAGCGCGCGCCGCGAAAGCCGTAGCGGCACGCCTGCCGGTCGTCGTCGAGAACCAGCGCCGGCGGGGTGCAGGCAAAGTGGTTGGTCACGCGCCGGCCGATCGGCGCGGCGTTCGCGATCGCGGCGCGGTAGTCGGCCACCTTTTGGGCGAGGTAGTCGTCGCTGCCCGCGGCGAAGTTCAAGGCGCCGAGGCCGAGCCGCCCGACGCTGGCCGCCGACTCGGGTTTGGTGCAGGCGGCGAACAGCGGCGGGTGCGGGTCCTGCACCGGCTTCGGCACGACCTGTGTCGGCGGGATGCGCAGGTGACGGCCGTCGAGCTCGAACACGTCCCGCTGCCACATGCCGACGATCGCGCCGAGCGCCTCGAGCCATTGATCGTGGAGCGTGCCCGGGTCGAGCTCGAACGCGGCCTGCTCCACCAGCGACGAGCTCTTGCCGGTGCCGAAGTCGACCCGGCCGTTCGACAGGATATCGAGCGTCGCGACGCGCTCGGCCACGCGGATCGGGTGATTGTACCGATGCGGCAACAGCGTGACGCCATGGCCGACGCGGATGCGTGAGGTGTTGGCGGCCACGAACGCGAGGAAGACCTCCGGAGCCGACGAGTGGGAGTACTCGTACAGGCCGTGGTGCTCGACCGCCCAGATGCCGTGGTAGCCGAGCTGTTCGGCGAGCCGAGCCTGCTCGAGGCAGTGGTGGAAGAGCGCCGCCTCCGCGCTTGGGGTCGGATCGGCGATCTGCAGCTCGTACAAGAGTGAAAACTTCATGCCCGCGGGCCTTATACTACCGGAGCCGTCATGCACACGCTGCGCGTCGCCACGCTGAATGTCTGGAACAAGAGCGGGCCCTGGCCCGAGCGGCGGGAGATCTTGCGCCGGCAGCTCGCCGAGCTGCAGCCGGACCTGCTCGCGCTTCAGGAGGTGTTGCGCTTCGAGCCGGCGCTGGCCCCGGCGGAGCTCGCCGAGATCTCGGATCAAGCCGAGGAGATCGCCGCCGGCTTCGGTTTCTCGATCGCGTATGCGCCGGCCGCGGATCTGGGCAACGGGCTCAGCATCGGCAACGCGCTGCTGAGTCGTTTTCCGCTGGTCGAAGAGCGCGCCTTCCAGCTGCCCCACGCCGGAACGGAGGAGCTGCGCAGCTTGCTTTACGCCCGGGTGCGCACGCCGGCCGGCGACTGCCCGGTGTTCGTGACCCACTTGAGCTGGAGGTTTCACCACGGCTTCGCCCGGCTCGAGCAGCTGCGCTTCATCCTCGACCGCGTCGAAGCGCTCTGCCCGGCGTCCTCCGCGCTGCCGCCGCTGCTGATCGGCGACATGAACGCCGAACCCGACTCGGACGAGATGCGTCACCTGAGGGGACTGCACACCATCGACGGCAAAAGCGTCTTCTACTCGGACGCTTGGGTCTACGCGGGCAGCGGGCCCGGCTACACGTTCGACCGTGAGAATCACTACGCGGCGCTCGCGGGCGAGGCGCCGCGCCGCATCGACTACCTCTACGTCCGCGCGATGGAGGAGCACCGCCGCACCGAGTGGCTATCGGCGCGGCTCGCTTTCACACACGGCGAGCGCACCGCCCAGGGGCCCATCTGGGCCTCGGACCATTTTGGCGTCTTCGCGGAGCTCCGCGTCGGCCCTGCGCCGGCTTGAGCGGGTTTTCTGCGGCGCGACGGTTGCGAAGCCGCCCAGGAGCGCGATATAGCGCCGGAGAGGAAATGGTATGAAGCACGTCGTTCATCACGATCTCGGGCAGGAAAAGGCCAAAGAGGTCGCGCAAGCCGCGTTCTCGGCCTATCGGGAGCGCTACGCGGCGTACAACCCGGTCGCCAACTGGACCAGCGACCGGCACGCCCAGATCGCCTTCTCCGTCAAGGGCATGACCTTGAACGGCTCGATCGAGGTGGCACCGAGCACGATCGAGCTCGATCTCGACGTGCCGTTCATGCTGCGCCCGTTCAAGGGCAAAGCGCTCAGCGTGATCGAGCAGGAGATCAACAAGTGGATCGGCAAGGCCAAATCTGGCCAGCTTTGACCTGCCAGCGCTAACCAAGGGGAGAAATCCGCCGGGCGGCCGTTCGGTCAAGCGCTCTTGCGAGCGCGTAGCAGGCTCGGCGCATTTTCGTCTTCCAACTTTGCCGTGTTCGTGAAAATTCGAGGCGCCATGAACGATCGTCCCAAGCTTGGCCGGCTCCCCGAAGAGCTGCCCCTGGACGCCGAGTCGATCCAGCAGAGCTTCGTGAACCATGTGGCCCACACCGAGGGCAAGCACCCGATCGCGGCCACGCCGCGCGACTGCTTCATGAGCCTGGCCAGGACGGCGCGCGATCGCATGTACGATCGTTGGACGCGCACCTGGCAGCGCAACCGGATCCGCCAGCCGAAGCGGGTCTACTACCTCTCGATGGAGTTCTTGCTGGGCCGCCTGCTCGAAGACGGCCTGCTCAGCCTCGGGATCCTCGAGGAGAGCCGTGAGGGCATCGCCGCCCTGGGGGTCGACGTCGACGAGCTCATCGAACAAGAGCCGGACGCGGGGCTGGGCAACGGCGGTCTCGGCCGCCTGGCGGCCTGTTTTCTGGACTCGATGGCCACCTTGGGGATCCCGGGCATCGGCTACGGCATCCGCTACGAGTACGGAATCTTCCGGCAGGATCTGGTGGGGGGCGCTCAGGTCGAGGTCCCCGACAACTGGCTGCGTTACGGCAACCCGTGGGAAGTGAACCGCCCCGAGCGCACCTACGCCGTGCACTTCGGTGGGCGCGTGATCCAATACACCGGCGCCTCCGGGAGGTTCATCCACGAGTGGGTGGACACCCAAGAGGTGCTGGCGATGGCCTACGACATCCCGGTCCCGGGGTATCGAAGCCCCACGGTCAATACGCTGCGGCTCTGGTCGGCGAAGGCGACGCAGGAGTTCGACATCACGTTCTTCAACCGCGGCGACTACATCAAGGCCGTCGAGCAGAAGAGCCAGACGGAGAACATCACCCGGGTGCTCTACCCGAACGACGATCAGCTCGCGGGCAAGGAGCTTCGGCTCAAGCAAGAGTACTTCCTCGTCAGCGCGACGTTGCAGGACGCGCTGCGCCGGCACTTGGAGTCGCACTCCGACCTGTACAACCTGCACGATCAGGCGGTTTTTCAGCTCAACGACACGCACCCCGCGCTGGCCGTGGCCGAGCTGATGCGGCTTCTGATCGACGTGCACGCGATGCCGTGGGACCACGCCTGGTCGCTGACCCGCCGCTGTCTGGCCTACACGAACCACACCATCCTGCCAGAGGCCCTCGAGCGGTGGCCGGTGTGGCTGATGGAACGTCTGCTCCCGCGCCACCTGCAGATCATCTACGAGATCAATCATCAGTTCTTGGCCGAGGTGAAGAAGCGCTTCCCGCACGACGAAGAACGCCTCCGCCGCATGTCGATCATCGAGGAGGGCTACGAGAAGCGCGTGCGGATGGCCAACCTCGCCATCGTCGGCAGCTTCCGCGTCAACGGTGTCTCGGCCCTGCACAGCCGCCTGCTGCGCGAGCGCTTGTTCCGGGACTTCGACGAGATGTATCCCGGCAAGCTGATCAACCAGACCAACGGCGTGACCCCGCGCCGCTGGCTCAGGAAATGCAATCCTGAGCTCGCCGCGCTGATCACCTCCCGCATCGGCGATAGCTGGGAGGTCGATCTCAACGAGCTGTCGCGCCTCGTGCCGCACGCCTCCGACCCGGAGTTTCAGGAGCAGTGGCGGGCCGTGAAGCGCCGCAACAAGGAGCGGCTCGCGCTCTGTTTGAGGCGCGAGAACAACATCGACATCGATCCGTCGCATGTGCTCGATTCCCAGGTCAAGCGCATCCACGAGTACAAGCGGCAGCTGCTCAACCTGCTGCACGTCGTGCACCTGTACCTGAAGCTCCGCCAGGATCCGAGCCGGGAGGTGATCCCGCGCACGTTCATCTTCGCCGGCAAAGCGGCCCCCGGCTACGAGATGGCCAAACGCCACGTCCACCTGATCAGCTCGGTGGGACAGGTGATCAACAACGATCCGCTCACGCGCCAACAGCTGCGGGTGGTCTTCGTGCCGAACTACAGCGTCTCGCTGGCGGAGCTCATCATCCCTGCCAGCGACATCTCCGAGCAGATCTCGACCGCCGGCATGGAGGCCTCCGGCACCGGCAACATGAAGTTCGCGCTGAACGGCGCCCTCACGATCGGCACGCTCGACGGCGCCAACATCGAGATCATGGAGGCGGTGGGCGCGGAGAACATGTTCCTGTTCGGGCTGACCGCGGAAGAGGTCGAGGCGACGCGGCGCAGCGGCTACAACCCGGAGCAGCTCTACTACGCCGAACCGGAGCTGCGGGCCGTGCTCGACGCGATCGGCTCCGGCATGTTCTCGCCCGATGACCCCGGGCGGTTCCGGTCCGTGGTCGACGCGCTGCTGCGCGGGGGAGATCCGTACATGTTGCTCTCGGATTTCCGGAGCTACGTGAACTGCCACATGAGCGCGATGCTCGCCTATCGGGACGCGGCGAGCTGGACGCGCAAGAGCATCCTCAATGTGGCGCACATGGGGCGCTTCTCCAGCGACCAGACCATTCGAGGGTACGCGCGCGATATTTGGGCCGTGCCGATCGGTTCGTCGATGCGCAGCGAGCGCCCGCCTCCGAGCAGCCGGACGGAGTGAGGGGGGCGTCGCTCCGGCGACCATCGCTCGGGCGTGGGGGGGGGCCGCGCTGCAAGGGGCGGCCGTCCGTTTTTCGACCGCCCGGCGCGCCCGAATGAACGAAGCTTTCGACGAAATTCTTAGCCGTGGCGGGGAGTTTCGAGCGCCTAGAAATTTTTCGCGCTGAGTGGGGGCTTTCCTAAACCAATTTCGAATGTCTTTCCGCGCGGTTCTGTCGTGAGTGGCAGGAAAATCAACGCTGGTTATAGTCAGGCCGACGGGCTAGGGCCGCGAAAACATGACGATGGCAAAAGACACTCGGATCTTGGTGGTGGATGACGAGGCCTCGATTCGCTGGCTGCTTACCGAGCGGTTGCGTGAGCTCGGCTATCACGTCGAAGAGGCGGCCAGCGCGGCGCAGGCCCGCCAGCTCATCGACGGCGCCCCGCCGTTCGACCTGCTGCTGCTCGACTATCGGCTCCCGGACGACACCGGCATCGAGGTGCTGCGCCACGTCAAGACGGTGACCCCCGATGCGCAGGTCATCATGATGACGGGGTACTCCAGCATCGAGAGCGCCGTCGAGGCGATGCGGCACGGGGCCTACGACTACGCCACCAAGCCCCTCGACCTCGACGTCATCATCCCGCTGGCCGAGAAGGCGCTGGAGACCAGCCGGGTCGAGCGCGAGCTGCGCTCCGGTCGGGAAGGGGGCGAGGGGCTCTCCAGCCTGGTGGGGGGATCGAGCGCGATGGCAGCCGTTCGCGACCTGCTGGCGAAGCTCGCGGGGAGCCCCGTATCGACGGTGCTCCTGACCGGAGAGAGCGGGACGGGCAAGGACCTGGTAGCGCGGACCCTGCACTACGTCAGCTCGCGCACTCGGCACCCCTTCATCCACATCACCTGCTCGGCGTTGCCGGAGAACTTGCTGGAGAGCGAGCTCTTCGGTCACGAGGCGGGCGCGTTCGCCGGCGCTACCCGCCAGAAGAAGGGGCTCTTGGAGCTTGCCGAAGGCGGCACCGTGTTCTTCGACGAAATCGCGGAGATGGCGCCGAGCCTGCAAGCCAAGCTGCTGCGCTTCATCGAAGATCGCGCCTTCCGGCGCGTCGGCGGGACCTCGGATATCAGCGTCGACGTCCGGGTGATCGCGGCCACCAACCGCGATCTCACCGAGGCCGTGGAGGAAGGCAGCTTCCGAGGCGACCTCTTCTATCGCCTGCAGGTCGTCCCGGTGCACCTGCCGCCGCTCCGTGAGCGCAAAGGCGATGTCGAGCAGCTCGCGTTGCACTTCCTCGAGCGCTTCAGCGCGGCGTTCGAGAAGCTCGTGAACGGCATCGAGCCGCTCGCCTTGGCGCTGCTCGAGAGCTATCGCTGGCCGGGCAACGTGCGGGAGCTGAAGCACGCCATCGAGCGCGCCGTGCTGCTCACCGAGGGCCCCGAGCTGCGGCGCGGCGACTTCGTCATGGTTCAGTCGGCGTCGCAGCCGGTTTCCTTTCGGCTGCCGCCGAACGGCATCGTGCTCGAGGAGCTCGAGCGGGATCTGGTGCGCCAGGCGCTGGAGACCACGGGCTGGAACCAGGCCCGCGCCGGCAAGCTGCTCGGGCTGAACCGCGACCAGATCCGCTATCGCATCGAGAAGTTTGGGCTCTCACGCCCCGGATCGGACGGAAACGGCGAGGGCGCCGACGTCAGCTCCGTGAGCATGTCCTGACGTTGGGCGACCTCGGGCTGAGCTCAGCCGAGCAGCGTCGTCAGCGACTTCAAATCGAGCGGCTTGGTGAGCACGCGAGCGCCCTGGATCCCTGCGATGAGCGCCAGCAGATTGTCGGCGGCCATCCCGCTCACGATGACGACCTTGAGCGCGGGCACCGAGCGGCGGAGCCGCGTCGCCAGCTCGATGCCGTTTGGACCGCAGGGCAAGAGGTAGTCGGCGATCAGCACCTCCGGCGGCTCCGTCTCGGCCAGGCGGAGCGCCGCCTCCCCGTCGCTGGCGGTGCGCACCTCGTGACCTCGGTCGCTCAGATACCAGCTCAGCACTTCGGCCGTATCCGCCTCGTCGTCGACCACCAGGATCTTCGCCATCGACCTCGTGTGCCCGCTGGCAGTCCGACCGCTGAGCGGGCAACCCAGCTCATCCTAACTACGGATGTCGCAGACCGCTACGGCCGTTCGGCCGCGGAAGGCGCGGCCCCTTCGAAAATGCGTCGCGAAGCGACCTGGCCGTCGGCGGCCAAGGCGCGGTTGTGCGACGAAGCCGCCGTGCACATGGTCGAAATAGGGCGCGACGGGTAGTCCTCGCGCACCCCTCTGAGGTTTGCGAAAACAAGGAAACACCATGGCCGAAACCGTGGGCGACTACATGGTGGGTCGCCTCCATGAGTGGGGGATCGACCGCATCTACGGCTATCCGGGCGACGGCATCAACGGTTTGATGGGTGCCCTCAGGCGCGCAGAAGCCAAGGTTCGGTTCACGCAGGCGCGGCACGAAGAGCTGTCGGCGTTCATGGCCTGTGCACACGCCAAGTTCACCGGCGAGGTCGGCGTTTGCCTGGCGACGTCCGGGCCCGGCGCCATCCACTTGCTGAACGGGCTGTACGACGCCGCGCTCGACCGGCAGCCGGTGCTCGCCATCGTGGGGCAGCAGAAGATGTTGTCCCTTGGCAGCGACTACCAGCAGGAGGTCGACCTGATCAGCCTGTTCAAGGACGTCGCGCACCACTTCGTGCACATGTGCACCCACCCGGCGCAGGCGCGGCACCTGGTCGACCGTGCGCTTCGAATCGCCAAGGCCGAGCGCTGCGTCACCTGCATCATCGTTCCGAGCGACGTGCAGGAAATGGACGCCGTGGACAGTCCGCCGCGCAAGCACGGCTCGGTGTACTCGGGGGTCGGCTACAGCGAACCGATCGTCGTCCCCCGGCAGCAAGACCTCCGGCGTGCCGCCGCGGTCCTGAACGAAGGCAAGCGGGTCGCGATGCTGGTGGGCGCCGGGTGCTTGGGCGCGGCCGGAGAGGTGCTCGAGACCGCCGACATCCTCGGGGCGGGGATCGCCAAGGCGCTGCTCGGCAAGGCCGCCGTCCCAGACGACCTGCCGTTCGTCACCGGATCCATCGGCCTGCTCGGCACCAAGGCGAGCGACGAGATGATGCAGCACTGCGACACCCTGCTGATGGTCGGCACCAGCTTTCCGTATTCGGAGTGGCTGCCCAAGGAGGGCCAGGCGCGTTCGGTGCAGATCGATCTGAAGGCGCGCATGCTGGGCGTGCGCTATCCGAACGAGGTCAATCTCTGCGGCGACGCGAAGGAGACCTTGCGGGCGTTGATGCCGCTGCTCGAGGCGAAGCGGGACCGGAGCTGGCGCGAAACGATCGAGAAGAACGTCGCTCAGTGGTGGGCCCTGCTCGAAGAGCGGGCGATGCTGGACGCCAAGCCGCTCAATCCGCAGCGCGTCTTCTGGGAGCTGTCTCCCCGCCTGCCCGACCGCTGCATCCTCACCGCCGATTCCGGTTCGGCGGCGAACTGGTGGGCGCGTGACTTGAAGGTGCGCGCGGGGATGATGGCGTCGCTGTCCGGCAACCTGGCGACCATGGGCCCTGGCGTGCCCTACGCCATCGCGGCAAAGTTCGCGCACCCCGATCGTCCGGTGATCGCGTGCGTCGGCGACGGCGCGATGCAAATGAACGGCATCAACGGGCTGGTCACGATCGCGGCGGAGTACGAAAAGTGGAAGAACCGGCAGCTGATCGTGCTCGTGCTGAACAACGGAGATCTGAACCAGGTCACCTGGGAGCAGCGGGTGATGGAAGGGGATCCGAAGTTCGAGGCGTCTCAGGTCGTGCCGGACTTTTCGTACGCCAAATACGCCGAGCTCGTGGGACTCAAGGGCATCTCGATGCGGGGACCGGAGGACGTGGTGCCCGGATGGGAGGAGGCGCTCAGGGCCGATCGGCCCGTGGTCGTCGAAGCACACACCGATCCAGAGGTGCCGCCCTTGCCGCCGCACATTCGCTTCGATCAAGCCAAGAAGTATCTCACCTCCATGCTCAAGGGCGAGCCTGACCGCTGGTACATCTTCAAGCGGTCGCTGAAGGAAATGGCGCCGAGCTTCAAGCCGAACCGCTGAGCCGGGTCAACCGGGGCCGGCGCCGCTCGTCTCCGGCAGCTGCACCTCGAGCCGCGTCCAGCCTTCGACGTGGGCGGGGCGGATGCTGCCGCCGTAGGCACCGACGATCCGGCGTGCGATGGCGAGGTGGGCGGGCTGCTCGTCGCGATCGGCAAACAGCCGCTGTCCGAGCGCCGAGTCGATGCGCTGGGCGGCGCCGTCCGTTTGGACCGGCGCCTCGAGCTCGACCAACGCGAGCTGGCCGCTGCGCCGTGCGCGGACCCGCACCCGGGTTCCCTCGCGACCCAGCCCGAGCAGCAACATGACGAAGGCTTGCCGCAGCTCGCCGATTTGACAGCGCACGGCCGGCAGCGCGCCGAGCTCGAGCTCGACCGTGACGCCTTGACGGCGCGCGAGCTCGACCGCCTCGCTGAGCACCGCGTCGAGGGGCGCTGGTCCAAGCTCCGAGCTCGAGCGTCGCGCGAGCTCCACCATGCGCTCGACGATCTGGCTGCAGCGGCGGGTGTTCTCCTCGATGGTCGCCAGCAGCTTGCTCAAGCGCTCGGCGTCGCTCGTCGTGCGCGCGTACTGCACGCTCATCAACACGCTGCTCAAGGGGTTGTTCAGCTCGTGGGCCAGGCTGGTGGCGAAGGTCGACAGCGACAGCGAGAGCTCCCCGCGCTCCCCCGCCTCATCGGCTGCGGGGGGCAGCGAGCTGGGCTTCGACGGTGGTCTGGACATGGGCCGGGAGGAGAGAGCATGCGGGAGCCCGGCGCCGGGCTCAAGCCTGGTGAAGGTCGGCCGCCGGGCTCTCGGCCGGCGATGTCGGCGGGGACGAGGAGCGAGCGCTCGGCGCGCACCACTCGAGCGTCGCCAGTGCGTCGGCCGCGTCGAGCTCCGTCACCGAGAACCGTCGCCGCCCGCTGCCGGAGGCCGCCGAGAGCTCGATCGTCGAGAGCCCGAGCCTGCGCTGAAGCAGCGAGCGGGACAGCGTGACGGACTGCACGCGCCGCCGCTGCAGGAGCACCGTGGTGCGCTGCAGCGAGCGGAAGCGCAGCGCCGCGAGGTGGTCGCCCAGGGCCACGGCCGTCTCGCGGTGGGCGCGCTGGCCGATCCACGCGACGGGGAAGAGCAGCGCGCCCACGAGCCAGCCGTTTGGCAGCAGGGTGGCGGCCACGCCCGTCGCGAGCAGCGTCAGAACCACGGGCGCCATCAGAAAGCGCCGCAGCGCTCGAGGCGGCGGGCGCATCACGCGCGCGCCCCCGCCTCCGATCGGCGCCGCGCCGCTCGGGGGGTTCGTGGGCAGCGCGCGCAACGCGGTCAGGTCGTGCTCGGGGCAGAGCTCCGAGAGCAGCTCGACGATCCGATCCTTGTGAACGAAGGGGTGCAGGTGGGTCGACTGACCCTTCTCCTCGGCGTGGCCGGCGCTCTCGACCAGCACGGCGGCGTAGCCGAGCGGCTGGCGCAACAGGCCCTCGACGATGCGGATGGCCTGGATGTGGCGCACCGGGATGGTGATGCTGCGCCGCTCGAGCAGCCCGCGGGTGATGCGCAGCTCGCCGTTCTGGCGCTGCACCCCGAACCCGCCGTAGCGCACGAGCTCCGTGGTGAACGACACCAGCCAGCTGACGACCAAGAGCAGGAAGACTCCGAAGGCGATCCACGCGGGGCTGGCCGAGATCGCGGTCGGGGTCTGTCCGATGAGCTCGAGCCGCTCCAGCAGCCAGCGATCGATGACCTCTTCGGCGCGGGAGTAGAGCCAGCCGAACCCCGACAGGATGATGGTCAGGCGGCCCGAGGTGCTGGCGCCGAGGATCAAATCGCGCAGGGTGAGGGCGTAGCGCGGCGTCCGCTCCGTCGGCTGGTCTTGCTGGTCGCGGCGCGTTTGCAAGAGCTCTTGGAGCCGCCTGGCCTCGGCCTCCGTCACGGCGCTGAGCTCGGCTTGCGTGCCCTCGGCGGCGGTCTTGATTTCGATGCGGACGACCCCGAACAGCCGCTCGATCAGGCCCGCGCTGACGTCGATCGCCTGAATGCGATCGATGGGAATGAAGGCGCGCCGCCGCACGAGAAATCCCTGTTCGACGCGGAGCTCGGCTTGAACGACGCGATAGCGGAAGCGCAACCAGCTGCCCACCCCTTCGATCAACGAGAAGGCGATGGCGATGGCACCGAAGCCGAACAAGACGGACAGCTCCGAGGGTCGAGTGATGACGGCGATCAGGACGAGGGGGACGAAGTTTCGCAGGCTGCGGGACATCGACAGGAGCGCCGCCACCGGGTGCAGGCGGCGCGCGGCCTCATCCTCGCGGGGGCGCCCGGGCGGGGGGAGGTCGGTCACAGCGACTCACGCGCGCGCTGGGCCAGCGCGGAGATGTGATCGCGGAGCTGGTCGGCGACCTCGTCGGACAGGGCCGGGATTTCGTGCGTGCCGGCCGCCGTGGACACCGTGACGGTGGAGAGCGAGAAATACTTGAGCAGCGGCCCTTGTCGCGTATCGACGTGCTGGACTCGAACCAGCGGGATCAGGGTGCGGCTGACCACGAACAGCCCGTGCTGCAGCTCGAGCTCGTGCTCGGAGACGTCGTAGCGCCAGACGCGGTAGCGCCAAGCGGGGGCGATCAGCAGCGCGAAGAGGCCGTACAACCCGACGCAGGCCACCAGCGCCAGCAGGAACAATGGGCCCGCGGGGCTCATCACGATCGCCCCCGCCAGCGAGAGCGCCCCGAAAGCGCCGAGCAGCGCCGTCCGGACGAGCCCTTGCAGCCGCCAGAAGCTGACGGCGCGCGGGTCGAGCGGATGTCGGGGCGCCGGGCGCACGCTCAGACCGGATCGCGGCGTTTGAGGATGGCGAGGATGATGAACAGGGTGACGAACATCATGCCGCCGAGGACCGCCGGCGGCAGCCACGCCACGTCGTAGTGCGAGAAGCCCCAGGCGCCGCTGAAATCGCGGCTGGCGATCTGGGCGGTGGCGCAGCTGAACTTACCGCCGGCGACGAAGTTCTCGGGGCTGTTCGCGTCGGGGCGCCCAAGATCCATGATCCATGCCGGATCGTTCGCGATCGCGAGCCGTTCCTGCGCCACCACGCCTTGAAAACCCCAACGAGCGGGCATCAAGTACATCGGCCACTCCAGGAGCGGGTTGGTGGTCATCGGGACCATCAGGCCGCCCAGCACGACCTGGGGGATCAGGGCGATGGGCGTGAGCGCCATCGCGGCCTCGCCGCTCGTGACCATGGTGCTCAGCAGGAGCCCGACCACGACTGAGTTCATCGCCGTGACGATCAAGGTCCCGAGCTGGATGACGAAGGCTTGGGGGCCGCCGTGGAACCCGAGCGCGAAGAACACGATGGCGAGGAGCACCGTGCACTGGATCACGCAAAATACGCTGAGCAGCAGGAACTTGGAGAAGACGTAGTTGAACAGCCGCAGGTTGACCATGCGCTCGCGCAGGTAGATCGCCCGTTCGCTGACGATCTCGCGCGCGGCGTTGCTGGTGCCGAACCAGACGGCGGCCACGACCAGGAAGAAGATGGCGGCGGAGTGGTCGGAGGTGGCCGCCATGTTCTTGAGCAGGTCGTCGGTCCCTTCGCCGAGCCCGCCCGAGCGGCGCCCGAGCTCTTGCAACGCCCCGAGGCACCAGTAGGGGATGGCGTCCTTTTGCCCGCCGAACACCAGCGCCAGGAGCACGCCGATGATCGGGGCCTGCAGCAGCATGATGGCCGTCCCGCTGACGTCGCGGACCTTGATCTTGAAGTAGCGGCTCAACAAGAGGCCGAACTGGCCGCGCGCGCTGACGCGGCTCTTGGGCACGCCCTGCTGCTGCGAGCCGGTGCCGACGGCGCGCCGCCCCGAGTACATCTTTTGGAAGATCGGGTTGTTCGGCGAGAAAAACTCGGCGTTCCACTCGCGCGCCGCCTGGCTGCGGGCGAGCGAGCGCGGCGCGTGCGGGTTCTGGGCCCGCAGCGCTTCGAAGATCGGCCGCTCGCGCTGGTTGAGCGCGTCGAACATGTCACGCGGGTTGTCGACGGGCTTGGTGCGCCCCTGCCGCTGCAAGAAGCTGCCGAAGAACTGGTAGCCGTCGCGGCTCGGCCCGTAATAGATGGGAACGCCACCTTGGCCGAGGATGAGCGCCAGGTTGAACTTTTCGTATTCGTCCTTGGCCGGCTGGTGAATGGTGGCGATGATCGTCTTGCCGGTCTGCTTGGCCAGATCATGGAGGAGCTGCACCAGGGCCGCCGTGTCATCGGCGGCCAGGCCGCTGGTGGGCTCGTCCAGGAACATGATCACCGGGTCGGTGACCAGCTCCATCGCGATGTTCACGCGCTTGCGTTGCCCGCCGCTGAGGACCTTCTTCTCCGGGGTCCCGATCTGCAGGTGCGCGACGCCCTCTAGCCCGAGCTGCGCCAGGGTGGTGGCCACCCGACGATCGATTTCGTCCTCGGAGTAGTCGGGCGGCAACCGGAACTTGGCGCTGTAGCGCACCGCCTCGTAGACCGTCAGCTCCGGGTGGACGATGTCGTCCTGTGGGACGTAGCCGATCGAGCCGCGCAGGGCGTCGTAGATGGCGTAGAGGTCCTCGCCGTTGATGCGCACCTGCCCCGCCGTCGGGGGCAAGTAGCCGTTCAGACACAAGAGCAAGGTGGTCTTGCCGGCGCCGCTCGGGCCCATCAAGGCGATCAGGTCGCCGGGCAGCGCCTTGAAGCTGACGCGGTCGAGCAGCGTCTTGAGCTCGCGCGGGTTGTCTCGATCGGGCACCTGGAGCACCAGATCCCAGGCTTCGATTTCGTAGAGCGGACGCCCCGCCCACTGGGCGACGTCTTCGATGACGACCGCGACGTCCTGGTCCTGCACCTGCAGCACCAGCGGCATGGGGCCGATGAAGACCTTCTCGCCGTTGTGGACCGGGACCCGCTGACCCGGGGCGATGCGCTGTCCGCGAACGTAGGTGCCGTTGGCGCTGCCGCGATCCTCGAGGAAGAGCTGACCGCCCACCTTGTGCAGCACGGCGTGTTTGCCGGAGACCTGCGCGTGGGAGATCTGGATGTCGTTGTCCGGCGTTCGGCCGATGGTTTTGCTGGCGGTTTGCCCCGCTCCGCCGAGCTGCACCTGGCCGATCACCGTCTTGTGTTTGGGACGGGCCCCGGCGCCGCTCGGGTCGGCGGGCGCTGCTGCCCCCGCGGGCGCCGCTGCCTGCGCCGAAACACCGAGGGCGCGAGCCAGCTGATCGACCAGCTCCATCGCCAGCGGCACGGGGCCGAGGTGGAGCAGAGCGTGGGGATCGAGCGGGTGCGGCTGGTTCGGCGCCAGGCGCGTGCTGCCGATGAAGGTGCCGCTGGCGGATCCCAGATCGACGGCGCTGCGTGGCGCGTAGCGCACGGCACAGTGTTGGCCGGAGATGGCGGCGTGGCCGACGACGATGTGACAACGCGCCGGATCGCGCCCGAACACGACGTCGTTCGGGTTCGGCGCGAGCTGCCCTCGGCTCATCAACATGAGGCCGATGGCAGGGTGGGCGTTCGGCACGGCGGCCTGGCCCACGACGAACTGCTTGCGAAAATCGAAGGCCGCCTGGGCGCCGGCTCCGAGCGGTGCTCCGTCCACCAAGGTCTGGCCGCTGCCGAGATCGACGAACGACAACGTCCCTTGATCGAGGACGATGCGGGCGTGTTCGGGAGCGACGCCGGGCCCGCCGAGTCGGATATCGCAGTGAGGCGCGCTGCCGATGATGACAGTCTGTCTTCCGAAGCCCGGGATCATCGATCAGCTTTTACAGAAAGACGCGGTGACAACCAAGCACAGAGGGACGGGCCGGGCCGGGGGCCTCAGGGTGACGGCGGATTCGGGGGGGCCGCCGCCCCCACCTCCGCGGGCAGCGGTGGGCTCGTGCCCGGCGGTGTGGGTGTGGGCGCGGGGGTCGGCGCGGCGGTCGGAGCGGGCTCCGGTTCGACGGACGCTTCCAGCACGGTCGTCGGTGGCGACGCTTGCTGCGCGCCCGGCGACTCGACCACGGGAGGCGGTGGTACGAGCTCGTCGTCCCGAGCCGGTCCGCCCGCCGCCGACAGCGCCCACCACAGCACGACCCCGACCACGATCGCGCCGCACAGGATCAAGGCGGCCACCACCACCGTGCGCGCCTGCCGCAGCTTCGGCGGCCTTCCGGTGTCGCTGGCTTCAGGGCCCTGAAAGCGTAGCGTCGTCTCCGGATGGGCTTCGATTTGAGGCTCCGTCGTGCGCGCGCCGTCGTGCGCCGGCTCGTCGATCAGGGTCGGCGGCGCTGCGGCGGGGATCGTGAACGCGGGGTGCCGGGGATCGTCGACCAGGGTGTCGCTCGATTCCGAGAGGGTGGTCGGGGCCGAGGCGCGCTGTGTGTCGGCCACCAGCACGACCTGAGCGGTGATGTTGTCGTGGCCGCCGCGATCGTTGGCCATGCGGACCAGGGTTTGAACGACCTCCTGGACGCCGCTCGGCAGCTTCGACTCGATCACACTGCGCAGTATCTCATCCGACAGCATGTCGGTGAGCCCGTCGGAGGCGAGCAGCAGGACATCTCCCGGAGCGAGCCGCAGCGGCGCCGAGCGGACCTCCACCTCGACCTCCGGTGCGATGCCGAGCGCGCGCGTGATCTTGTTCGCCTCCGGGTGCTGAGCCGCGTCTGCCTCCGACAAGACCCCGGCGTCCACCATCTGCTGCACCATGGAATGATCGCGGGTGACCCGCACCATGCGCCCCCGGTGCAACCAGTAGAGGCGCGAATCGCCGACGTGGGCGACCTCCGCGCCCTGCTCGTGGATCAGCGCGGCCACGCAGGTGCAGCCGGGGCGCAGGTCCATCGGCGTGTCCTTGCCGAGCTCGAACACGGCGTGGTTGGCCGCGGTGATGGCGGTCCGCAAGGCCTCGGCGACCGATGGCACCTCGGCGGCCTCGAGCTCGCGCGCGATCGTCGTGACGGCGAGCCCGCTCGCCTCGCGCCCTGCCGTGTGGCCCCCCATCCCGTCGCAGACCACGGCCAAGTGACCGCGCCGGGTTTCGAAGTAGCCGACCGCGTCTTCGTTGATCTGCTTGCCCGGATCGCGGCCAGGGTCGCTGAGCTCAGCGACCTCGACGCTGACACCCCGAGCCGTGCGCTTCACCGTCGAATCACTCCAACCGCACGCTGAACTCCGCGGGACCGAAGCGCAAGAGCGAGCCGTTCTGCACCGGCGTCCAGGAGCCGCCGGTCAGGCGGTTGCCGTTGACGAAGGTGCCGTTGTTGCTGTTTTCGTCCCGGATCAACAGCTGCCCATTTTCAATCTTGAGGCTCGCGTGTACGGCCGAGACGCGCGGCTCGGTGAGCAGGATGGCACACTGCGCCCCATCCCTCCCGGCCTTCATCTCGACGCCCGGTACGACGGTGAACACCCCCGCGCTCCCTTGCAGGG
>JAEZYZ010000516.1 GCA_023418705.1 Pseudomonadota bacterium | reverse complement strand
CCGAACGAGCGTTTGCGCCAAAGCACGAAGGCGCGGATCTCGCGCTCAGCGTGATTGTTGGTCGGTTCGACGCCAGCGTGGTCGACGAAGGTCCACAAGGCTTGCCGGTGCTGGAGGATATCAGCACCGGAGCCCGATAGGCCGGAGACGTTGGCCAAGACGGCCTCTTCCAACGTAGCCGCGAGCTGCAATCGCACCGGGCCGAGCCAAGCCACGAACGTGGCGTGGTCGAGTCGGCCTTGCTTGTAGTCGTGCCAATAGTCGAAGAGCAAACCGGTGTAGTCCGGCAGCTTCCTGCCGAACCGCTCCCTCGGCTCTCGGCGCCGAGGGCTGAACGGTTACCGCGAAGGTATTCCCGAGGACCTCAGCGAATCGACTCACTTGAGCCCGCCGAACTGAGCCGCCTAACTCACGGTTGCAGCGGACGGTCAGCTCGCTTTCGCTCGCGGACCGCCGCTGAACCGTAGTAACGTTGGGCGGACATGACGTGGCAAGTCGTAGGCAGGTGCGTCGAGGGTGAGCCCTTCGAAATTGGTGGCGTCAACGTTTGGCAGCATCGCTGGAGGCCGCTCAGTCGAGAGGCGGTTCACGTGTTTGATCCCGTCTATCGCGACACGTACAAGGTGTGGCCATACGAGGTCGATGGGACCGAAGCGCCTGTTCGGTCATCCCTTCATCGACGGCAACAAGCGAATCGGGCATGCGGCGGTGGAGGTCGTTCTTGTTCTAAACGGATTCGAGTTGGTCGAGACTGTTGACGAACAGGAGACCATGATCGGCGCCGTTGCCTCAGACAAACTCACGCGGGAAGCTTTCGCCCGATGGTTGCAGACTCGGCTGCGTCCCGTCGAGACGCCCGCATAATCGGCGTTGCTGCCGACGAGGCCATCGCCTTACGCGCAGGCCTCGCGGCGGAACGCCAGTACCGTTGGGCGGACGGATGAACCCGCTTGGCATGTTCACTTCGGTGCGGGGGCGCGCAAGTGCTTTGCTCATGCTGGCGTGCCTGGGTTGTCGACCACAGGAGCGCTCGGCGGATGAAGGCCCTGCTGCGACGCTCACCTTGGACGCCTTCCCGGTCGTCGTCGATGGCCGCGCCATTCCGGTCGTCGCTTCGTGGGTGACCTCCTCTGGTCAGCTGAAGGCCGTCGTCGAACCACGGAACGCGACGGTGGAGCCGCCGGAGCTTGCCAGAATCTACAACGGCAAGGAGCTGCGTTGTGCGCGACATGGAAAAGGTGTGGTTCGCATCCGCGTTGGCGATCAGGTAGCGAGCGCCCCACTCAACTGTTTGCTCGCTCTTTCTCTGGGGCAGGCCCGGTCGAACCGCCCTTTGCGCCTGGTACTCGGTTCAGCGCCCGAGCCCTCCGGGATCCATGCCGTTCGAAGCGGTGGTATGGTCGACGATGGCGTCGCGGTAAGCGTGACGTCGGACGCGCCCGAGGTTCTGGCCGTCGACGGTGACCTCCTGCTGCCAAGGAAGCTCGGGCGCGCGCGAATCACCGGAACCGCGGAGGGTCCGCTCGAGAAGACTTGGACCTTCGAGGTGGTCAAGCGGATCGGTTTCTGGCAGGTGCGGAAGCCCTTCCAGCCCATCTCGGTCGAGTTGGAGCCGGGGAGGTACGAGCTTACGTTCGAGAGTGCGACGGAAGAGGTCTTGACCGTAAAATGGACCAGTCTTCCACAATGCGACTATTCGTCCAAGGCGAGCTCGCACGTCGTCAATTGTTCCGCCGATCGTCGGACCCGGATGATCGCGTACCCACCACGAAAAGAACGAGCTGTCGTCGACTATCTCGAACTCCTCGAGCTACCGCCATGACGAGTGCCGTGGCGTCCCGGCGCAGGCCAACTCGGGTTTGCAGCCGACACCGCCATCGCGCTCGCGCGGCCGGCGCAGCTGAAACCTGGTACGTTGGACGGACCAATGCCACGGGCCGCAAGATGAACATCGACATTGCCATCGATTACCGACGCGCGCTCGAAGTCTCATGCGACTCCCTTACTGCCCTGCAGCGCGATCTCCTTGTCGCTATGTGTGTCGCGCCCGAGAATGAGGTGGCAGCCGGGCTCCTCGCCCCGCTGCTCGGGCTGACGCATCACGGACGACTCAACCTCGCCATTGTAGGCCTTGCGAGGAAGCTCGCGCAGGCCGCCGACGTGAAGCCTCCGACGCGAAAGGACGGGTCCCCTCGCTGGTGGCAGATCGTCGCCACTGGACGCGAGGCGCCGGACGGTAGGTTCTTTTGGAAGCTCCGCCCCGCACTACGTGACGCTGCCATTGCCTCTTGTTCCGTCGGAGGGTGTGCTGTTCCCCGATGTCGTGGAACGTGGAGAGACTGACCTTCTCGAGGGCGCGGTCACACGCGTCGTGGTCAATACGTACGAGCGAAATCCGCTTGCTCGCGCTCGCTGCATCGCGCACTTCGGCGCCGCGTGTTCGGTGTGCGGCTTCGACTTCGGCGCATTCTACGGCCCCGACGCCGCCGGCGTCATTCACGTGCACCACCTGGTACCCATTTCGAAGGCGGGTGGTATTGACTACGTCATCGACCCTGTTCGTGACCTTCGTCCGGTCTGCGCGAACTGCCATGTCGTTCTGCACCGTCGAAATCCGCCGTTCACGATCGAGGAAGTGAAGACACTCGTCGATCGCAACCAGGGCGGCCCAACTTCGGGGTGCAGCTGACGAGACCCGCTATGGCTGCTCGGCGGCGTTGGAGTACACGGCCCCCACTGTGATAAAGCCCCACGGTCGCGGGCTGCGGCCGTGCTGGCTGCAAGCTCAACGTGGGCCTCGCAGCTGAACCGGTAGTGCGCTAGACCAGTTAGGGCGACCTCGCGCTGGACCAGATGGCACGATTTTCCCTGAGACATGGCTTCGATGCTGGCGGAACCGCCGTCGAGCCCCGACACGAAGCTTCCCACGAGCTCCGAGGGGTCGTCGTCGACATCTTCTATGAGTGCTGCGCCGGCCCCCCTGATCTTGCGTACGTCGTGCGCAAGACGCTCCGGCTCCGCGCTCCAGAGCACACTTGGAACGATCACGAGATTCGTCAGCTGATCGATCGTTGTCAGTGGTTTGAGGTCTACGATCTAATCGAAGCGATGCACCGAGCGCTATGCGAGCGCGATGCACGCTACCGGTCGAGCTACGCGCCTCGGTTTCAGCGTGAAGTAAACGACTACTTTGTGCGACGCTCGATCGGGTGGTTTCTAGCTGATGGTATTCTCGAAGCGCGAGCCTCACGGTCTTTCGAACGGGCCTTCGACAATGCCAAGGCAACCTTGAACGAGCGTGGATTCTCTGCCGCTCGCCGCGAACTAGCAGAGTCAATGCGCGACCTATCTCGACGACCCACGCCCGATCTGACGGGCTCTGTTCAACACGCGGCTGCCGCGCTCGAGTGTGTGGCGCGGGAGCTCACGGGCGATCGGAGTCTCACGCTTGGTCAGATTCTCGCGCGACACCGGTCCCTCGTGCCGGCGCCTCTCAATACCGCGGTTGAAAAGCTCTGGGGATTCGTGTCGGAGCGCGGCCGCCACATGCGCGAAGACCGTGAGGAGCTCTCCGCGCAAGACGCGGAGTTGGTCATCCACGTGATCGCTGCACTTGTTGCGTATCTCGCTGGATTGCCACCGGCGGCAGACGTCGAGACGGGGACGCCCGCCGTCTAGCTCCGTTGCTCCCCTGGGCCGTTCGCAGCTGAAAAATGATACGTTGGGCGGTAGTCAACAGTCGCAGTGGACGCCGAGCAATGCTCATCAGCTCGCTAGCTATTCTCGCAGGATGATGGAACTTGAAGTGATCGGGCCATTCTCGTGGCTCTCGTCCTCGGCGGACGCTCCTCCGCGAATTTTCGACGTCTCCGCGTCGACCAAGTGCGGAGTCTACCTGTTCACGGTGCCAATGGCCAAGAGCCGTCTGATCTACTGGGTCGGTCAGACCTCGCAGCCGGTCCGCGCGAGGCTGGCGACGCATTCTCGGGAGTTCCTGGCTGGCACCTACAACGTTCTCGACATGGCTGAGCTTCGTGAAGGGAAACGAACAGTGCTGTGGCAGGGGCTGTGGTGGAGGAAGGATTCTGCCGACCGCTACGAGGAGTATCTTCTCAACGCTGGCAAGGTGGCGCCGCTGACGCTCGAACAGCTGCAGGTAACTCACATCTACGTGATTCCTACCCCGAAGAATCGGCGGCTTCTCGCTCGCCTGGAAGCCAGCATCGTAAACACGCTGTACGCGGACCCGGAAGTGGGGATGATTCTCGATCGAGGCTACAGCTTGTCGCCGCGTTGGAAAACTGAAGATCCCATCCAGATCCGGTTGATTGGACCAAGCTTTCGCGGCCTGCCGAGCGTTCTGGATGTGTAGCCACCGCTTCGTGAGGGTTGCGGCAAACGAGACGGCGTGCGGGCACCGACAGCCACGACGGACACGCAGTGAGTTTCATCGAGAAGAGGCATGACAAGCGCGCCGCCGAGCACGCTGGTTGTTGATCCGAGGGCGATGTTCGACCAGGCGGCGTGTGGTGGGGTCGTTGGATCCTTGGACTGGCCCGCACCGGGCGACAACGGGCCGTGTGGATCGGCTCCTCGATCGTTGGCGGCAATCGCTGGGGGAATCGGCGTCGGTCCGATCGTGTCACTTGTTGGGGGGCGGTGCCGCCCACCCGTTTCGCAGCCAGCGCTCGCTGCCCACCCGTCGCAGCCGGCGCTCGATGGTTGCGTCAGGGAGCTTGCCGCTCGAAGGCCCACACCGGGCCCTGGCGCTTGCCGTCGTCGTCGATCGCAATCGCGTCGAGGTACTCGACGTCGCCGATCTCGAAGGAGCGCTCGCCGCTCGAGAGCAGCTTCTGCTTGCCGAGCTTCGCCTCGGCCCAGCTGTGGCAAGCAGGGGGTGACTCGGGCGTCAGGTCCAGCAGGTCTCCTTCGATGGCCAGGGTTCCGAGCAGGCGGCAGCGCTGCTCGGGCTCCGGTCCTGTGCTGACCTCGAAGGTGAAGCGGCGCTCTGCGGTCACCTCCAGCAGCGCCCCCGCCTGAGTGCCGCGGAAGTCGCCCGCCCAGCGTCCGACGAAGTACGACAGCGGTCGCGCAGCAGGGGGTCCATCGGCCAGCTCCGATGGCTTGGCTTGCTGTGCGGCGATGCGGGAGCTGTGGTGCTGGGCGGCGATGCGGGAGTCGGGGTAGAACCGCTGCACCCCGCAAGCCAGAGCGGCGAGAGGGCGAGGAGTAGGTTGGTCGACGACGGCATGAACTTCCCCCCGAATCACGGACAGGTTGATTATGCCGCCTCCTGAAGGAGACGGGAACGAATTTCGAACTCGATGGGGCTCTTGAAGCCGAGGGTCGAGTGGAGACGCTCGGGGTTGTAGAAGTG
>JAEZYZ010000502.1 GCA_023418705.1 Pseudomonadota bacterium | reverse complement strand
GTCGCGGCAGGAGCGGGTGGGGCTGGCGTTGGTGCCGCCGGCGGCGCGGCGGGGGGCACGTCCGCCGCGGGCGGCGGCGGCTGCCCGTACCCTTGGGAGGGGGGCGGAGGCTCGGTGGGCGTGGTGTCCGCCGGCGGCTCGTCGAAGCTGGCAGCGCTATCGGCGGGCTCAGGCGCCGGCTCGGCCTGAGCCGACAGCGCCGCCGCGTTCAGCAGAACAGCGGCGAAGGCAAGCCCCGCCGGATGGAGCGACACGGCCATGCGCGCAAGGATACGGAAGTTTCGCGCCGGTTGCGAGTCGCCCGGCACAAAACGAAAACGGGCGCGGCCAACTCTGGCACGCGCCCGCTTTCGATACGAGCGACGCCTTCAGGCGATCGACACGTCCTTGCACAGGTACACGTCCTGAATCGCCTGGAGCAGCTTGGCTCCTTCGGCCAGCGGGCGCTGGAAGGCCTTGCGACCGCTGATGAGCCCCATGCCGCCGGCGCGCTTGTTGATGACGGCGGTGGCGACGGCTTCCGCCAGATCGTTCTTGCCCGAGGCGCCGCCGCTGTTGATGAGACCGGCGCGTCCCATGTAGCAGTTGGCCACCTGGTATCGGGTCAGATCGATCGGATGATCGGAGGTGAGCTCGGTGTAGATGCGCTCATCGAGCTTGCCGTACGACGACCCCCCGGTGTTGAGGGCTTTGTAGCCGCCGTTCACCTCGGGCAGCTTCTGCTTGATGATGTCCGCGCTCATCGTCGCGCCCAGGTGGTTGGCCTGGCCGGTGAGATCGGCGGACACGTGGTAGTCGACACCGTCCTTCTTGAACGCGCTGTTGCGCGTGTAACACCACAGGATGGTGGCCATCCCGAGCTCGTGGGCCTGCTGGAACATCTTGGAGACCTCCACGATCTCGCGCGTCGCATCGGCCGAGCCGAAGTAGACGGTCGCGCCGACGGCGACGGCGCCCATGTTCCAAGCCTGCTTGATGGTGCCCCAGGTGATTTGCTCGGCCTTGTTGGGGTAGGTCAGGAGCTCGTTGTGGTTGAACTTTACGATGAACGGAATGCGGTGCGCGTACTTGCGGGACACCGAGCCGAGCACGCCGAAGGTGCTGGCGACGGCGTTGCAACCGCCTTCGATCGCCAGCTTCACGATGTTCTCAGGATCGAAGTACAGCGGGTTCTTCGCGAAGGACGCGCCGGCGGAGTGCTCGATGCCCTGGTCCACGGGCAAGATCGACAAGTATCCCGTCTTCGCCAGACGGCCGTTGTCGAACAGCGCCTGCAGGCTGCGTAGCACCTGCGGGCTGCGATCGGACGCGCCCCAACAATTGTCCACGTACGACGGCGACGGCAGGTGCAGCTGGTCGCGCGAGATCGTCTTGGACTGATGTTCGAGCAGGTAGCTTGCTTTTTCCCCCAGCAGACTTTGGATTTCTTTGATGTCGACCATTTCGGCGCTTCCCTAGCAACAGCCGTGTCCGCCGTCTAGTTGTAACCGCGAGCCGGGCGGAGATAAGCGGCGCTCGGCGCGGCGCCGCGCGCCAGAGCCCGATTTTTCGGGCATCGGCGGCGCCGCGGCCGGGCTCGGTGGTTGCTGCCGACCCGCTCCGGGTGGCAGTATCCCGACGGTCGCGCGGGTTTGCTGCCCGAAAGCGGCTCGAACCCTCCCCGCCCCAGCACCCGAGAGCCCCATGCCCCTGCAGATTCAGCTCAGCACCGGAGACCCCTTCGCCGCGGAAGTCGACCTCTTGATCGTCGCCGTGACCCAGACGCCGCTCGAGCGACAAAAGGCGTTCGCGGATCTGGACGCCGCCCTCGACGGGGCCCTCGCCGCGCTGGCGAAAAAGGCCGATTTCCAGGGAAAACACGAGCAGGTGCTGGAGCTGCCGAGCCTCCGGCTGCTGCCCGCCGGGCGGGTGGCGCTGATCGGCGTGGGGCCGAAGCGCGAGCTCGATCTGGCTCGGCTGCGCGCCTACGTCGCGACGGGCGCACGGATGGCCAGCACCGGCAACCACCGCAGCGCAGCGCTGCTGCTGCCGGAGAAGGCGGGGGTCGATCCGCTGCGGGCCGCCGGCGAAGGCGCGGCGCTCGGCAGCTACCGCTACACCAAGTACCTTACTGGGGACCGAGCCCCGAAGACCCCCCTCGACCGCCTGTCGGTGTTCAAGCCCGACGGCCGGGCATTGGCGGCCGAAAAGCGGGCGTTCGAGCTCGGCGTGCAGGTGGGGGAAGCCGTCGGCATCGCACGGGACGCGGTCAACGAGCCCCCGAACGAGCTCTACCCCGAGAAGCTCGCGGAGCTCTGCCGGCAGGTGGCGCAGCGCGGCAAGCTCAAGATCAAGGTGCTCGACAAGAAGGGCATTTTGCAGGCGGGCATGAAGCTGCACTACGCCGTCGGCCAGGGGAGCGTGCACGAGCCGCGCTTCATTCACCTGTCGTACGTGCCGAAGAACGCGAAAAAGAAGCTGGTGTTCGTCGGCAAGGGGCTCACCTTCGACTCCGGTGGCCTGTGCATCAAGCCGGCGCCCGGCATGGGCGAGATGAAGAGCGACATGGGCGGCGCTGCGGCGGTCGTGGGGCTGATGGCCGCCGTGGCGGCGGTCAAGCCGGGTGTCGAGGTGCACGGCATCATCGGTTCGGCGGAGAACATGCCGGACGGCGCCGCCTACCGGCCCGGGGACGTCTTCGGATCGCTCGACGGAAAGACGGTCGAGATCGTCAACACCGACGCCGAAGGTCGGCTGGTGCTGGCCGACGCGCTGACGTACGCGAGCCGGCTAGAGCCGGATCTCATCATCGACGCCGCCACGCTGACCGGCGCGTGCGTCGTCGCGCTCGGGAAGACCTGCTCGGGCTATTACGCCGCTGACGACAAGCTGGCGCGCCGGCTCGAGGCCGCCGCGGGCGAGGCGGGGGAGAGCTTTTGGCGGCTGCCGCTGCTCGAGGAGCTGCGCGATCAGTTGAAGAGCGACGTCGCCGACCTCAAGCACACCGGCGAGCGCTGGGGCGGCTCCATCACCGCGGCGCTATTTTTGCGGGAGTTCGTCGGCGACGTTCCCTGGATCCACTGTGACATCGCGGGTCCCGTGCTGGCCGACCGCGCCCGCGGCGTGGTGCCCAAGGGCGGCACGGGCCATGCGGCGCTGACGTTCCTGCGTTTCGTGGAGAAATTCTGAGGACCGTCGCGTCCGTCAACGTCCTCTTGCCGGGCTTCTACGCCTGGGGCAGCACGGTGCTGTCTCCGCTGCTCGAGCCCGGGGCGGGCCTCTTCGCTCGCGCCTGTGGCGTGGCGGCGCCGTTCCCGCTGCTGCTCGGGTTGGCTCTGATGAAGCGGGGCACCGCGGCGGGCGGGCTCGTCGCGCTCTACGGCTTCGTGGGGCTGAGCGTCGCCTGCTGGATCGCGCTCGGCCCGCTGATCGCCGTCGCCCGCTTGGAGCCGGTGCAGGCCATGCTGGGGGCCGGCGGGTGGGCGCTGTTCGCTCTGGGCTGGGGTGAGGTGCGCCAGTACCGCGAAGTTCCCGAGGACGACCCGCAAGTCATCGAAGGTCCCGCCCTCAGCTTGCGGCAGCGGCTGCCGCTCTCGCGGGGGATGATCTTGGTGACGGCGATCGCCGGGGCCGGCACGTGCGCGGCGCTCGCGTGGGCCGTCACGCGCCCAGCCCACGCGCTGCTGGCGCACGCGCTCGCCGTCACCTGTGCCGTTGCGCTCACGACGGCGGGGTCGCGCTTGGCGGCGAACCTGCCGGCGGAGGCAGCGCGGCCGGAAGCCGGGGCGCGTGTGAGCGCCGCCGCGGTTCCGCTCGCCTGCCTGGGCGTGCTGCTCGGCTTGGGTTTGATCTGGTCGCTGTTCGGCTAAGCACACGAGGCGGGCCCATTCTCACCGGGAACCCCGCATCCGTTGGATCGTCCTCGAGCCTGCGGGTACACTCCTCCGGCGCCGGATCTAGTGGGTGGCGCGGGCCGAGCGGTAGAGCCGTGGGCAAAGTCGTCGATCTTGCCAGTATCCTGCTCCTTGTGGGCGCTGCCGTGGCGTTCTCTCTGGGCGTGCGCGCGCTGCAGACACAGCAGGACCTGCTGGCGCTGTATTGGCTGGTGATCGGGGCGCTGGCGCTGCGGTCGTCGACCGATCTCTTGCGACCAAAGTCGAGCTCTCGGTGATGTGGGTTCGGCGTTCCGTCTTGGCGCTCTTGATCGTCGGTTGCGCGGGATCGGAGCGTTCGGAGCAGCCGACGCAGGCCGGCTCCTTGCCGGTGGGGCAGGTGGCTCGGGTCGGGCAGGCCGCCGTCGCTCGACACACGGTCGAACGCGTGGCTCGGCAGCAGCAAGTCTCCGCCGCCCAGGCGCTCGAGCTCGCCGTGCGGGACGCGTTGCTCGCGCAGGCGGCGCGCGATCGGTTCGCCGACTCGGGGCGCGTGCGGGCCATCGAACGCGCAGCGCTCGCGCGGGCCCTGCTGCGCCAGCTGCTGGTGCGCGCCGAAGCGGAGGGTCCGCCCACGCCTGGCGAAATCGACGAGATCGTCCGCGAGCGGTGGTCCACGTACGACCGGCCCGAAAGCGTGCGCACGGTGCATGCGGTCGTTCGAGTCCAGAATCCGCCCGACGCGGAGCGCGCCCGAGCGAGCGCCGAGCGCCTGGCTAAAGAGCTCGCGGGGAAAACCGACCCGGCCCGCTTCATCGAAAGGGCGCGTGCTTTCGACGCCGGCGGTCTCGAGCTGCGCGCCGAGCGCCTGCCCCCCGTCACCCCCGACGGACGGGTGGTGCCGGACTCGGACGCGGCCCAAGAGCGCCCGCAACGTTTCGACCTGGACTTCGCCCGCGCGGCGCACTCGCTGACCACCGTCGGTGAGCAGAGCCCCGTGGTGCGAACGAAATTCGGCTATCACGTCATCCTGCTCGAAGAGCGGCTGCCGGAGCAGAGAGTCCCCCGGGGCGAGCTCGAGCGGACGCTCCGCCCGGAGGTGATGGCGCGGCGGGCCGCCCGAGCCGAGCGAGCGTTGCTCGAGCGGCTTCGATCCGGCACCGAGATCCAGGTCGATCGCGCGGTCGACGCGCTGACGAGCAAGGTGCGGCTGGGCTCATGAGCGGCCGGCGCGCCATCGCCGTGCGCGATCAACACGCCAGCCCCTTCAGCGCTATTTTGATGCGCTTCTGTGATGCGACGGGGGCGCGCGCCGCGGCGCTGGTCGACCAGGAAGGGGAGACGGTGGACTACGCGGGCACGGTCGACCCGTTCGAGGTGAAGATCGCTGCCGCCGAGTGGCAGCTGGTGCTGGCGACCTTGGAACGGAGCCAGGTGGCGGACTGGCGCGACACTCGGCTGCTCGTCGTGCGCAGCGCGCGCCGCAGCTTCGCCGCGATGGCGCTGAGTGACGGGTACGTGTTGGTCGCGGTCCTGCTCCGCCACTGTTTTCTGCCGTCACACCGCGCCTTGGCCGAGGCGGCCCGGGACCTGGCAGAGGAGGCTGGGCTCGCCGAAGTCGGCCCGGAAAGGCGGGCTTTCGAACGTTGGGCGAGCCTCGAGGTCAAGACCGACCCCGGCGACCCGCGCCGGCCCGCGGCGGTCTGGGTCGACGGCTCCTGGTGCCCCTTGGAGGTGATCGGCCGCTTGGCCGCCCCAGAAGGCAGCCGAGAGATCGCCTACCGCGTTCGTCTGGCGACCGGCCCCGAGCTCACCCTGGTCCGAGAGCCCCCCGGCCGCTGGTACTCCGACGACCTGCCGTTGTGAGGTCGCTTCGGTGCCTCCTCTCGTGCTTCGGAGCCCCTGGACGCCGCCTTGCTCGCCGGTCCGCCCCCAAAAGGGCCCGCCGTGCGAAAACGAAAACGCCGGGAATCTCCCGATTATCTCGAGGGTTACGTTCGAAGAGGATCGCCGCGAACAAAAACACTTGCGCGGCAGAAGAACCTCGGCCATATACCCGCTCCCCCGGCGCTGACCGGGGCCGCGTTGGCCGGGAAAGCCCCCGCGGAGGCCGCCTCGGCGACCTCGAAAGGGCATCAAACCACCAACCCGGGTCCTGCGGGACAGACGAGCTAGCAAAGGCTGCCGTCCCCGAAGGTGCCACTTCGCCGAGGCGAAACCGAAGCGAAAGGGCACCGAGGCCAAAACGAAAAAAATCGTTGACGGCCACCTCGAGAAGCTCTACTGTCTCCGCCCCCGAATCGGGAACGCAAGTTCCCCTCGGTCCTTGAAAACTGAGTCCTATACCCGCGATCGACAGATCGCGTGGGTCCTCGCAATCGCCGACCCGCTCCTCGGATCCCCTGAGGGGTGACGGTCGGTAGAAGCGAAAGATAGTGAAGAGTATGGCGGTCGAGCGGCAGTTAGCCTGCTGCGCGGCTCGCCGAAGGATTCAAACTGGAGAGTTTGATCCTGGCTCAGAACGAACGTTAGCGGCGCGCCTAACACATGCAAGTCGTGCGAGAAAGGGCTTCGGCCCCAGTAAAGCGGCGCACGGGTGAGTAACACGTAGGTCATCTGCCCTCGAGTGGTGGATAACCCTCCGAAAGGAGGGCTAATACAGCATAAGACCGCGGTCTCTTCGAGGCTGCGGCCAAAGCGGGCCTCTCCATGGAAGCTCGCGCTTGAGGATGAGCCTGCGGCCCATCAGCTAGTTGGTAGGGTAACGGCTTACCAAGGCAAAGACGGGTAGCTGGTCTGAGAGGATGAACAGCCACACTGGAACTGAGACACGGTCCAGACTCCTACGGGAGGCAGCAGTGGGGAATCTTGCGCAATGGGCGAAAGCCTGACGCAGCGACGCCGCGTGAGCGATGAAGGCCCTCGGGTTGTAAAGCTCTGTGGGGAGAGAAGAATAAAGGCGGGCCAATACCCCGCCCGATGACGGTATCTCCTTAGCAAGCACCGGCTAACTCTGTGCCAGCAGCCGCGGTAATACAGAGGGTGCAAACGTTGTTCGGAATTACTGGGCGTAAAGCGCGTGTAGGCGGCTTCGCAAGTCGGATGTGAAATCCCGCGGCTCAACCGTGGAAGTGCATTCGATACTGCGTCGCTAGAGTCCTGGAGAGGAAGGTGGAATACTCGGTGTAGAGGTGAAATTCGTAGATATCGAGTGGAACACCGGTGGCGAAGGCGGCCTTCTGGACAGTGACTGACGCTGAGACGCGAAAGCGTGGGGAGCAAACAGGATTAGATACCCTGGTAGTCCACGCCGTAAACGATGAGTGCTAGGTGTCACGGGCTTTGACCCTCGTGGTGCCGAAG
>JAEZYZ010000494.1 GCA_023418705.1 Pseudomonadota bacterium | reverse complement strand
CCCGGACCGCGCAAGATGATGGTCGCCGGCACTTCGGGCGGCGGCGACACGAGCGGTGGCGACCCGCCACGCGCCAGCGCGACCACGTCGCCGAAACGCTCGAACAGGGAGCCGATATGACCGAGCGGGTCACGCACGAACTGGAGCACGTTGCCCGACGCCCCGAGCAACGGCAATGGCGGGGGACCGGGGATGGCGCGGAGCTCGGAGGGCGGCATCCCCCCGTTTTAGATCATTCTGCCGCCGCGCCGTGCGCTTCGCTGCTGACTCGCCCTCCGCGGCGCCCCTCGGCCCCGAGCTCGCCCCCCGTTCGGAAGCTCCTTGCCCGCGCGATCGACCGACGTCGCCCCGACAATACCCGGGGCGATCTCTCCGTCCGAGGCATCAACCCGTCTTGCCAGGCCGGCCTAGACACAGCTTGATAAAGCTCATTCAAGCACCCTCCAGCATGGGTTCACCAACCTCGGAACCAGATGCAGGAGCCGGGCCATCCCGAACGCGACCGCTCGGCGGCCGGAACGGCGGGCAGTTCGAGGGCGGTCCGTGCTTCAGAACGTCGCCTGGCTGCCGCGCTCCACCGCCGCGATGAGCCCCGCCAGCCGCGCTCGAACGCCCTCGATCTCTTCTTCGGTGAGCCCGATCTGCAGGGCGTCTCCTCGCCAGCGGTAGCCGGTGTCTGAAACCCGCCCCGGGCGCGGCGTCGTGGGCACCAGACGGCGGCCGCGCAGCTCGAGCTGGTCGATCGCGCCGAGCGCGTCGAGGCTTTCGGGCGCGATGGCCCGAAGGCGGGCGATCAAGACGCGCGAGACCGGTACGTGCAGCGTCGACCAGTTCTCCTCCTCGGTCAGGTCGGGGTTCATCAGCTTGCCGAACGCGATGCTGTTGTCGACCGAATAGACGCGCGGCCCAGACCGGCTCGCGGCCACCAAGAACTGCTTGTCGTGAGTGTCCCCGTTTCGGATCAAGTACGTCAAAACGTTGAGGTTCGAGAGGGAACGTCGGTACGCCGCGCTGCGCTCGAAGAGCGCGCGGTCGAGGGGCCCCTGATCGGGCTCCAACACACCGGCGTCGTCCGCGTCTTCGAGCGCCCAGGCGTCTTCCAGCCAATAGGATAGGTAGCCGACCACGCAGGGCGCGACGTCGAGCGTCGGCTCCGCCGTGGCGTCGACGACCGCCCGATAGGTGTCGATCTCGAAACAATAGGCAGCCGTCGGCGGCACCACGTACTCGTGCGGCTGAAGGAACAGCTTCTGCACCGCGTGCGCGCCGAGCTCGAGCCGCGGGTCATTGACCGTGCTGATGGTCGAGTACGCGCGCCACTTGGCGCGGAACACCACTCCGCCCGCCGACAACGTCAACACCCGCGCGCCCTGTCTGCCGCGCGGCGTCCCGCCCGCGCCCAAGACCCGCAGATCCGGGTCCCTGAGCCAGGCTTCGACCTCCTCGGCATTGCGACAAGCGGACTCGACCGCGGCGTCGCGGCACAACCGCGTCGGCGGGGACAGCGGAGCCGCGGGCGCCGGCGCCCGGGTGCCACAAGCGACGGTCGACGCCACCGTCAAGCCCAGCGCAGCCAGCGACACGGGTCGCACAGTCGCCACCGCAGCAACGGTAACCAGGCCGAAGGCTGGTGCAATTACCCAAGCACCCCGATGGGGGCCACGATGCTTCGGGATCTCCGCTCTGGCAAGCTGGTCGGGGCTCTAGACCCACCCCGGGGCCGCTCGGAACGAGGGCACATCGCTTGCTTCGACGGAAGGCATGGCAGACGCGATGGCTCGGCCCGGCGGCGGCGCCGCGCGGGGGCGCGAGGCAAAAAGCCCCGGCGCGCTCAAGGCGAGGGGCTGGAAAGACGTGCTCTGGCGCACCAAGCGCGAGATCGGCAGGGACAACCTCCAGATCGTGGCTGCGGCATGCGCCTACTACGCAATGTTGGCCATCTTCCCGGGCATCATCGCGCTGGTCTCGATCTACGGGCTCATCAGCGACCCGGCTCAGGTGGAGCAGCAAGTCGCATCGCTTTCGGGCGTGCTGCCGGCGAGCGCGATGTCGCTGGTGAAGGACTACCTGCACACAGCGAGCAGCGGCGCCGGAGGCGCTCTCGGGTGGGGCACCATCATCGGCATCGCCGGTGCGTTGTGGAGCGCCTCGAGCGGTGTCGCCGCGTTGATGAAGGCGCTCAACATCGCCTACGACGAGCAGGAGACCCGCGGCTTTTTCAAGGTTCGTGGCGTCGCGCTGCTGTTGACCTTGGGTTTCGTCGCGTTCGTGGTGGCGTCGGTGTTCTTGATCGCGGTCCTGCCGGCGCTGCTCGGCGGCTTGGGGCTCGAGGGTGTCGCGCGCAAGGCGATCGCCCTGCTGCGCTGGCCGTTCTTGGCGCTGGCGGCGGTGGTCGGGCTCGGCTTGCTCTATCGCTACGCGCCCGATCGCACGCCCGCTCGCTGGCGCTGGGTGTCGTGGGGGTCGGTCGTCGCGACCCTCTTGTGGATCGGCGCCTCGTTGCTGTTCTCGCTCTACGCCTCCAACATCGGCAGCTTCGGCAAGACCTACGGAGCGCTGGCGAGCGTCATCGTGCTGCTGCTCTGGTTCTTCCTGTCCGCGCTCGCCATCCTGGTGGGGGCCGAGCTGAACTCGGAAGCCGAGGCCCAGACGCGGCAGGATTCCACCCGCGGCGAAGCGGTGCCCATGGGGAAACGGGGGGCGAAGAAGGCAGACACCCTCGGTGACCCGCAGCCGTCGCCCGGCTGAGCGCGCCCGAGACCCGCACAAGAAGCCGGACACGCTGCCGCGGCGCGAGAACTCTTGGTCCCGGCGTGCTAGACTCCGAGGTCCGGGAGGATTTCATGTGGCAGCGCGTGTTGGGAGCTTGGGTCGTGATCGGCGCCGCGTGGACCGCGGCGGCTGACGCCTCGGCCACCGAGGGGCACCCCCTCGAGCCGGTGCGTTTCTACTTCGAGGCGCCAGAGAGTTGCGTGACCGGGGAGCAGTTCGTCGGGCGGGTGCTCGATCAGTCGCCAGGCGTCCGGGTCGCATCGGATGAGGAGCTGGCCCGCACGTTCCGGATCAGCATGGCCAAGCTGGGCGACGTGACGGCCGGTGTCGCCGCGGCGCGCACGGCCAAAGGGGACCTGAGCCTGAGCGCCCAGGGGCGGTGCGCGGACGTGGCCGAAGCCCTGGCGAACTTCGTGATCAAATCGCTCGGCCACGGGGCGGATCGCGACGCGCGCGAGCGCTTGCTGAGCGACAGCAATCCCTACATCCTCTGGAACGGGACGACGGCCCCCCCCTTGCCGGGAAACCCCTACCTCGAACACCGGGGGGATTCCCTGCGGCCTGCCCCCGATCGGCGCTCACCGCTCCGCCCACTCCAGAACCGAAATCCCTACACCCGCTGAGCACGCCGGGCTTCAGCGGTCGAGCACTTCGCGGACCTTGCGCGCGAGGTCCGCTGGCGTGAACGGCTTGGTGAGCAGCTGGTGGTCGGCGCGCCGGCTGCCGTAGCCCCCGAGCACGTCCTCGGTGTACCCGGAGATGAACAGGACCTTCAATCCCGGACGCACCAGGCAGAGCTGCTGAGCCAGCTCCTGGCCATTGAGGTGAGGCATCACGATATCGGTGATCAAAAGCGCGATCGCGCCGTGGTGGGCGGCCGCTTCCGTCAGCGCCTCGGCCCCGTTGCACGCCTCGAGCACATGGTAGCCGCTGTTCTGCAGGGCGCGCCGCGCCGAGGTGCGCACCGCCGCGTCGTCCTCGACCAAGAGCAGGGTCTCGGATCCGGCCGGGGACGGGGCGGGGTGCTGGCTCGGCAGCAACGAGAGGGAGTGTCCTTCGTCCGGCAGGTAGACCCCGAACTCCGTCCCCTTCCCCGGGGTGCTCTGCACGTCGATGGCGCCGCGGTTCTGCCGCACGATGCCATGGACCGTCGCCAGCCCAAGGCCGGTGCCGTGGGGTTTGGTGGTGAAGAACGGCTCGAACATATGCGCTCGAGCTTCCTCATCGATGCCGGTGCCGGTGTCGCGCACCGAGAGCACGATGTAGCTCCCGGCCTCGAGCACCGTGTCGCCGATCCGACGCGAATCCGAGAAGGTCACCGATGACGTGCGGATCACGAGCTTGCCGCCGGTGGGCATCGCGTCCCGCGCATTCACGGCCAGGTTCAGCACGATTTGCTCGATCTGGCCCGGGTCCACCAACAGCCTGCCGTCCAGCGCTTCGAGCTCGGTGGACAGCTCGATGGCTTCACCGATCAGACGCCGCAGCATCTTCTCGAGGTCGTCGATCAGGCGATTGAGCTCGAGCCGACGCGGCGCGACGATTTCACGCCGGCTGAACGCCAAGAGCCGCCGGGTGAGCGCGGCGGCTTGACGGCTCGCCTTGCGGATCTCGTCCACTTCCTCGAAACCCGGGCCGCCGGGGGTCAGGACATCGCTCACGAACTCCGCGCTGCTCTCGATGACCGTCAAGAGGTTGTTGAAGTCGTGGGCGATGCCACCGGCGAGCCGCCCAACGATCTCCATCTTTTGCATCTGCCGCAGCTGCTCCTCCAGGTGACGGCGCTCGGTCACGTCACGGGACGTGATGACGAGCCCCTGCAGCAGCGGGTCTTGGACGAGGTTCTGCTCCTCCGATTCCAGGTAGCGGTACTTGCCGTCTCGATGCAGAAAGCGATGCACCAGACGCGGCGTCGCGCTGGGGTCCTCGAGCGCGCGGGCGATCGAGGCCAGGACAGCGTGCCGATCTTCAGGGTGGATCAGGCTGAAGAGATCGACGCCGACGAGCTCGGCCGGCTGGTAGCCGAGCACGCTTTGTACCGACGGGCTCACGTATTTGAGGTTGCCGTCCGCGTCCGTGATCACGACGACGTCGCTGACGCTCTCGCTGAGGGAGCGGAAGTAGGCTTCGCTCCTCGCCAGCTCCTGCTCGACCCGGATCCGCCGCTCGGTCTCGGCGACCCGTTCGGCGATCGTCCGGATCAGCTCCCGCTCTTCGTCGAGAAAGGCGGGCGATTGCGGCGTGACGCAGTAGGCAACCTCGAGCTCGCCGCGCTGCTCGCCATCCAGCTCGATCGGCACCCGCAGGCCGCCATCGGAAGGCTCGTAGCGGGCCGTTCGGACCTGCAGATCACCAAGAGCCAGGCGCGCGCCGCACACCTCGGGGTGCTGCATGCCGTCGGGGATGGCGTCCACCACCGCCTGAAGCAGCTCCGGCAGGCCGCCATCGCCGAGGGAGAGCAGGGTCGAGACCACCGACAGGCAGCGCATCTCCTTCACGCGCTCGATCAGGGCGCGGCCCTGCTGCTCGAGCTCCCGGTTGGCGCGCATGATGTCGGTGACATCGCGCGTGATCGTCAGCGCGGCTTGAATGCGCCCGTCACCGCCGTGCTCCGGGACGACTTCGATCGAAAACCAGCGATCGCCCATCGGCGTCGTCAGCTCGAACTCGAACCGCTGGTGCTCGCCGGTGGCGAACACCTTCTGCAACGCCGCCCTGAGCGGCTTCACGATGCGCGCCGGGCCGCCGAGCTCTCCGACGGCTTTGCCGAGGTGTGCTTCCGGGGCGAAGCCGGAGATACGCGCGAAGGCGCGGTTGACGTACGTGCAGCGAAGCTCGCGATCATAGCGGCCAATCGCGTCGGGCAGCGCATCGAGAAGGGCGTTCGCCCCGCGTTCACCGAGCGACACGGCTTGCCGCGCCTTCGTCTCCTCGAAAACTTCCGTCACTGAGTGTCCCGGCGAGCGTCCCGCCACGTCCAAGTTTCGCACGGGGCCACCTGCAACGGCTAGACCCGGAGACCCGAGCGCCCTGGCCGAACGGACAGGCAGCCGGGATCCGGGCTGAAATCACTGCAAGAGCAGCAAGAGGTCGTCCTTGGTGATCCCCGCCGCGAGCTCCGAGCCGTCGAGCGCGGCCTCGGCCAGCGCGCGCTTTCGCTGCTGCAGCTCGAGGATGCGCTCCTCGACGGTGTGCCTGGCGATCAGGCGATAAACCATCACCGGGCGGCTCTGGCCGATGCGGTGAGCGCGATCGGCGGCCTGGTCCTCCGCGGCAGGGTTCCACCAGGGGTCGAGCAAGAAGACATGATCGGCGGCCGTGAGATTGAGGCCGCTGCCGCCGGCCTTGAGCGACGTGATCAGCACCGGCGGCCCCTGGTCCGACTGAAATCGTTCCACGACGCCCGCGCGGTCGCGGGTGCTGCCGTCGAGCCGCGCGAAGCCCACGTCCGCTTGACGGAGCTCTGGCTCCAGCAAGTCGAGCAGGCTCGTCCATTGCGAAAAGACCAGCGCTTTGTGACCTTCAGCCGTTAGCTCGCTCAGACGTTCGATCAGCGCCGTGACCTTGCTCGATCGCTCGGCGTGCCGCCCCGGCAACAGCGCCGGATGGCACGCGGCTTGGCGCAGCCGGAGCAACGCCTCGAGCGCCTGCATCACGCCCCCGCCGGCCTCGAGCTTCGCCAAAACGTCGCGGCGCGTGGCGGCATGCACGGCCGAGTAGAGCTCGCGCTCCTCGGGCTCGAGCTCGATGTCGAGCACCACGTCGCTGCGCGGGGGCAGCTCGGGCGCGACGACGCGCTTGAGCCGTCGCAGCACGAAGGGCCGAGTTTTTTCGCGCAGAACTCCGAGCTTCGCGCCATCGCCCTGTTCGATGGGAAGCGCGAAGCGCTCCCGAAAGTCGCTGCGCCCGCCGAGCAGACCGCGATTGGTAAAATGCATCAAGCTCCAGAGCTCCTCGAGCCGGTTTTCGAGGGGCGTGCCCGTGAGCGCCAGCCGGAAGTCCGCGGGCAGCTCGTACGCGGCACGGGCCACTTGGCTGTCTGGATTTTTGATCGCCTGGGCTTCGTCGAGCACCGCGCACGTCCAACGCTGCAGAGAGAGCCGTTCCTGGTCGAGGCGCAGGATGGCGTACGTGGTGATGGTCAGATCCGCTTCGGGGTCGAGCCGGCGATCGGGACCATGGTAGAGGCAGGTCTTCAAGCCCGGGCGAAACCGCCGCGCCTCCGCTTCCCAATTGAAGACGACGCTCTTCGGACAGACCACCAGCACCTTGCCCTGCACGGCGCACAGGGTCTGCAGCGTCTTGCCGAGCCCCATGTCGTCCGCCAGCACCGCGCCGAGCCCGGCGTCCCGCAAAAACACCAGCCAGTCGACGCCGCGCTGCTGGTAGGGACGGAGCGCTGCCGTCAGATCGGACGGCAGCCGCGCCGGCGGGATGGCCTGGAAGTCGGTGAGCAGCGGCGCGAGCCGCGCAAAGGAAGGCGGCCGGGGCTGCTCGAGGGCGTCGCACAGCGCCGCGAGCGCGGGGATGGCCGCTCGGCCGATGCGGCCCTCGGCGTCACGCGCGGCGAGCAGATCGAGGACGCGCTCCCCGTGCCGCGCGAGCCAGTCGCTGGGCAGCGGCGCCCAGCCACCGTCGGACAGCGGCACCAGCGAGAGGCCATCCTGCCAGGCCCGCAGCACCACGTCCGCGCTCACCTGCTCGGGCCGGGCTGGCTCCGCGCCGCTCTCGGCGTCGTGCTCGGGCGCGGTCAAGAACCGAATCTCGAAATCGTCTTCTTCGGCGCTCACCTGGGGCACGAGCGCTCGCGCTCGGACCAGCGGGAGCGCCCCCTCCGACCGCAAGCTCCGCTGAAAATCCTGCAGCTTCGATGCAAAGCGGGTGGCGTCGACGCCGTTGAAGCTCGCCCTGCGGCCGACCATCAGGTTCAGCTCCGAGCGCAGCCGCTGGCTGAGCTCCCGTTCCTCACGCTCATCGCGGGTGGGCAGGTCGCCGGAGAGGTGGACCAGCTTGCCCGCGTCGACCCGGGCGCGAGGAGGATCGCCGTAGACAAGCAGCGGCAGCACCGAGAGCGTGTGCACCGCGTTGTCGATTTCGAAGTGGATGCGCGGCAGCTCCCTCCCGCGCCGCTGCTTCGGCAGCCTCGTCGAGTCGACGGACAGCTCGAGCTTCGCCTCGAGCTCCGGCAGCACCTCGCTCACCAGCTGGCCGAGATCCCCGGCCTCGAAGCGCCGGATCAGCGGCAAGCGCTCGAGCCGCAAGCCCGTCAGTTCAGTGAGGCCCAGGGGGCGCACGGTGTCGCCGGCGCGACCGACCCCGCCGGCGAGCACGGCGTCGATCTGGGGATGTTTCTCGATGGTCAGCACGACGGCCGCCCCCTCGTCGAACACGCGCGCGCGGGGGAGCAGGGGCTCGGACGAGACGGCGATCGGCCGTCCTTCGAGCGTGACCGTCGCGTCGCTCAGCGCCTCGAGCAGCGGCTGCCACATCTCGGCGCGGACGAGGCCGCGGTGGGCCGCGTTGATGATCCTGTCGGCGGCGAGGTCGCCGGGGCCCGGATGGATCGGAAACTTCGACTGGGCAGCGGTCAGCGTGCCGTCGATGCGGGTGTCCCCGTCGCCCTGCCGGACGTAGCGATCCACCGTCATGCCTCCGTGCGGCAAGCGGCGCAGCTCGTAGCGCAGCCGCGCCGGCGCCGCGGCCGCACCTGGGAGCGACGCGGCCCCGTCCGGGGCGTGGCGCAGCTGGATGCCGGCTGCCACCACGTGCTGGCACGGATCGGCCGGTCCGGGGCAATCACACGTCCACTCCGCGTCCTCGGGGTAGACCACGGCCGTCGAGTACGCGCTGCGCCCCGGCGGGCTGACGCGGACGACGATCCGGTCTTCGCTCTGGCTCTCGAGGAGCAAGGTCCCCTCGCGCGACAGCTTCACCCCCTGGCTCCACACCGCCGGGAGCGCCTCGCGCTTGAGCGCGGTGAACAGGGCGTCGAAGTTCTTCAAGGTGGGCCGACCGTACCGCGCTCGGCGCGCCGAGCAACCCGCCCGGCGCGCCGACGGTCACGCTTGCAGGTGGCTGGACGGGGCGTCCAGCGTGCGGTCGCCGTCGGCCGCCACCTTCTTGCGGAAGACCAGCTCGCCGTCGGCGAGTTTGTCGACGACGATCACGTCGCCCGGGACGAACTCACCGCCGATCACGCGCCGCGCCAGCCCGTCCTCGATGTAGCGCTGGATGGCCCGCTTGAGGGGCCGTGCCCCGAACTGCGGATCCCAGCCGACGCTGGCGAGGAAGTCCTTCGCGCCTTCGGTGACCTCGAGACCCAGCTCTCGGTCTTCGAGACGCTCGATCAGATCGCGGAGCTGAATGTCGACGATGTTCCGCAGCTGTTCCCGCGTCAGCCGCCGGAACACCACCACCTCATCCAGGCGGTTGACGAACTCGGGCCGGAAGTAGCCGCGCAGCGCCTCCATCGCGGTCTTTCGCAACAGATCCGTCTGCTCCTCGGGCGGCAAATCCCGCCGCTCCTCGATCTGCGTGAGCTCGGTCGTGCCGATGTTGCTCGTGAGGATGACGACGGCGTTGCGAAAGTCGACGGTGCGTCCCTGCGCGTCCGTGAGCCGCCCGTCGTCGAGCAGCTGGAGCAAGGTGTTGAACACGTCGGGGTGGGCCTTCTCGACCTCGTCGAACAGGATGACGCTGTAGGGCCGCCGCCGCACCGGCTCGGTCAGCTGTCCCCCCTCCTCGTAGCCCACGTAGCCCGGCGGCGCCCCGAGCAAGCGCGAGACGGTGTGCCGCTCCTGATACTCGCTCATGTCGAGCCGGATCATCGCGCGCTCGTCGTCGAACAAGAACTCGGCGAGGGCCTTGGCCGTCTCGGTCTTGCCGACACCCGTCGGACCCAGGAACAAGAACGAGCCGATGGGGCGCCTGGGGTCCCCGAGGCCCGCGCGCGAGCGGCGCACGGCGTTCGCCACGGCGACCAGCGCTTCGTCCTGGCCCACCACCCGCTCGCGCAGGTTCTCCTCCATGTGCAAGAGCTTTTGCATCTCGCTCTCCAGCATCTTGGAGACGGGCACCCCCGTCCACTTGGAGATGATCGCGGCGATGTCTTCGTCCGTGACCTCCTCACGCAAGTAGCTGCCCTTCTCCTGGATGCGTCCGAGCTCGGCCCGCACCGCCTCGATGGATCGCTCCAGGTCCGGCAGGCGGCCGTATTGAATCTCGGCGGCCCTGCCCAGATCGCCCGCGCGCCGCGCCTGCTCCATCTCGACGCGCAGCTCTTCGATCTCACGCTGCTTGTCGCGGATGGCCTCGATGCTCTCCTTTTCCCGCATCCACTGCGCCCGCATCGCGTCGCGCTGGGCGGTGTACTCGGCGACCTCGCGCTTGAGCTCCTCCAGCCGCGTCTGCGACGCCTTGTCGCTCTCGCGCTTGAGCGCCTGCTCTTCGATGCGAAGCTGCAAGAGCTTGCGCTCGACCTGATCGATTTCGATCGGCATGCTGTCGATCTCCATCTTGATCTTGCTCGCCGCCTCGTCGACCAAATCGATGGCCTTGTCTGGCAAGAACCGCTCCGTGATGTAGCGGTTGCTGAGCACGGCCGCCGCGACCAAGGCGGCGTCCTGGATGCGAATGCCGTGGTGCGCTTCGTAGCGTTCCTTCAGGCCGCGAAGGATCGCGATGGTGTCCTCGACGGTGGGCTGCGACACCACCACCGGCTGAAAACGGCGCTCGAGCGCGGCGTCCTTCTCGATGTGCTTCCGGTATTCGTCCAGCGTGGTCGCCCCGACGCAGCGCAGCTCGCCGCGGGCCAGCGCAGGCTTGAGCATGTTCGAAGCGTCCATCGCGCCCTCGGCCGCCCCCGCCCCGACGAGCGTGTGCAGCTCGTCGATGAACAGGATGATCTGTCCCTCCGACGCCTCGATCTCCTTCAAGACCGCCTTCAGGCGATCTTCGAACTCGCCGCGGAACTTCGACCCCGCCACCATGCTGGCCAGATCGAGCGCCAGCAGCCGCTTGTCCTTGATGGATTCCGGCACGTCGCCGTTGGCGATGCGGTGGGCGATGCCCTCGACGATGGCGGTCTTGCCGACGCCCGGCTCACCGATGAGCACGGGGTTGTTCTTCGTGCGCCGGGTCAAGACCTGCATCACGCGGCGGATCTCTTCGTCGCGACCGATGACCGGATCGATCTTGCCGCGGCGCGCCGCGGTCGTCAGATCGCGCGTGTACTTCTCGAGCGCCTGGAATTTGCCTTCCGGATCCTGGTCGGTGACCCGCTGGCTGCCGCGGATCTGACTCAGGGCGTGCAGCAGCTTCTCGTAGTTGATGCCGTTGCGATCGAAGATCGCCCGGACGTCGTTCTCTTTCTTGGCGCCGGCCAGGATGAAGTGCTCGACGGACACGAAGTCGTCCTTGAGCTTCTTCGCCTCGTCTTCGGCCGCTTGCATGAACGGCAGCATCCGTCGCCCGAAGGTCGGCTCGACCCCGCCCGACTGCTGCGGCAAGCGCCCAAGGCGTTCCTCGAGCGCCTTGGCGACGGCGACGGCGTCCGCCCCTGCCCGCTCCAGCAGCGGGGCTCCTACCCCGCCGTCCTGACGGAGGATCGCCACCAGCAGGTGCTCGGGGACGATCTCCGGGTTGCCTCGACGCACCGCCGTGCTGAGCGCCTCCCGCACCGCTTCCTGACTCTTCGTGGTCAATCGCTCCATCTTCATCGCTCTGATCCTCGACGATTCTTGCCTACAAAAAGCGATCCGCGTGGCCTGGCACGCTTTCTGCTTACGTGCCGCTCAAGTTAAGTCGCGCGATTTTCCAGTCAACCGCGGAAACTTTCACGAAACGCGACCCCGGGTGGGATCATCTGCCTGGTTGGGAAGAGACCCCCAAGAAAGGCCGACCAGCCGAACCAGCTAACTTTTGCCCCGATCGGTCCAAGGGGGCCGGCCGGCTGAATGTCTACTTGGATCCAAGCGCGGTCGATGATAGTCGCGCCCTCCCCTCCACCCACTCGGGATTTCCTGGATAATCAAGCATGAGCAACAAACCGAACAAGGTTGCGCTTTTGACGGCTGGCGGGCTCGCTCCCTGCCTTTCGTCGGCGGTCGGAGCGCTGATCGAGCGATACACCGAGCTCGCCCCCGAGGTCGAGATCATCGGCTACATCGGCGGGTACAAGGGCTTGCTGCGTGGCGACAGCGTGCTGGTGACGCCGGTCGTTCGTGAATCGGCCAGCGTGCTCCACAAGCACGGCGGCAGCCCGATTCAGAACAGCCGCGTCAAGCTGACCAACGCCGAAGATTGCGTGAAACGCGGGTTGGTTCAGGAAGGACAGTCTCCGCTGCAGGTCGCGGCCGATCAGCTCGCGCGCGACGGGGTCACGATCCTGCACACGATCGGCGGGGACGACACCAACACGACCGCCGCCGATCTCGCGCACTACCTGAAGGAGAACGGCTACGACCTGACGGTCGTCGGTCTGCCGAAGACCATCGACAACGACGTGTACCCGATCCGGCAGTCGCTCGGCGCCTGGACGGCCGCCGAGCAGGGCGCGATCTACTTCGAGAACGTGGTCAACGAGCAGTCGGCCAACCCGCGCATGCTGATCGTCCACGAGGTCATGGGGCGCAACTGCGGCTGGCTGACCGCCTACACGGCCAAGGTCTACCGTCGGCGGCTCAACCACCCCGACTTTTTGCCTGGCCTGAACCTGTCGCACGCTCACAAGGACATCGACGCCGTCTACGTCCCGGAGATGGAGTGCGACCTGGAGGCGGAGGCCCGCCGGCTGAAGGGCGTCATGGACGAGAAGGACTGCGTGAACATCTTCGTGGCGGAGGGCGCCTGTGTCCCACAGATCGTGACGGAGATGGAGAGCCGCGGGGAGACCATCCCCCGGGACGCCTTCGACCACTACAAGCTGGACGCCATCAACGTCGGGCAGTGGTTCGCCAAGCAGTTTTCCAAGCTCATCGGCGCGGAGAAGACGCTGGTGCAGAAGTCCGGCTACTTTGCGCGCTCCGCACCGGCGAACGTGCCGGATCTGCGCTTGATCCAGAGCATGGTCGATCACGCGGTCGAGTGCGCGCTGCGCCACCAATCCGGCGTGATCGGGCACGACGAAGACCACGGCGGTCGGCTGCGCGCGATCGAGTTTCCGCGCATCCGAGGCGGCAAGCCGTTCGACATCACCGCCCCGTGGTTTACGGAGCTCCTGAGCGCGATCCACCAGCCGAGCGGCAGGCGCAGCGTCGCCCCGCGCGCCGGCGACGACGGCTGAGCGCGACGGCAGGACTCGCCGGCTTGATCTCGTCGGGCGGCCGTTCTACGAAGAGCGTGGGACGGCCGCTCTGATTTCGAGGGGAACGAAGGTGGGTAAAGCGCGTGGGATGGTGCTCTTGGCGGTGGCCCTGGTGCTGGCGGCCTGCTCCGGGGCCAGCTGGAAGAAGATGTACCGGGCGCCCAGCTACGCGCCGCCGGATCGGCTGACCATCTACTTGAGCGTGGATCCCGAGCTCAAAGAGGTCGAGGGGCTGGACGAGGCGGTGTACGCGATGCTCGAGGCGCTGCAGGAGCGGCTCGCCGAAGAAGGGGTGGACGCGAAGCTCGAGAGCCGAACGGGCATGTACCTGCGCCACCCTCGGCTCGAGCTCTTCGTGCGGGAGTGGGACCCAGGCAGCCGGGCGGCGCGCTACTGGGTGGGCTTCGGCGCGGGCAAGGCCAAGGCCGTCATCGACTGCTACGTGGTCCCCGGCGCCGACAACCGCCCGAGCTTCAGCGGTCGGCTCGAGGCCACGCTGAGCGGCGGCGCGTTTGGGGGCGACAGCAGCGGGGCTTCCGAGGCCGCGGGCGCCAAGATCGCCCGGACCGTCCTCGATCCGCCCTGACGGCGTCCCCGCGAACGCCTCCTTGGCGCGACAACGCGCCGCGCGAGCCTTAACTCGGACTCAAGTCCGGTCGCTCTGGCTTGTGTGTGGCGCAATGTCTCGGAGAGGCACACGGCCGCTTTGCCCGAATGGGTGACGGCTGCGGTTCGGCAAGTTCTGGGCGTTTCCCAGAGGCACGCCGTTTGCTCTCTGAAGCACAAAGGCCTGCCTTGGGGATCGCTTCCATGAACGTACCTCGTGACTTGCTTGTGACCTTTGCGCTGGTCGCCACGGCCGCCTGCGCGAGCGCCGAAAAGCCAGCACCCGCCACGCCTTCCACCGCTTCGACGGCCGGAGCTGCCGAGCCAGCTGGCGGAGCGGGCGAGGCCAAGCCCCCGGTTCTGGCGGCGCTGGAACTCGCCGAGCAGCTCGACGACCGCCTGGGCGATGCCGAGTGGTCGCCGCCGGCACGGGCTGGTGAAGAGCAGGAGCTGACGGCGGTCCCCTGCGAGGTCAGCACGATCACTCTCCCCAACGGGGTCGCTCTGATCTACCTGGGCCCGCGAGGCGCGGAGCAGCCGCTTCGCGCGGGGGTGATGGGGATGGTTCGGGAGCACAACCGCACCGCGCCACCGGCAAGCACTGCTCAGCGGCAGCTCACCCCGGGTGACGAACGAATGAGCCTGCAGCGCCAGGCGGTGTCCGGCTCCACACGCAGCGACGCGGTGGAGGTGAAATTCGGGAGTATCCCCGGCGGCGCGGTGGTGCTGCTGCGCACGACGGATCCGAGCGCGGTGAGGATCCTGCAACACAACGTCGCGGCGCACGCGCCGCAGTTGATCCCGGATTCGATGGCGAACGGCTACCTCTGCCCGCTGGAGACGCGGCCGGCGGCGCTGTTGACCCGCGTGTCGCGGCGCTGACGCCGGCAGGCGTCATGGCCCCGCCCACCGAACGACGCCGACGAAAAAGGGCGAGACGTCGAGCGCCGTCGTGCCGGCGTAGGCGAGCGCGCCGGTGTTCGGATCGACGCGGAAGCTGACCAGGTTGTTCGACTCGCGGTTGGCCACGAAGAGCGCGTTCCCCTCCGGGAAAAGCGCGAAATGGCGTGGCGTTCTCCCGCGTGTCGACGTGTGCCCGAGGACGCTGAGCGCGCCCGAGCCGGGATCGACCGCCATCGCGACCAGCGTCCCCTGCTCGTCCCCTTGGCGGTTTGCGCCGTAGAGGAATTTGCCCGACGGCGCGAGCCGCAGGTCCGACATGGTGCTCTTGCCGGCGAAGCCGGGAGGCAGGCTCGGCTTGCGATCGACAGGGGTCAGGGTGCCATCGGAGGCAAGCGCGAAGGCGACGACCGCGTTGCCGAGCTCGAGCGAGGCGAAGGCCAAGGGCTCTCGGGGATGGAATATCAAGTGGCGCGGCCCCCCGCTCACGGCGACCTCGCTCGCGGCCTCATTGGGGACGAGCTTGCCCGTGGCAGGATCGAAGACGAGCTGAGAGATGGTGTCGCTGCCCTTGTTGGGGACGAACACGTGCCGGCCGCTTGGCGCGATCCGGATGCAGTGCGCCTGGTCACCGGTCGCACGCCGCTCCACCGCGGCGCCGAGCTTGCCACCCGCCCGACGCGGAAAGACCTCGACCGCTCCTTGCGTGTAGTGCGCCGTGAGCACGAAGCCGCCGTCGGCGTCGAGCTCGACATACACGGGCTCGCCGCTGGCCTTCACCCGATCGCGCGACGTGAGCCGTCCCGTGACGGCGTCGACGCTGAAGCCGAGCACCGCGCCGAGCGACTCGTCGGCGGCGTACAGCTCGTGGCGCGCCAGATCGAACGCCAAAAACGACGCCAGACCGCCCGCGCCGACCCGATCGATGAACGACGGCTCCAGGGTCTGCTCGTTCAACGCGAAGACGTCGATGGCGCCGTTGGTCCCGGCCCAGCTCCCACTTCCGACGTAGAGGTAGGTCTTTGTCTTGGAGGTCATCCGAGCCAGAAACTATGTCCGCTCACGCCGGAGTTGAAGGGCTTCGGAGGCCCTGACGCAGGAAAATGAGAGCTTTCCCAGCCCCTTTGCGATCCCGTCGACGCTCCCGAAGTCCTGGCCGAAGAAAATGAGAACCCTTCGGCTCGGATCACGCGGGCGAAAAACTACGGCCGCGCTGTCACCGCGCACCCGATCCGAGGGTAGGCCGATCGGTGCAGAGCTTCGTCGTTTGTCTCGAGGTCAGAGATCATTCACGCTTCGCAGCCTCGCTTCGACGACCCGCACGAGCGCCCAATGCAACACTCGAAAATCTCAAAAAGCCTCACCCTTCACTCGCTGCTCCTCGCCGGTGTGTTCATCGCCTGCAGTGATCCCGCCGGCGACGACGACTCCGGGACGGGCGGCAACGCCGCTGCGACCGGTGGAACCAGCAGCGGCAGCGGCGGCGAGCCCGCAACCGGGGGCAGCTCGGCGGGTACCGGGGGTCTCCCAGCGACGGGCGGCGCGTCTGCCACCGGCGGCGCCCCCACCACCGGCGGATCGGGTGGCACGCCCACCACCGGCGGATCCGGCGGCACCCCCTCCAGCGGCGGTGCCCCCTCGACCGTCGATTGCGCTTCGGCGCCGCAGGATGCCTGCCCGATGGCGAGCGGCCTTCAGCACGCCTGTGTGCAGCGCTTCGCGCTCGGCATCAACTACGCCTGGCATTACTTCGCCGGTGATTTCGGCGGCATCTCCGCCTGGAGCCAGGCCGGCGTCAGCCAGAACGCGGACGCGATCGATCAAGAGCTCGCCGACATGCGCCAGAACGGCGTGAGCGTCATCCGTTGGTGGATGTTCCCCGACTTCCGCGGCGACGGCGTGATGTTCGACGGCAACGGTGATCCGAGCGGCATCTCGCCGACGGCGCTGGCAGACATCGACAAGGCGCTCGAGCTGGCCGCCGCCAATGACGTTCACCTCGTCTTCACGATCTTCTCGTTCGACAACTTTCGGCCGGATCACTCGCTCGAGGGGCTCGAGGTGCGCGGCATGTCCCCGATGGTGAGCGACGCTTCGCGCCGGCAAGCGCTGATCGAGAATGTCGTCCGTCCCGTGGCCGCGCGGGCGGCGGCGAGCCCGCACGCCGGACACCTGCTGGGCTGGGACGTCATCAACGAGCCGGAGTGGGCGGTGTCGCCGACCGGCAGCGCGCCGAGCGGCGCCGATTTCGATCCCAACCCCGAGCTCGAGCCGGTCTCGCTGGCCGACATGAAGGCGCTCATCGACGAGTCGCTCGTCGTGCTCGGGGAGGAGACACCGAACGCGCTGCGCAGCGTGGGTTGGGCGGCGGCCAAGTGGGCGTGGGCGTTCAACGACATGGCCAACATCGATTTCCACCAGCCGCACATCTACGGCTGGGTCAATGATTGGTGGCCGTACACGGACACCCCCGCCGAGCTCGGGTACGGCGACAAGCCGACGGTCATGGGCGAGTTCTACCTGGCGTCGATGCCGCTCTCCGACAGCGACAACGCGAGCTTTGGCGAAATCGTCGATGTTTGGTACGGCAGCGGCTACGCCGGCGCCTGGGCGTGGCAGTACGCCGACGCTTCCCAGAACATCGACTTGATCAAGTCCTTCGCCGACGCGAAGGGCTGCTCCGTTTCGTTCTGATGCGGGCTCGCTGGTCGATCGGCGCGTTGCTCCTCGTCCCGGCCGTCGGCGTCGCCTGGAGCTTGTCCCGGCAAAGCCCTGCCCCGACCGCCCCCGGCCCGCAAGGCGCCGCCAGCGCAGCTCCGGCGGCCGTCGAGCCCGAACCCTCCGCGCCGCTCGAGGTCGCGGACCCGCGAAATCCCTCCCCCGCTCCGCCCGCCGACCCGCCACCCGACGAGCGAGCATTTCTTGCGCAGCTCGAGGCGCTGAACCGCACCGACAAGCCGAGAGCCCTCGAGCTCGCGCGGCGCGGCGAGGGTTGGTACTCACAGACCGGCGTCCAAGCCGAAGCCCGCAAGGCGATGATCACGACGCTGCTGGTCGATCTGGGGCGCATGAGCGAAGCGCGCACCGAAGCGTACCGCTTCATCAACGCCTTCCCCGAGAGCCGCTATCGCCCGTTGGTGCAGGGGGTCACCGGGATCCACCCGAGGCCCGGGCGTCCCGCCCCGACCGCGGCACGGTGAGCGCGCGGCGCCGCGGCGGGGGTGACCGCTGAAAACAAATTGTCGACGTTCGGGGTCAAGAATTCGGCTCGAATTCCGGCGGTATTTCCCGTAAATTCCGGATCGGAAACAATTCTTGACTTGCCGCACCGGAAATAGCGGACAATAACCTGTCCACCGCTTGCGTGTTATTGCGCCCCCCGGGAGAGAATCAGCCATGAGCGCCGCCAACTGGAAGGAAAAGTTAGAAGGCCGCATTCGCGAGGATTGGGCCCGCGAGCTCGACATCTTCGAGACTCAAATTCAACTCCGCCGCCAAGGCAAGGTCGACGAGCGGGTGTTCGCCGAGACACGGCTCCGGCGCGGCACCTACGGGCAACGCTACGACAACGGGCAGCGTCACGACGGTGAGAAGACCCAGACGCTGGCGTTCCCCTGCGGAGACCTGACCAAAGGCCCGTCGACGATGTTCGACGCGCCGGGCATGCAGCGCATCAAGATCCCATACGGCAAGCTCACGGCCGAACAGCTCGACGTTCTCTGCGAATGCGCCGAGGAGTACTCGGATTCGATCCTGCACGTCACGACGCGGCAGGACATCCAGCTGCACTTCGTGCACATCGAGGACACGCCCGATCTCATGCGGCGGCTGGCAGCGGTGGGCATCACCACCCGCGAAGCGTGCGGCAACTCCGTGCGCAACGTCACCGCCTGCCCCTACTCGGGGGTCTGCAACACCGAGAGCTTCGACGTCACGCCGTACGCCCACGCGCTGGCGTTCTTCATGCTCGGGCACGAAGACGCGCAGAACTACGGGCGCAAATTCAAGGTGGCGTTCAGCGGCTGCAAACACGAGCCGTGCGGCCTGACCAACTTCCACGACGTGGGCGCGATCGCGGTGACCCGGACGATCGACGGTCAGACGCAGCGCGGGTTCGAGCTGTACGTCGGCGGCGGGTTGGGTGCCGTCCCGGCAGACGCGAAGCTGTTCGACGAGTTTTTGCCGGAGTCGGAGCTGTTGCCGATCACGCAGTCGATCGGGCGCATCTTCGCCCGCTACGGCGAGAAGGAGAACCGCCAGCGCGCGCGGCTGAAGTTCTTGATCAAAAAGCTTGGCATCGAAGAGTTCCGGCGCCGCGTGCTCGAAGACCGGGAGACGCTGCGCCCCGATCCGCGCTGGACGAGCTTCCTCGACGACCTGCACCACACGGACGAGCGGCCGCTCAAGCCCGGCTCGCCGCTGGCGGAGGGCACCGGGGACGCGGACTTCCAGCGCTGGGTCCGCAGCAACGTGCGTCCCCAGGCGCAGGCCGGCTACTACATCGCGATCGTCACGCTGCCGCTCGGGGATTTCACCCCCGACCAGGGCCGCGCGATCGCCGCGCTGGCGAGGCGCTTCACCGGCGAAGGGTTGCGCACGACCGTCGACCAGAACCTGCTCTTGCGCTGGGTGAGCGGCGCGGACCTGCCGGCGCTCTACGCCGAGCTCGCGGCCATCGGGCTGGGCGACGCGGGCGCCGACTCCATCTCCGACGTCACGGCCTGCCCCGGCACCGACACCTGCAAGCTCGGGATCTCGTCGTCGCGCGGGCTCGCAGGCGAGCTCCGCAAGCGGCTCCAGGTCGTGCGCGATCAGCTCCCCGAGGCAGCGCAGGCCCTGCACATCAAGTGCAGCGGCTGCTTCAACTCATGCGGGCAGCACCACATCGCCGACATCGGATTTTTGGGGGTGAGCCGCAACGTCAACGGCCGGCGCGTGCCGCACTTCCAGCTCGTCGTCGGCGGGCAGTGGACGGAGAACGCCGCAGCCTACGGGCTGGCGGTCGGCGCCGTGCCCTCGAAGAACGTGCCCGAGGCCGTGCAGCGCCTCACCGCTCGCTACGTCGAAGGTCGGCAGGAGGGCGAGAATTTCCGCCAGTTCGTCGAGCGCGTCGGCAAAAAGCAGGTCCGAGCGCTGATCGAAGACCTGATCAACGTGCCGCCATACGAGCAGGACCCGAGCTACTACACCGACTGGGGCGACCCGCGCGAGTACACGATCGGCGACATGGGCGTCGGAGAGTGCGCCGGCGAGGTCATCTCCTCGGCGCAGTTTGGCCTCGCCGACAGTGAACGTGAGATCTTCGAGGCGCAGATCCTGCTCGAAGAGGGCAACGCTCAGCAGGCGGCGGAGCGAGCCTACAGCGCCATGCTGCAGGCAGCCCGCGCTCTGACCCAAGAGAAGAACCTGCTCGTCGGCACCGATCCGGACGAGATCATCCGGGAATTTCGGACGCATTGGGTCGACACCAAGCTGTTTTTCGATGCCTACGCCGGCGGCAAGTTCGCCCACTACCTGTTCCGGGCGCATCAGGAAGGCACCGCCAGCGCCAACAAGGAGTCGGCGCACCAGCTGATCGAAGAGGCCCAGCTGTTCATCGACCACGCCCACCAGTGCCACGGTCGGGCGAGTCAGCCGACGGCGTGAGCACGAGGAGCTCGGGTGATGAAAGCTTCGAAGTTACAGATCAAATTTTTCTTGCAGGCGAACGGCAGCTCGGTCGAGCTCGAGCCCTTCGTGCCGGTGTTCCACGGCTGGATCCGGAACAACCTGCTCGGCGAGCTCTTGATCGACGTCGCGGACTACGCGCACGTCGTGGGCGGACCGGGTGTGGTGCTGATCGGCCACGGCTCTGACTACTTCCTGGATCTGAGCGAAGGCCGTCCGGGCCTCTTGTACACACGCAAGCGCGAAGCCCCGCCCGGCCTTCCGGAGCTGCTGGAGGACGCCTTCGCTCGCTCGCTCAGGGCGTGTCAGCTGCTCGAACAGGACAAGAGCCTGCCGCACCCGGTGCGCTTTCGCACCGACGAGCTGCTGGTGCGCATCCCCGACCGCCTGCACGCGCCGAACACGCCCGAGACCTTCGAGCGCTTCCGGCCCGAGCTCGAGCGGGCGCTCGGCAAGCTGATGCCGGGCGTCGAGGCCGGGCTCGAGCCGCACGGCAGCCCGCAGCACTTGTTCGGCGTGCGGGTATCGCTCCCGGACGCGCCAGGGGTGGACACCCTGCTCGGCCGCCTGACAGCTTGACGCGGGGCAGCTGATCGGACGATCAGCCCCGCAGGGCCTCCCGCCCCGCGCGGCAGGCTCGATCCACAAACCGCCGGTCGCTCCCGGGGTCACCTTTCGCTACACTACTGTCGCGTTTGGATTCTGCGGGTGATGAACGGCAGATGGCAGGGGCCAGTAGCGATTTGATGGCGGGCGGTGTGCAGCGCGCCCCGGCGTTTGCTCCCGGCGAGCGGTGCGGCCCTTACCGCATCGAGCGGCTGGTGGCGGCCGGAGGCATCGGCGACGTCTACGCGGGGGTGCACGCGGTCCTCGGGCGCAAGGCAGCCATCAAGGTGCTGCAGCAGCGCTACGCCGATCGGGACGACCTGGCCAAGCGCCTCGAGCTCGAAGCGCGGGTGCTGTCACAGATCCGCCACCCGAACATGGTCAGCGTGTACGACGCGGGTGTCGTGGCGGGCGACAGCGAGCGCCCCGATCGCGTCTGGATGGCGATGGAGTTTCTGGAGGGCACCACCCTGCGCAGCTTGGTCGGGCATGGTGAGCCCCTGCCCATCGCCCAGGCCATCACCTACTGCCGCGACATCGCGCTCGGGGTTCAGGCAGCGCACGACGCCGGTGCGGTGCACCGCGACCTGAAACCGGAGAACGTCATGGTGTGCAGCGACGGGCGGGTCGTCGTGCTCGACCTGGGCACGGCGAAGCACCTGCGCGGCACGCAGCTGCGTCCCACCCAACGCATCATCGGCACGGTGGCCTACATGTCTCCGGAGCACCTGCTGGGCGAGGATCTCGATGGCCGAGCCGACGTCTACTCGCTCGGCCTGGTGCTCTGGGAGATGTGCGCCGGTTACCACCCGTTCGCCAAGAGCAGAAACACCTTCGACCTCCCCGGCTCGGTGGAGCTCGCGCGGATGCAGATCGAAGTGATGCCGGCGCCGCTGCGCAAGGTGGCGCCGCAGGTGCCCAAAGCGGTGGCGAAGCTGGTCGAACGGGCGCTGCGCAAGGAAGCGTTCGATCGCTTCCCCGACATGGGTTCTTTCGCAGCAGAGCTCACCAAGCTCGAGCGCTCCCTCGGCAACGATCGGCAGGCATCCGGCCCCGCCTTCGCAGCGGCGCCCGCCAGCCGCGTTGTCCTCACCGGCGGCGACGCCGCGCTGGCCCGCGGAGGACCCGCAAACCCGAATTGGCACCCGCCGCTGACCACGCTGCCGCTTCAGCAAAGGACGCTGCCGCTCGACGGTTCGATCACCGAAACCCCGTTCGTCGCCAACGCCGACGCCGGCGCGATCGGCTCCGTCCAGAACGTGCAGAGCGGCCACACGCTCAGGATCTCCGCCGAGCCGCACGTGCCCACCGAAGCGCTGTCGAGCGAGGAACAAGCCCAACACATGCAGCGCGCCGCGTTCACCAACACGGTGCGCGCCCGACCTGCCCGGCGCGCGGTCGCGGACCTGCCGACGCGCACGGCCGAGCCCTTCGCGCCGAAGGCGACCGCGGACCGGGCAGCTCGCGTTCGCCGCCGCGCTCGGTGGGCGGTCGCCGCGCTCAGCGTCGTTGGGATCGCGTTCGTGGCCTACGTTCGGCTGCGCCCGGCGCCGAACGACAACGACATCACAAAGGCGCCGTCCGACGCGCTGCCGCCCCCGATGGCCCCGGCGCCCGCGGTCATCGAGCCCGCCCCGAACGTCACCCCTGCGGCGCCCGTGACCGCGGCGCCTCCCAGCGAGGACGTCCCGGCGGAGCCTGAACCCACGCCAGCGGCAGCGGAGGGCGCGGTCCCGACCGCGACGAATGCACCGGAGGCGAGCGAGCCGCTCGCGGAGTCAACGCGGCCGCCGCCGCCCGCGCCCGAGAAAGCTCGGTCCGCCGCTGCCGCGCCTGCCGCCGCTGTCCCGCGCGCGGTTCCACCCCCACGCACCAACGCGCCGACGCGCGCGCGGCCAGCGAGAGACACCGACAAGCCACCGCAGCCCACCGAGCCGGTCCTTTTGCCGGGGATGCCGAGCAGCGGGTTGTGAGCCACGGAGCGGCTCGGGAAGCGGACAAGCCCCCTCTCATACGGCTGTGATCCGTGGGGATTCTCGGGTTGGGAACCCACGGTGCACAAGCTATCATCGCCGCGGTCGGTCCACCTTCGATCGATGCTCGGTTCAACGGCGGGGTCACGATGCAGCGGTTCGGACACATCTCAGCCCTATGGATGATCGCTGCGGCGCCGCTCACGGGCGCGTGCGGCGACGACGAGGGCTGCGAACAGAGGCGCAGCTGCGAAGACAGCGGGGACGGGGCCGCCGGCAGCTCGGGGGCCAACGCCGCTGGGGCCGGCGGCGCGAGCGGCGCGGCGGGTTCGGGAGACGCGAGCTCTGGCGCGGCGGGCGAGAGCGGCGCCGGGAACGACGCGGGGGCCGCTGGCAGCGCTGGAGCGGGCAGCGCCTGCAACCCGGCGGCGAGCCCAGCCGACGACAGCTGCGTGATTGACGAGCGCTACGGCGTGTTCGTGTCGCCGGAGGGCAGCGACGACGGTGACGGCAGCCGCGCGGCGCCGTTCGCCACGTTGAGCCGCGCCGTATCGGCGGCCAAGAACGGCAGCAAGCGTGTCTACGCCTGCGCTTCGGGGACGGACCCCTACGCCGAACGCATCGACTTGGATCTCCGTCACGATGGCCTGGCCATCTTCGGAGGATTTTCGTGCAGCGACTGGTCGTACGATACGGCGCGGCGCGCGCGCATCGTCTCCCCCGAGCCGGTCGCGCTGCGGGCGGAGGGGCTCATCGGGGGGCTCCGGCTCGAGAACCTCGACATCACCGCCGCCGATGCGACCGAACCCAGCCAGAGCAGCTTCGCGCTGCTCATCGTCGGCAGTGATAGCGTGGTGCTGCGG
>JAEZYZ010000475.1 GCA_023418705.1 Pseudomonadota bacterium | reverse complement strand
CCGGGGGGGGGGGGGGCGGTGCACGGGGGGGCCGCGCCCGCGCCGTGTCCGCCCGTTGCCCGCGAGCACCCGAGCGCCCCCCTCATCCTTGTGTGGGATCTTGGCGGGCACGGGCACGGGCACGGGCACGGGCACGGGCACGGGCACGGAGAGTCTGCAGACGGGGCTACAGATTTTTTGCGAGGCCCTGGCCGACCAGGAACACCTCGGTGCTCTGCTGCCGCGTCCCCGCCGGTCGGATCACCTTGCTCTGCCGGTACCGTTCGGCCACGGCGCGCTTGGCGGCAGGGAAATCCCCGCTCATGAAGAGCTTGCCGACGAAGCTGCTGCCCGGCTTTCCGAGCGCCGCGGCCACGTCCAGCGCCCGCATGAAGAGCTCGAAGCTCTGCGCCTGATCGCGGACCTTCGAGCCGCTCGTGCTGGGCGCCATGTCGCTGAGCACGACGTCGTACGGGGCGAACCGCGCGAGCTCGTCGTTCGTCAGCGACAACGCGTCCCCCTGGGCAACCGTCACATTGGGGCCAAACACCTGCTGGATGACTTGCAGGTCGATCGCCAGCACGTGACCGGTGTCGCCGACCCGCTCGGCGGCGTACAGCGACCAGGATCCGGGCGCCGCACCGAGGTCGAGCACCTGTTGCCCGCGCTTGAGGAGCTTCACCCGCTGATCGATCTCCTGCAGCTTGAACACGGAGCGAGCCGGGTAGCCCGCTCCCTTCGCCTGGCGCGTGCGGGCGTCGCCTCCAGCATAGGGGTTTCTTCGACGCGTCATTCCAGCACCCTCTAAACCAGCGAGCGGCGGTCGGCCACCCGAGCCTCGCCCGGACACCCCCTGGTGGGGCGTGGAGCGACGAACGGTCTGCAGCGCAGCTGCGTTCGCCGCCGATCTCCGCGCCGGCAAACGGATCGGTGCTCTAGATCTAGACCACGGTGAGCAGGGCGCTCTTGCTCGGGGAGGGGCCGCCCGCGTCGGGCGGGCAATCGAGCGGCGATGGCAGATCTTTGAGCTGCTCGAGCTCACGGCCCGCCGCGCGCGCGGCGGTGTGCAGCACCCGCCGCAGATCCGATGGGCGGGTCTTGCGGTGGTTGGTCACCGCCAGCAAGCGTCCGCCCGGGGACAACAGCCGCAGCGCCGCGGCGGCGACGTCGGCGTAGTCCGAGGCGACGCGGAAGGTGCGCTTGCCCATGGGGGCGAAGCTCGGCGGGGCGAGCACGATCCGGGCGAAGCGCTCGCCGCGGCGCGCGGCCCGGGGCAGCCACGCCGTGACGTCTTCCCGAACGAAGCGGTGCCCGCGGGCCGCCAGGCCGTTGCGCTCGAAGTTCCTTCGGCCTTGGTCGAGCGCCGTCGCCGAAAGATCGACGCTGGTGGTCTCCGCGCCAGCGCTCGCCGCCGCCACGCTGAACGAGCAGGTGTAGGCGAACAGGTTCAGCACGCGCCCGCCGCCCCCGAGCGCGTGCACGAGCGCACGGTTGTCCCGTTGATCGAGGAACAGCCCCGTCGACAACCCGTGATCGAGCCGCACGCCGAAGCGCCACGGGCCCTCGCCGACCTCCAGCTCCGGCGGCGCCGCCCGCCCTGCGATCGGCGCCTCCGGCGCCTGCCGATCGAGGTCGGCGCGCCGCACGTCACCGCGCACGCGCCGCTTGAGGTACACCCCCAGAGCGCCCGCGTCGATCAAGAGCGCCGCGATCTCAGCCGAGCGCTCGGCAGCGGCGTCGCTCGACACGTCGAGCACGGCGAAGTCACCGTACACGTCGACGATGATCCCCGGCGCGCCGTCGCCGGCGCCGTTCACCCAGCGGAACGCCTGCGTGCGGTCACGCAGGGGCCAACGACGACAGGCAGCGTCCTCCAGCACCGCCGCGAGCTCCGCGCCGCTGCCGAGCTCGATGTCTCGTCCGGCGAGCCAGCTCGAGAACTCCCTGGGCAGCGGGCTTTGGAAGCGCTGCCCGCTGCCTGGCAGCTCGAGCGTCAGCGCGTGCAGCAGCAGCCGATCGAAGGGCGCGCCGCCGTACACCGAATCGCCCGCCACCGGCGCTCCCACCCGAGCGAGCTGCGCGCGCAGCTGGTGCTTGCGTCCCGTCTCTGGCGAAAGCTCGAGCAGCGCGCGATCCCCGACGCGCTCGAGCAGGCGCCCCGTGGTGCGCGCGAGCTGGCCGCCCTGGTGGACGACGCGGGTGGGCCCCCCTTTGACCGGCAGCAATCGGTGCTCGAGCCGAAACGCCGGACCGAGGCGCGACGCCGCGCTCGCCTCGACCCCCGCCACGTACGTCCGCCGCACCCGGCGCGCCTCCATCTCATCGGCGATCGCCGCGTTCGCCTCGCGCCGCCGCGTGAAGAGCAGGACGCCGCTGGTCTCCTTGTCGAGGCGCTGATGGACGCCCAGGTAACCATCGGCCCCGAGCGCCGACGCGCGTGCGGCCAGCCGCGTCACCAGATCGTCGCCGTCCGCGACGTTGCCGCCGTGCACCGGGAGGCCGAAAGGTTTGTCGACGACCAAAAGGCCCGCGTCCTCGTACAGAACGCGGGCCTCGCGAAAGGGCCGCAGCAGCCGCTCGAACCCCACGGCAACGGCTCGAGGGAGCTCAGGAGGCGGGCTTGCCGCCGCGGCGCTTGACCGCGCCCCGCACGGTCACCAGGCCGTTGCGCGGACCCGGGATGCCGCCGCGGATGAGGAGCAGCCCGTCGTCGGGCAGCACCTTGAAGACCTTCTGGTTCAGCACGGTCGTGGTCGCGCTTCCATGATGGCCGGGCATCTTCTTGCCCGGAAAGGTGCGACCGGGCGTCATGTTCGTGCCGATGGAGCCGCCGTGCCGCTTGTACTCGTGCGAGCCGTGGCTGGCGACGGCGCCTTTGAAATTGTAGCGGCGCATGACGCCGGTGAACCCGCGCCCGCGCGAGACGCCTTGCACGTCCACGAACTGGCCCGGCTCGAACAACTCTTCGAGCTTCAGCGGCTGCCCGATTTCTTGTGCGGCCACGAAATCCGCCGGCAGCCGGAACTCCCGCAGGGTGCGCGCCGGGCTCACGTTGGCCTTCTTGAACTGGCCCGCCAGCGGTTTGCTGGTGTGCTTTTCCTTGCGCTCGCCATAGCCGACGATCAGGGCGTCATAGCCGTCCTTCTCGCTCGTTCGCTTGCCGACCACGACACAGCGGGTCTCGACCACGGTGCAGGGCACCACGGAACCGTCTTCGCCAAAAACCTGGGTCATGCCGAGCTTGCGACCGACCACGCCCGGATACTGATTCATGTTCGTTCCTCTTGAAGGGGGGACTGCCAGGGCTTCGAAGCCGCGACTGCCGTCTCGAGCCGCCGGGCGTCCCCCGACGCGCAGGGGGCAGCGGAATTAGCCTCCGGCGAGGCGTTCGTCAAGCCGCGAAGAAGGGCTCGACTCAGAAGCCGGCCAAGGGGAGGTTTAGGATGGAACCCGCCAGGCGTTCAGGCAACAAACGGACGCCCCCGGGCCGCGCGGCCATTGACGGAGTGCGGACGGGGTGCATAATCCCGCACCCCTGCCGAGAAACGTCATGCCGACCCCCACCTTTTCCAAGATCGAAGCGCTCGAAAACGCCGCTCTCCGCGACGACCTGCCCGAGTTTCGGGTCGGCGACACCGTCGCCGTCCACTACAAGATCGTCGAGGGCGACAAGCTCCGCGTCCAGGTTTTCCGCGGCATCGTCATCAAGCGGCACCGAGCCGGCGCCCGCAGCACCTTCACGGTGCGCAAGGTGAGCTTCAACGTGGGGGTGGAGCGCACGTTCATGTATCACTCGCCGCGCGTCGAGAAGATCGACGTGCTCTCGCGGGGCGTCGTGCGCAAAGCTCGGCTTTTCTACCTGCGTGAGCTGAGCGGCAAGGCCGCCCGCGTCCAGGACCAGAAAGACCGCTGAGCCGGCGGTCCCCTCCGACCAGAGCCACCTCGCTGGCCCGAGCTCGTGATGTCGGTCCGCGGGATGAACGCGTGCACCGGCGCGTCGACGGCGCTTCCACCGCGACTCTAAACGAGTATGCTCGGGTGCCCACGCGCTGCGCCCCGACGCAGCGCCCCGGAGGTGTGTGAATGTCGACGTGTTCCCGCTGTGGTGGCGCCAATCAGCCCACGGCAAAATTCTGCGCCGCGTGCGGTGCCCCTCTCGCCACCGCGGCGGGTCAGGACCCTAGAAACCAAGCGGCGGGCGCCCAACCCGGCGCGGCGCCCCAGGCAGCCTATGGCAGCCAGCCGGGCCGCGGGGAGCCGCCGCAGGGTCCTCCCCCAGGAGCGTGGTCGCCCCCGGCCGCGCCACCGGGCTGGGGCCCTCCCCCACCATCGCCCGCCGCGCCCGCCGGAGCGTACGCGCCGTCGCCGGCCCCAGGGGGCGCGGGCGCCAGCGCCCCCCGCGGCTTCGCTCCGGCCCACCACCCGAATGGCTCCCCCCAGGGGCAGAACCCCAACGGTGAGA
>JAEZYZ010000434.1 GCA_023418705.1 Pseudomonadota bacterium | reverse complement strand
CGGGCGGGGCCGGGGGCGCGTTGGCCGCCCCGGGGCGCCCGCGCCGCGATCGTTCGCGCTACTTCTGGCAGAGCTCGTTGATGCGGGTGACCAGCTGGTCTTCCTGCTTCACGATCGCATCGAACTGCTTCTGAGCGGCGGTCGCTTGCTCCAAATCCTTTTTTTCGATCGCGTTCGCCACGCGGCGCGCCGTGTCCGCTGCCGAGTTCGCCATCTGCCGGTACTCCGTCGCGCTCTGCTCGAGCTCGGGGGTCGTGATCTGAAGCGCGGCGATGTCCTTGCCGAGCGCTTGGTAGAGATCGGCGAGCTTCCTCATGGTCGCTACGTCGGCGCCCTCGTCGCCCCCGGCGCTGGTGGTCTGCACTTCGATACGTTTGAGCGACGTGTTCACCTTGTCGATGAAGGCGTTGCACTCCTTGGTGCGCTTGAACCTGCCGCACCCGGCCAGGACAGGGACCGACAAAAGAACGGCCAGCGCCGTCGATCGATACTGCACGATGGTCACAACTTGTCCTCCTCGCCGCGCCGGGCCAGTCGATCGACGATTGCCCGCACGTCCTCGCTGCGGGCGCGCGGCATGATGAGCAATGCGTCGTCGGTGTCGACCACGCAAAGATCCTGCACGCCGAGCAGCGCCACCACCTTGCCCCTCCCCTCCTGCCGCAGGTCGGCGACCAAGTTGCCCGCGGCGTCGACCAGCACGGTCTCGGGCGGGGCGGCGTTGCCGTGCTCGTCCTTCGGGGAGAGCTCCCAGGCGCTCTGCCAGCTGCCGAGATCGTTCCACCCGAAGCTCGCCGGCACCACGTTGAGCGTCTCCACGCGCTCCATGATGCCGTAGTCGATGCTGATCGACTCGAGCGACGCGAACACCTCCGCGGTCTCCCGAGCCTCGGCGACGTCCCCGCGCGCTGCGGCCCGCTCGATCCGGCCGAGCCCTTGGTGGAGCGCCGGCAGGTGCCGTTCGATGGCTTCCAACATCGTGCGCGCCCGGAAAAAGAACATCCCGCTGTTCCAATAGTAACCGCCCGCGGCCAGGTACTGCTCGGCGCGCTCTTGGTTCGGCTTCTCGACGAAGCGGGCGACCCGGTAGACACCCGGGCCGACCTGCTCCCGCGCCTCCAGGTAGCCGTAGCCGGTCTCCGGCCGACTCGGAGAAATCCCCAAGGTCGTGATCGGGCCGCTGCTGGCCGACTCCAGCGCTCTTCGCGCCGCCGCGAGGAAGCCCGGCCGATCGGCGATGTAGTGGTCGCTCGGCAGCACCATCAAGAGCGCCTCCGGATCGCGGCGAGCGACGACGGCGGTCGCCCATCCGATGCAAGCAGCGGTGTTCTTCGCCATCGGCTCCGCCAGAAACGAGCGCTCGGGCAGGCCTGGCAGCGCGCGGCGGCAAGCCTCGGCCAGCGCACCGCTGGTCGCCACCAGCACGCGCGAGCCATCGCAGAGCGGCGCGATCCGGTCCACCGTCTCGGCGAGCAGGGACGGCTGCTGCAACGGCCCGATCCGGAGCAGCTGCTTCGGCAGCGCGCGGCGCGATGCTGGCCAGAACCGCGTCCCACTCCCCCCTGCCAGTATCACCGCGAACAGCGAGTCTTGCACCAACGTCATCCTCCAGGCCACGCCCGCGCCAGAGCCAGGGTAGCCACCGAAAGTGGGATCACCCACAGTACGAACATCGAAAAATAGCCGCGCAGCACGCTCTGCCGGAGCAGCAACAGTGCCCCTAGCGCGAAGCCGAAAGCAAGCGCCGATGCGACCAGCGCCGGCACCAGGGCGCCCGTGCCCACGCCGAGCTCCGGCGCGCGGAACACCGCGGCGCCCAGCATGGCGGGCAGCGCCGTCAGCATCGCCACCTCGAAGGCGCGGACCGGGCGAATCCCCAACCACAGCGCCAGCACGATGACCGCCCCGCTGCGCGAAATCCCCGGCAAAAGCGCCAGGCCCTGCACGGCGCCGATCAGCACGGCGCCGAGCGGGGTGGGCGCGTCGTCCTTGCCGCCTCTCACCCACCGGGCCGAGAGCAGCACCACCGCCGTCACGAGGAAGCCCAGCCCGACCACCAGCGGCGAGCTCGCCCAGACCCCGACGAAACCCCGCAGGGCGAAGCTTATCGCGAGCGTAGGGGGCGTCGCCAACAGCACCGTCAGCGCCTCGCGTCCGCCCGGCGTCCGCGCGAGGCGGCTCGGCTGGCTCGCGGCGAGGATCACCTCGAGCAGCGCCGCCCGGATGCGCTGGCGCAGCACCACCACGGTCGCCAGCAGCACCCCGAGCTCGATCAGCGCCAGCGTGCGGGTGCTGGCGCGCAGTCCGAACAGGATCTCGGACAGGGCCAGGTGCCCCGTGCTCGACACCGGCAGGATCTCGGTGATCCCGTGCAGCATGCCGAGCAGGGCGGCCTCGATCAGCGGGCGCTCCATGACGGTGGACGTACCGGATTCGCTGGGCTTCCGAGAGCCGGCGGTGAATCAGTGCAGGGTGCTGCCGGACGGCTCCGCGAGGTCGTCGAGCTCGTCGTCGGCGCTCTCGAGGGCTTCGTGCGCCAAGATGACCTGCTCGACCTCCGAGTCCATGGTGCCGTCGAGCATGCGCTTGAACATGCGCAGGTCCGCCCGCAAGCTCCAGATGGGGTGCTTGAAGGTCAGGGGCAGGTTCCGCTCGACCAGCAGATGCGACAACCAGGCCGGGACGTACCCCGCGGCGACCGCGAGCGCGAGGTAGCGCCGGCGGCCCGTCACCACGCCGAGCGCGAGCAACCCGATCGCAGCAGAGGTGCCGGCGAAATGAATGCGCCGGGTGAGCGGGTGCCGGTGCTCGAGCACGTAGCTCAACCAGAACTGTTCGAAATCCGAGGAGGCGCGGGTCATGCTGACCGCCATCGTACACCGAAGACCCCCGCTTCGGGCGCCGGAGTTTTCGCTGAAGCGCCGAGCAGACGAGGGCGGCGTGGGGGGTCACTCAGCGCGCGCGTCAGCGACGATCTCGCCGAGCTCGCGCGCGCGCACCACCCGCTGCCGGACCGCCGCGACCTTGCCCGAGGGGGCGATGACCACCAGCGTGGGCAGCGCGGTCGCCCCGTAGGCTTGCCCAACGGCGCCGGTGTGGTCGACGACCGATGGGTAGCGCAGGCCGCTGCTCTGCAAAAAAGCCTGCGCCTGCTCCGGAGCGTCGCTCGTGTTGACCCCGATCACCTTCACCTCGCCGCCGGCACGCTGGGCGAAGGCGTCGAGGATGGGGGCTTGCTCGCGGCACGGCGGGCACCAGCTCGCCCAAAAATCGAGCACGACCGTCTTGCCCCGTAGGTCGGCCAGATGGAGGCGGCTGCCGGCCTCGCCTTGGTGAATGACCGGGAGGGTGAAATCCGGCGCTGGGGATCCGACCAGAGCGGAGTTATTGCCAATCTTCGGCAGGATCACCAAGCCGAAAAACAGACTGGTCACCAGAACGAGCGCTCCGGTCACCCAAGCTTGTTTCACGTCACTGGTTTTTTTCGTCATCGCTTCGACCGCGGCAGTGAGGAGCATGGAACTCAAGCCGGGCGGCAGCAAGCTTGGCGGAGGCCCTGCCCCGGCGCTGCTCAGCCTGCCGCGGGCAAAGGGCGGTCAGGTCGCGCGCGGGGCTCGCATGGACGACGAGGGCGGAGACGTCTCGTGCGCCTGCAGCGCCGCCGTAGCCGGGGGGGTGCCCGCGGCCGGGATCCGGACCCGGATCGTGGCCCCGCCGAGCGAGCTCGAGCCGGCCGTGATGCTCCCGCCGTGCTCGACGACGATCTTTTTCACGATGGCGAGGCCAAGGCCGGCCCCGTCGGGCTTGGTCGTGACGTACGGATCGAAGATCGCTTGCTCGAGCTCGGGCGGAATGCCAGGGCCGTCGTCCTCGATCTCGATGAGGTGGTAGTCGCCCGCGCGGCGGAGGGCGACGCGGATGCGGCCGCGCTGCCGGCCAGCGTGCGTGATGGCCTGCGCCGCGTTGCGAACGAGGTTGATCAGCGCCCGACGCAGCATCTGGCGATCGAGGTTCGCAGGCGCCGGCGCGTCGGCGACCGCGAGCTCGATCTCGATGCCGCTCGACGACGGGTCGGGGGCCGGCGTCGCCTCGGGCTCGTCGTCGTCGAGCAGCAGCAGCCGTGCCTGCTGCTCGAGCAAAAATTCGCGCAGGTCTCCCGGGCTGAGCTGCGCCTGGGGCAAGCGGGCGAAGCTCGAGAACTCGCTCACCAGGCGACGCAAGGTGCCGACCTCGTCCTGCACGATCTCGAGCGTCGTATCGAGCAGCCGCTTGTACTCGGCGTCGCCTGACGGGCAGCGCCGGTGGGCCTCTTGAACCGCCAGCTGGATCGGCGTCAGCGGGTTTTTGATTTCGTGCGCGAGCCGGCGCGCCATCTCTTGCCAGGCGCCGATGCGCTGCAGGTACTCGATGCGCGCGCGGCTGGTCTCGATCTCGGCGACCATCCGGTTGAAAGCCCGCGAAAAATCGGCAATTTCATCGCTGCCCCGCTCCGGCACCCGGACGTTGAGATCGCCAGCGCCGACCCGGCCCGTCGCCGAGGCGAGCTGCCCGAGCCGCGATGAGATCCCGCGCGCCAAGAGGGCGCCGACGCCCACGGCGGCGACGATGGTGATGCCGAGGAGGGCGGCGAAGGCGTAGATGTAGCTGGCCGTGTCCTGCTCGCGCCGGCGCTCGATCTGCTTGTAGGTGTCGACGAACTGGCTCATCTGCTCCAGCTCGTCGAACCGCGATCGATCGGCCGCGAACACCGCCGAGAGCTGGGGCCCCCCGGCGACCGCCTCCTCGTCGAGCTCGTCGTCAGCGAGGCGCTCGTCCTCCTCCTCTTCTGGCGATCGCGCCGGCCCCCGGGTCCCGTCGAGTGGAACGACCACGTGGAGCGTGTTTTCGCGAGCAGGATCGACGGGGCGCGTGCGCTCCACCTCCGCCAAGGTCGCGCCACCCGGCGCCGTCACCGACAGGCGAACCAGGTTCGGGTACTTGGAGAAGAGCTGCTGGAGCTCGGCGCGCGCGGCCTCCTTGCTGCCTTGGGCGGCGGCGCGCCGCAGCGGCTCGTGCGAGGCGATGGCGTTCGCTTCGTGGCGCATCCCGGTCTTGATGGCTCGAGCGAGCTCTTGGTAGAGGCTGAGCGATTGATCGAGCCGATCGCCGATCTCCGGCACGTAGAAGCGCGCCGAAGCCTGCCGCACCATGCTCTCCGCCAAGAGCACGGCGACCAGCACCGGGATGAGCGCGGTGGCCACGATGGCGAGCGCCAGGCGCCGCCGAATGCGGCCGGAGACGGCCATGGCGGGACTCTGCTCCGGGCGGCGCGCGCGGTCCAGCGGCGTTTGTCGCCTTTGGGCGAGCGCCGGGGCGAGCGGGGCGCTCAATGCCGCGAGATCAGCGATCGCAAGAGCTTCAACGGGTCGAAACCGAGCAGCGCCTTCAGGTCCGCTTGCGTCGCCGACTGCCGCAGCCGCTGCCAGGTGTCGCCCAACGTGCTGTCGCCGCCCGAGAGCTCGGGTGCCCGCTGCTGGACCCAGTCGAGCACGCTGGCAATGGCCCGCCGCCCCAAGTCGACGCCGAGTGGGATGACGACGCCCGGGGCCGCCGGCGAGAGGATGATGTCCCGCTGAGCGACCGCCAGCGACCAGGCGCCCGGCTCGCTGCTCTGGAGCAGCCGCTCGAGCGTGGCGCGCTCGCCGAAGCAGCCGAGCCCGAGCGGCCCAACCACGCCTTCGCAAGCTCGGATCAAGTGCAGGTAGTCCCGCGTCCACTCTCCCGACACGAGCCCCATGCGCTCCCGCAGCAGCTCGGCGCCGACGATCTCGGCGACCGCCGTCCCCTTTCGACGCATCGCGATCGCGGTCCACAGCTCCCCGCCGTCGAACACGCCCAGCGCCACCGCCCTGCCGTCGGGGCACAGCAGATCGAACGCGGAGGCGACCATCCAGTCACTGGGGACCGGCAGCGACTGCAGCGAGCGCGGCCACACCCGAAGGCGCCGCTCGGCCTCCAGCTCCCGTCCGATCTGCAGCAAGAGCAGGATCTGCCCGAGCAGGTCGAGCTCCGGCTCGAGCCGCTCGCCGAACCGGTCCATCAGCTCCTCGATCGCGCCCTCCTCGATACTGACCGCGTAGCGCGCGCCATGCCGCGCAGCCAACGCTGGCAGCGGCTCCGGCCACGGCTGCTCGTGGCACGCCAGCGGCCCGCTGTCCGTGCGCACCAGCTCGAGCAGCCTTTCGCCGCGGGTCAGCGCGACGACACCGCGCCCGAACGACGCGGCGGCGGGCGCCGCCTTGGCCCTCGCACCGAACAGCTCTCCCAAGCGGCGGTAGCTGCTCGCCGAAAATCCACGGAAGCGAACGTCACGGGTGAGCACTCGAGCTTCGGAGTATAGTCACGCCGATCATGTCGGACGACCAGGGACGCACGGACGCCGCTGACCTCTTGGCCTTCCTCGACGCCTCGCCGACGCCGTACCACGCCGCCGCGGAGGGCGCGCGGCGGCTCGCCGCAGCGGGGTTTCAGGAGCTCGACGAGCGCGAGGTGTGGCGGATCGAGCCGGAGAGCCGAGGTTTCTTGCGGCGCGGCGGCAGCCTGCTGGCGTTCGTGGCCGGCACCCGCGCCCCGGCGGACGCGGGATTTTTGCTGCTCGGCGCGCACACCGACTCGCCCAACCTGCGCCTCAAGCCCTCGCCCGACCAGGACAACCACGGCTACCGGCAGCTCGGGGTGGAGGTCTACGGCGGGGTGCTGCTGCACACCTGGCTCGACCGCGATCTGGGCCTGGCCGGGCGCGTCACGACCGACGACGGGCGGACCGCGCTCGTCGACTTGAAGGACGTGACGCTGCGCGTCCCGAGCTTGGCCATCCACCTGTGCCGCGACGTCAACACGCAAGGCCTGGTGCTGAACCCTCAGCATCACCTGCTGCCGGTGCTCGGGCTCTCCGACGGATCGGCGGCCGGCCTGCTGGACCTCGTCCGGGGGCAGGTCCCGGACGTGCGCGCGGTCCTCGGCTTCGACCTCTGCCTGTATGACCGGCAGCCGGCGGCGTTCGGCGGCAGCGCGGATGAATTCATCTTCAGCGGGCGCCTCGACAACCTCGCGTCCTGCCACGCCGCGCTGGCGGCGCTCATCCGGGCGAGGCCCACGCCCGCGACGCACGTCGTCGCGCTCTACGATCACGAAGAGGTGGGCAGCCAGAGCCCGTCGGGCGCGCGCTCTCGCCTGTTGCTCGGCGCGCTGGAGCGCCTGTGCCAGGGTCTCGGCGGGGGCGACCAGGCGCTGCCGCGAGCGCTCGGCCGCTCGCTGTTCGTCAGCGCGGACATGGCGCACGCCGTGCATCCCAACTACTCGGACAAGCACGATCGCCACCACCTGCCGCTGATCGGGGGCGGTCCGGTGATCAAGACCAACGCCAATCAGTCGTACACGACCGACGGCCCCTCGACCGCGTTCTTCAGGGCCGCCTGCCAAGCGGCGCAGGTTCCGGTACAGCGCTTCGTCAGCCGCGGCGACATGCCGTGCGGCAGCACCGTCGGCCCGATCAGCGCCGCCCGCCTGGGCATGCGCGGCATCGACGTCGGCGGCCCCATGCTGAGCATGCACTCCTGCCGCGAGATGGCCGGCAGCGCGGACGTCGCGCCGATGATCGCGGCGTTGACCGCGGCGCTCGAGGCGCCAAAGCTCCCGGATCCAGCAGCTTGAGCGGCGGCGCGGCGCGCTGCCCTCGACCCCGCCGTCATCCCATCCGGTACATCGCGATCAACGTCACCACCGCGAACCCGAGCGCGATGCACAATACCGCGACCACGAGCCAGAAGAGGCTGCGCCCTCCGCTGATGGCCGCGAGGGCGGCGGCCTGGCCGCCGCTCGTCCGGTTCAGGTGCTCGGCGAGCCGCTCGCGCGAGGTGCGCACGCGATCGATCACCAGCAGCGCCACCAGCAGCGCGCCGACGGCGGACACCACGCCCGCCAAGAGGCGGGCGCGCTCCCGTCGCTGGCGTTCGCGCTCCGCCCCTTGAGCGCTCCCGTCGAGCAGGAGCCGATCGGGGACGGTGAACGTCTGCGGCGGCGCCCCCCCTGGCCCGACCGTGTGCAGGGGCCACCCGACCGCGGACTGGCTCCGCAGGTCGAGCTCGCTCGAGACGACCGCCCACAGCGGCGCTCCACGCAAGAGCTCGGCGGGCAACGTGACGCTCGCGCGGGCCCCGCCCCCTGCGTCCGGAGCAAAGCTGAGCGTGCCGCCGAGCCGCCGCGCGTCTTCACTGACGATCGCGAAGAAGCCGACCTCGCGCACGATGGGGGAGCGGACGACGAGCCGCGCGCGCTCGAGCGTTGCGTGCAGGGCTCCGGGGAGCACCGGCAAGGTGCCGCTCCAAGCGCCGCTCGCGCCGTCCGGGCCGGTGGCGCGCACGCCGAGCGCCGCCACGAACTCCGTCGGAGCGAGCCGGATCGAGAGCTCGCCCTGGGCGTCGGTGATCCGCGGACCGGGCTCGAGGTCCACGCTGTCGCCCTCGATGGAGATCGCGGCCCCCGAGACCGGCGCTCCGCCGCGCTCCACCGCGATCCGCAACGGATCACGAAACGGGACCGCGAACACCCCGCGCTCGGCGGCCACGCGGACCGACAGCACCCCCGAGACGCTCCCGTGAAGCCAGCCCCCGCGCCGCCGCGCCGCCGCGCGCCACTGTTCGACCGTGAGCTCGACCTCGCCCTCGGCGAGCGCCAGCTCGACGCCCGGTGTCGCCAGCGAAAGCGACACCGGCCCGCGCAGCGGGCCGCCTTGGAACGGCAGCAGGACGTCCGCGAACCCGCGCGCGCCGACCGGCCCCGACCAGCGCGCCTGCCGTCCGTCGGCCGCGCGCGCCCGCACCTCGAGCGCGGACAGCGCCACGGGCGCCTCCGCCCCCGCGTAGTGCTCGGAGGTCCGGACGCGCAGCGAGAGCTGCGCGGCGCCTTCGGTCGGCCCACCCCAGGCACGCGCGCTCAGGTAAGGACGCGGCCGCGCTACCACGAGGAGCGCGAGGGCGACCACCGCCACCGTCACCACCGGCAATGAATAGAGGAGGAGGGATTTTGCTCGTTCCAAGATTGCCGCCCGTGAGGCTGCAGGGTGGGGTCGGCGCGAACCTTCGGCGAGCCCGGGCACGAACCGGCCCGGGCGCCCAGCTCGAGCTGCCCCGGGCGCCGAGCGGCGAGCGGCGAGCGGAACGTAGCCGAACCGGGCGGGTTGATTTAGGCTTCGGGCCCGCGAGGCAGCATGGCCGAGACCAAGAAAAGCCCCAAGAAAAACCGCCGAGTGCGGCGCGAGCGCCGCGAACGACGTTTCCTTCCGGACCCGACCCGCACCAGCGTCCCCGCCTTCGTGGCGGCGCTCGTCGGCGGCTTGGTGTTAGGGGCCGGCGTGTACGGGCAGTGGGTGCGGGAAGTGCCCTTCGAGATCGCCCCGTACCTGGTCGGGGTCGGTGGGCTTTTGGCGGTGGCCGCGCTCTGGCTGGGCGACGCCGGGTTGGTGCCCGTGCGGGTGGGCGACGCTGGCGTCGCGCTCGAGCGCCGGCACGAGGTGGTGCGCATCGCTTGGTGCGACATGAAGCGCGTGCGGGTCGAGGGCCGCCAGCTGACCATCGACGCCACGTCGGGCGGCCCCGTGACCATCCCCATCGCGGCCCACCCGCTGGCCGTGTCCTGGATCGTCAGCGAGAGCGCCCGGAGGGTCCCGGAGGTCGTCGACGTGCCGAGGAGCCTGGCAGAGCAGCTGCCGGCTCCGGGGGAGCGCGATGGCGAGGTGCTGCCGGTCGGAGAGGTGCAAGTCGCGGGACGGCACTGCGCCTCGAGCGACAAGCCGATCTCGTTCGAGCGGGACGCGCGGCTCTGCCCGAATTGCGCGCAGGTCTATCACAAGGACCACGTGCCGAAGACCTGCGGCACCTGCGGCAGCGAGATCGCCGGACGCGCGCTCCCCGCCGCCTGAGCGACGCCAACGGCTCGCCCGAGCTTCGTCGGGTCGCAAGCAACCCGCGCGGGGGAAGCCCTTCGAATCAAAAATCCACCGGCGCCGCGAACCGCGTGGGGAACGCCTGAGGATCATGGGGCGGCGCCGAATAGCGCCACTCCGGGTACACGTCGATGCCCCGCGCCTGGAGCCCGGCGGCGTCATCATACCTTAGAGTGATGAGCCGCGAGGGGCGGGTCCGGTGCCAGCGCTGGAACGGCACCTCGTGCACCGGACTGTAGTGGCTCTCGCCGTACTGCGTCCCAAGATGGTCGGTGGAAGCGGAGGGCGCCGGCTCGTACGAGCGCTGGCGCGCGGCCCCCTCCTTCTTCGGGGCCATGGGCGGCGGGGCGCCGGACGGCGCCGACGCCTCCTCGGCGGGGACCGCCCCGGCGGCGTCAGCGTGACGGTGACCGTACACCGGCGGGTTCGGGCGCGGCGGGGGCGCCACCACGATGGCGCGGGGCTTCTCCGCGAAGCAAGCCACCCCGATGATGCCGGTGTTTTGCGGTGTGCCTCGGCGCGCCGAGTACGACCGGCCCGGGCTCACGAAGCGGAAGGCCGCGACCGACTCGAAGCTCTGCCGAAAACCGTCGATGACCACCGAGTCGCCGGGGTGCACCAGATAGCCTCGCTGCTGCCGATAGTCGGCGACCTCACCGCTGACGACGGCGCGACGGTCGACGCTCACCACGGCCTCGACGCGACCGGGTCCGTGGTTGGACACCCGCACCACGTAGCGCTGCCCCAGGGTGCCGAGCACCCAGGTCTTGCCCTGGTGAGCGTAGGTGGGCAG
>JAEZYZ010000349.1 GCA_023418705.1 Pseudomonadota bacterium | reverse complement strand
CCGCCATGGGGGCGGGGGCGGCGCGGCCGGCCCGTCGCAGTCGCTGTCGTTCGTCAAGAGAATGAAGGACGATGGCCATCGCAGCTTTTTGGAGCGGCGGCGCCCGGCCCACCAATACCATTTCGGTATCGACCCCGGCGCGGATCTGGCGAACCCTCGCAGGTTCGCCTAGATTGGTCGCGTGAGCCTCGAGCAGCTGCGCTATTTCGTGACCGTGGCCGACGAAGGAGGGCTCCGGCGTGCCGCGGCGCGGCTGCACGTCTCACAGCCGCCGCTGACGCGGCAGATCCGCGCGCTGGAGGACGAGCTCGGCGTCGAGTTGTTTCAGCGCTCCGCTCGCGGGGTCCGCCTGCGGCCACAGGGCGAGGTTTTCCTGCGGCACGCTCGCGAGATCCTGCTGCAGCTGGACCGCGCCGTCGAAGCAACGCGCTCCTCGCTCGAGCCACCCTCTGGCTGACGGACGTCAGCGTCGCGCCTTGGGAGATCGCCAGCGCGGTTTGACGTGGACCGCGAGCACGTCGCGCAACAGCCCGATGTGCGCGCAGTGATCGAGCTTGGCGTTGCCGGCGTAGCCGCGGACGTGGAAGTGACCGCGCGAGAACCTGGAGATCAGATCCAGGCCCATCGGGTCGCCGCTCCTCGGTCGCGCAGCGTGCGGCTTACCGCCGACCTGAGCGATCAAGAACTGGGCCGTCTCCGTGGTCGACGCATAGCCGGGTGGGATGATGGACGAGTGACTGACGAACATGAGCTTTCGTCCTTCGGCAGCGCGCTCGGCGAAGGCGACGAAGGGCTGGAGCTGCAGGGGGTTCAAGCGCTTGCCGACGTAGCCACTGTGCAGACCGTCGAGGAGGATGACCGTGTCGACGCGCCGGCGCCCGCCCGCTCGTTCGAGGATGGCGCCGACGGCGCCATAGCCGGCGCTCCACGCCGATAGCCCGAGCTTGCCGACGTGGGCCTTGCGGTGACCGGTCTTCTCCGCCATCGCTCGTTCGACGCTGTCAATCAGCTGCTCGAACCGCTCCGGCGCGGCGAACGCCGAGGCGTAGGCCCCCGACCCCACGCCGAGGTCGATGCCCACGAGCACCGCCCCGTCCATGACCTGTACCCACTCCTTGCGGACCGCCTCGTGTCCGTGGAAGTGAACGAGCAGGTCGAAGCGCCCGTTCTTTGCGATGCCGCCGCGCTTCGGAGCCAGCATCTGCCCGAGCGAGGGCGCGCGGCTCCAGGGCGCATAGTCACCGAACCCGGGATCGGGGGTGTTGCAGGGGTTGACGCCCCGCTCTGCGACGCTCTTTTGCACCTGGGTTTTGGGGCCCGGTTTGCGGGCAACCCAGGCCGCCGATCGTCCGGCGCCGCCTTGCGCGAGGGAGACCGCAGACGCCGAGAGGACGCCCAGCAGCAAGCTCCCAACAGCTGCCGCCTTCACCCAGCTCATCGGACCCGAGCTTTGCCCCGGTGTGCCCTGTGGTGCAAATTTGGCCCAGCGTTTGGCACAGGTGGCACAGGTGGCACAGACGGCTCGGCCTGAGCCGTGTCGCCACTTCGCCATTCCTTTGGGGGGCTGTGCGTGTCGCACCACACCGAGACACTCGAGCAACGCTGTTGAAGCGTCCCGGCGAGACACCCCCGCGCGATCGGCGCCGAATAGCCGGTGGCCCCCGCGCTCATCGCTGGCACGCTTCCTGCAAAGGTCCCGCGCAGACGTTCCTCCTTTGCCTCTTCTCGCGAGCCGCTCACAGCGAGCATGGCGCGCGCCCTTCGATCGTAACCGACCTCGCTTTCCACCAAACGAACCCCCACCCGTCCTCGACGGGAGCCCACCACCCCTCACTTGCTTGAACACCTTGGCTTAATCACACCAGGCGAGCACTTACGGGGCCGCCCGCCCACCGCGGCGGGCGGTCCGTTTCGCCTCGACCTCAGCCGAGCAGGCGCGCACGAACAGAGACGCCGATGAACCCGTCGTACAGTTCTTGTGCCGTCTGAAATCGCGCATCGGGGTGCGGGTGCAAGGCCTTTTCGAACCAGGCGTCCAGCGCGGAGGGAGCGCCGACCGAGCTCGCCGGGTGGTAGAGCGAGCGATCGATGGCTCGGTACAAGCTGACGGGCGTCTTGGCCTCGAACGGCCGGTACCCGGTCAGACACTCATAGACCACGACGCCGAGCGCCCACAGATCCGAGCGCGAATCGACGCGCTTGCTGTCGTGGATCTGCTCCGGGCTCGTGTAGTACGGCGTCCCCAGGATGTCGCCCGTCGTCGTGAGCGTCTCGAGGCCGCGTGCTTTCGTCATGCCGACATCCAGGAGCTTCACCCTGCCGAGCCCGGTGGCGCCTTCGACCAAGAAGGCGTTGCTCGGCTTGACGTCGCGATGAACGAGGCCCCGCTCGTGCATGTAGGAGAGGCCGGCGCAGATCTGCTGCAGGATGTCCGCGGTCTCAGGGACCGAGAGGCTCAACTGCTCCGTCAAGCGCTGCCGCAGCTCCTGACCGCGCAAGAGCTCCGTCACGAGAAACGGGATGCCGTCGGTGGTGGTCCCCTGCCCCAGCGCGCGCACGATGCAAGGGTGGTCGAGGCCGAGCAGCGCCGCCGCCTCGCGCTGGAAACGCAGCCGCGCCTCCTCCGCGACGACACGGCTCATCAGCTTGAGCGCCACCGGCTCGCGCCGGACCGCGTCGAAGGCCTGCCACACCTCCCCGAACCCTCCCTCTCCGAGCAGGCGGGTGGGGTGGTATCGCTCCGAGATTCGCGGCGCGGGCTCCGACATGGTCAATCAGGCTTCATCGTATCGCGATCGCTCCGATCTTCGTCCCGAAAGTCTTCCACGCCCAGCGCGTACTCTTTGATCCAACGGTAAAGCTGCGACCGCGGCTTGCCGAGCTGCCGGGCTGCTGCGGCGACATTGCCGCCGTTCGCTCGCAGGACCCGCTTCAGCTCCTCGCGACGCTCGGCGTAGGGGCTCGGGGCCGCCGTCGCCGGTTCCCGATCCTTCAAGAGCGCCTTCAGCTCCGGACACCAGGCGGCCACCGACGGCAGGTCGAGCGGCGCGTCCGGCATGCCGAGCGACGCATGGCGAGCGAGGGACTGCACCTGACGCACGTTGAACGGCCAGCGCCAGAGCAGCAACGCTTCGGCCGCGTCGGCGGTCAGCTCGCGCCGGCATCCCGCCTCCTGGAGGAATTGACGGAGCAGCGGGAGGATCTCGCGCCGCCGCTCGCGCAGCGGCGGCAGGTTCAAGTGGACCTCCGCCAGGCGCGCGTAGAGATCGGCGCGGAAGCGGTTGTCGTCGATCGCGCGTTCGAGATCGGCGTTGGTGGCAGCGACGACGCGCAGATCGACCGCCTGCTCCCGATCGCTGCCGACGGGGCGGACCTTGCGCTCCTGCAGGACCCTGAGCAGCACCGGCTGCAGGTCGAGCGGCATGTCGCCGATCTCGTCCAAGAACAAGGTGCCGCGATCGGCCGCGAGCACCATGCCCGTGCGCGCCGTCCCCGCTCCCGAAAAGGCGCCCCGCACATGGCCAAAGAGCTCCGAGGCGATCAGATCTTTGGGCAAGGCCGCGCAGTTGACGGCCACGAACTGCCCGGGCCGGCCGCTCTGCGCATGGACGAACTGCGCGAGCCGCTCCTTGCCGCTGCCGGTCTCCCCTTTCAAGAGCACGCTCGCGAAGGTGGCCGCCGCGCGCCGGCCGAGCTCGAGCACGGCCTCCATGGGATCGGCCAATTCGTAGAGCAGCACCGTGCTTCCGGCGCGCACGACGTCGCCCTGCTCCAGGCACTGCGAGGCGACGCGGCGGCCGTTGATGAACGTGCCGTTGGCGCTCCCGAGATCGGTGCAGCGGTGGGCCCGCAGGCGGTCATCCCAAGAGACCTTGAGGTGCACGCGGGACAAGAACGGATCGTGCACGACCAGGCTTTCCCGATTGCCTTCTCTGCCAACGACCACGTCCTCGGCCGTGAGGACGCGCTCCAGACCTTCTTGGCCGGCATCGGGGCAGGCGGAGACGATCAAGCGCGCCTCCACGCTGCTGCGATCACCCTCCGAAGACGAGTGCCGCAACGGCCGAGTCACGTTCAACGGGTTGCCGCTCATCGATCGCTTACCGGGCGGCGCGAAGTTACCACAGTTGCCCCACCAACGGACGGCCCTTGCCCGCGCCCAAGCTCGCTTCCCCTACCCTCCGGCCGGCTCCTGCTGCGTGCTGCAATGCAGCGTCCCCAACCCGAGCACCAAATCGCGGGCGAACACCCCGACCACCCGGCGACCGGGGAACAGCTCCGCGAACAGATCGAGGGCACGGCGGTCGTTCGGGTCATTGAAGGTGGGCACCAGAACGACCGAGTTGCCGACGTAGAAGTTGGCGTAGCTCGCGGGCAGCCGCTGCCCGGCGAAGGTCACCGGGGCGGGCATGGGCAAGCCGATGACGTCGAGCTGCCGTCCCCGCGCGTCGGTCGCCTTCTTGAGCCGCTGCTGCGCCTGCCTGAGCAGCGCGTGATTGTCGTCCTTGCGGTTCGGCTCTTCGGCGACCACCACGCGTCCGGGCGCGACGAACCGCGCGAAATCGTCGATGTGCCCCGAGGTGTCGTCCCCGACGATCCCTTCGCTCAGCCAGATCACCTTGTCGATGCCCAGGCATTCGGACAACACGCGCTCCAGACCCAGCTTGCCGAGCTCAGGGTTTCTGGCATAGCGGCTCGTGAGCAGGCACTGTTCGGTGGCCAGCAGCGTCCCCTGCCCGTCCACGTCGAACGCGCCGCCTTCCAGCACGACGTGCCGCCGGCGGCGCCCCGTGACCGTCTCTGGCTGCCAGCCGGCCATGCCGAGCTCTTGCAAGACGTCGATCCCGGCTTGCTCGTCCCGCTGGTAGTTCCGGTAGCGCGCCCAACCGTTGAAGCGCCACTTGACGCCACGCACCTCGCGCTTGCCGCGACCTTCGCCACCCCGGACCACGAAGCTTGGCAGGTAGTCCCGCGTCCACGAGCGGTCGGTCGGAAGCCGGAAGAAGTCGACGCGGCCGAGATCCACCCCCGCCTGACCCAGCAGCTTGCCGACGCGGCGCTGCTCCGCGCGGTCGTTCACGAGCATCCGGATCCGCTCCCCGTCCTGGAGCAGCCGAGCGATCTCGGCGAACACCCACGGGACGGCGTCGAACTTGCCCGGCCAATCGCTGCGCTCGTGGGGCCAGGCGAGCCAGGTCGCCGCGTGCGGCTCCCATTCGGCCGGCATGCGAAACCCTTGGGCGCGCGGCGTGTCGGGCGCCGGCGTGTTGGTCGCCGCGCTCATTCGGATCGGTCCAGCAGGCGGGCCTGGATCCCGGCGTAGGCGTCGATGCGGCGGTCACGCAAGAATGGCCAGCCGCGGCGGGCCTCTTCCATCTGGGAAAGATCACACTCGGCGATCAGGATTTCCTCGCCCTGGCCAGCTTCGGCGATCACCACCCCGAACGGATCGCAGACGAAAGAGTGCCCCCAAAATTCCAGGCCACCCTCCGCGGGGCCCTCGTGCCCGACGCGGTTGCACGCCGCCACGAACACGCCGTTGGCGATGGCATGGCTGCGCTGGATCGTTTGCCACGCCGAGAGCTGGGCGGCGCCGTGGCTCTGCTTCTCGGCCGGGTGCCACCCAATGGCCGTCGGGTAAAACAGAATTTCGGCGCCCCGCAGGGCGGTCAGCCGCGCGGCCTCCGGATACCATTGGTCCCAGCACACCAGCGGCCCGACCGCCGCGTGATCGGTGCGGTAGGCCACGAAGCCCAGGTCCCCGGGGGTGAAGTAGAACTTCTCGTAGTAGAGCGGATCGTCCGGGATGTGCATCTTCCGGTACAGGCCGATCTGCTGCCCGTCGGGACCGATCAGGGCGGAGGTGTTGTGGTAGACGCCGGGCGCGCGTCTCTCGAACAGAGACGCCATCAGCGTGACGCCGTGACGGCGGGCGGCCTCGGCGACGGCGCGGGAGGTCGGTCCGGGGATGGGCTCGGCCAGGTCGAAGAGATCGGCGTCTTCCTTCTGACAAAAATACTGAGACGCGAACAGCTCTTGCAGGCACACGATCTGGGCCCCGCGTTCGGCGGCCTCTCCGATGCGCGCGACGGCCTTCTCCACGTTCTCGCTCTTGTTCGGCGAGCACGCCATCTGAATCAGCCCGAGCACGACGTTGCGCTGTTTCGCCATGATTTTCGCCGCCAAAGCTAGTCGGTACGGGGCGGAGCGCAAGACGGGCGGGGCGCCGCCAGCGGAACCGAGGCAAAATGCCCAAAATCAGCGGTTGGGCGGCGTACGACCCAGCGTCATCCAACGCTTGGTGCTCGGGGCGCTTCGGTGTAACTGCCGGGTGCTCAGGTGAATCCTCGTGGCAGCCATTCTTTCGGTCAGGCGGCTCGGCAAGACCTACGCCGGCGGTTTTCAAGCGCTCAAGAGCGTCGATCTTGACATCCACCGGGGTGAGATCTTCGCGCTCTTGGGCCCGAACGGCGCCGGAAAGACCACCCTCATCAATAGCGTCTGCGGCATCGTCAGGCCGAGCCACGGCTCGATCCAGATCGACGGTCACGACGCGCTCCGCGACTACCGCGCCGCGCGCTCCAAGGTCGGTCTCGTGCCGCAAGAGCTGTCGACCGACGTGTTCGAGACGGTCTGGGCCACCGTGACCTTCAGCCGCGGTCTGTTCGGCAAGCCGCCGGATTCGGCCTTCATCGAGCGGCTCCTGTCGGACCTCTCGCTGCTGGACAAGAAGGACTCGAAGATCATGACGCTCTCCGGCGGCATGAAGCGGCGCGTTTTGATCGCCAAGGCGCTCTCGCACGAGCCCTCCATCCTTTTTCTGGATGAACCGACCGCCGGGGTGGACGTGGAGCTCCGCCGGCAGATGTGGGACCTGGTCCACAGCCTGCGCAGCCGCGGCGTGACCATCATCTTGACCACCCACTACATCGTGGAGGCCGAGCAGATGGCCGATCGCATCGGCGTGATCAACCGCGGCGAGCTGATCTTGGTCGAAGACAAGGCCGCCTTGATGCAGAAGCTCGGCAAGAAGCAGCTGACCCTCGACCTACAGCAGCCGCTCGAGGCGGTGCCTGCGGCGCTCCAGGGAGAGCCGCTCGAGCTGTCAGCCGATGGGACGCGCCTGACCTACACCTTCGACGCGCAGAGCGAGCAGACCGGCATCGCGGCGCTGCTCCGGCGGCTCGACGAACAGGGCATCCAGTTTCGAGATCTCGCTACCCGTCAGAGCTCCCTCGAGGAGATCTTCGTCAGCTTGCTGAGGAGCGGCCCATGAACGTGCACGCCGTGCGCGCCATCTACGGCTTCGAAATGGCGCGGACTTTTCGGACCCTGTTGCAGAGCATCGTGACGCCGGTGCTGTCGACCTCGCTCTACTTCATCGTCTTCGGCTCGGCCATCGGCTCGCGCATCGCTCAGGTCGACGGGGTCAGCTACGGCGCGTTCATCGTCCCGGGGCTGATCATGCTCAGCGTCCTGACGGAGAGCGTCTCCAACGCCTCCTTCGGCATCTACATGCCCAAGTTCGCCGGCACGATCTACGAGCTTTTGTCCGCGCCCGTCTCGGCCGCCGAGGTGATCTTGGGCTACGTCGGGGCAGCCGCCACCAAATCGGTGATGCTCGGGCTTCTGATCTTGGCGACGGCCAGGCTCTTCGTCGATTTCGGCGTCGAGCACCCCGCGTGGATGCTCGGCTTCCTGCTCCTCACGTCGGTGACCTTCAGCCTGTTCGGCTTCATCATCGGGATCTGGGCGGAGAGCTTCGAGCAGCTGCAGCTCGTCCCGTTGATGATCGTCGCGCCCCTCACGTTCTTGGGCGGCAGCTTCTACTCGATCAGCATGCTGCCGCCGCTGTGGCAGAAGATCACCCTGTTCAACCCGGTGGTGTACCTGGTCAGCGGCTTCCGCTGGAGCTTCTACGGCCAGTCGGACGTCCGGGTCGAGCTCAGCCTGGCCATGACCGGCCTGTTCATGCTCGTCTGCCTCGGCATCATCACGGTGATCCTTCGCACCGGGTACAAGCTCAAGCCGTAGAGCGCCGCCGGCTCGGGTCGCCGGCGCGCTGCCCGCGCCCGGGCGGGGCGGCTTGCCGCGGGCCCACCTGACCGCACCCTGGCGGCCCCGCGATCTTCGGGCCCGGGGACTACCCGGCCGCCTTTCGCTGTGCTACTTGCGCCGGGCCTTGGATCTATCGGTCGTCATTCCCGTTTACAACGAGGAGGAGAGCCTGCGCGCCTTGATCGACGAGGTGCACGGGGCCCTGCGCCCGAGCGGGCGCAGCTACGAGATCGTTTTGGTGGACGACGGCTCGAAAGACGGCAGCTTTCGGCTCCTTCAGGAGTACAGCCAACACGATCCGGCGCTGACCGTGATCCGCTTTCGGCGCAACTTCGGGCAGACGGCGGCGATGCAGGCCGGCTTCGACGCCGCCCGCGGGGACTACGTCGTCACGATGGACGCGGACCTTCAGAACGATCCTCGCGACATCCCGAAGATGCTCGAACACCTCGACCAGGGCCAAGACCTGGTCGCGGGCTGGCGCGCCGACCGCAAAGATACGTTCATCAACCGCCGCCTCCCGTCGATGATCGCCAACTGGATCATCAGCCGTTCCACCAAGGTGACGCTGCACGACTACGGGTGCACACTGAAAGCAATGCGCGCGGACGTGGCCAAGGAGCTGCGCCTGTATGGAGAGATGCACCGCTTCATCCCCGCCATCGCGAGCTGGATGGGGGTGAACGTGGTGGAGGTGAAGGTCAACCACCGCGCCCGCCAGTTCGGCAGCAGCAAGTATGGCATCGGGCGCACGACGCGCGTGATCCTCGACCTTATCACCGTGCGCTTCTTGCAGTCCTACCTGCCGCGCCCCATGCAGGTCTTCGGGCTGACCGGGCTCGTGTGCTTCGCGGGCGGGATTTTGACCTGCCTGTGGCTCGCCTTTGCGAAGCTGGCCTACGGCATGCCCCTGTCCGATCGGCCCGCGCTGTTGCTCGGCGTGCTGCTGATCATGGTCGGTATCCAGCTGCTCTCGCTCGGGCTCGTCGCGGACGTCCTGGCGCGCACGTACTACGAGTCACAGCGCAAGCCCATCTATTATGTACGGAACGTGATCCGGGGCGCCGGGCACCAACCGAGCGAGCCGCCCGCGGTCGATGCGGCGACGACCGCCCGAGCTCGCTCCGTGGCCACCTCCTGAGGCGATTGAAGCATGTCGGCGTTCATCGATCTGTTGAAGAAGGTCCCGATCGACCTCGGGCAGGGCGCGGTGGCCGAGACCACCAAGGGCAAGCAAATCGCCTTGTCCCTGGTGCCACCCGGACACGGCAAGACCGCCCTCGACGTGGGCGCCCGCCGCGGCCATCAGACCCGGTGGCTCACGGAGCGGGGCTATTCGGTGACCTCGATCGATGTCGAGCCGCTGTTCGAGGGCTGCCTGGCGGTCGACGCGAATAAGGATCTGCCGTTCGAGGACGAGCGTTTCGACCTGATCTGGAGCTCGGAGGTGATCGAGCACCTGGAGGATCCGGTGCATGCGCTCGCCGAGCTGCGGCGCGTCACCAAACCCGGCGGGGAGCTCATCCTGACCACGCCGAACAGCTACGCCTGGCTGTTTCGAGCGATCGCGCTGGTCGGGCTCACGCCGCAGCGGATCCAGAGGAAGGATCACATCCAGTTCTTCGACGACGCGGCCATCCGCGCGCTCGCCCCCGACGCGGACCTTTACGGCTACTTCCCCTACATGCTCGTCAAAAAGACCATCCGCCGGGGGATCGGCGCACTTTCGCCGACGTTCGTGCTGCACATTCGCAAACCGCGTCGATGAGCGGCCGGACAGCGCCGAGCCGAGGCCGCGTGACCACCGGCGCTCCGGCGCCCCCCTGCGCGTGGTGGGCGACCCTTGCAGATCGCAGGAACTTATCGAAAAAGTGGGCGCGGCCCCCGGGTTTTTGAACCACCCGAGCGCTCCGATGGGGCCGTGGGGCGGTCCCTCCCGCGCGAATATCACCCGTGCTAAACGGGGGTTCGATGGCGAACCCCGAGGCCCCCCTTACTTCTGCTTCAGCCGCCGACCCCCCGAGCGACGGACCGCACCCCAGCGACGCGCCCGAACCGGACACGGCTTCGTCTACGGACCCAGCGCTCGAGTCCATCCCACCGGCGCCAGCGGACGACCGAAAGTCCGATGCGGTGCCGGAGCCCAATGACAGGTCGGAGGCGCAGGAGGCGCCGGCGTCGGAGCGCGCCGCCTCCCCGTCGCCGGCACCGGCGGCCGACGAACGACGGCGGGCGAGGGCGGCGTTCTTGGGGAGCTGTGCTCGGACGGTGACGCTCGGCGCGCTCTTGACCATCTCCGTCGTCGTGTGGGCAGCGCTCACGTTCAAGGGGACATGGGTCTCGAGCTTCCTCGTCTCGAACGACCTCGAGATGCCGCAGCGGATGCGCTTTCTGGCCAGCATCGTGCTGTCCGGGGTGCTGGGCGCGGCCCTCTCCGCGGCGGGGATCGTCTTCGCTCGCCGCAAGGCGGCGCTCGCGCCCCAGGTGCTCGAGCGCTGGCTTTGGTTTGCCTCCCCGCTGATCCTGCTGCCCGTCTTTCCGCAGTTTTTTCGCTACAAGGCCTGGCAGGAGCGCCATGAAGATCTGCTCACCGCTGTCCTCGTCGTGGGCGTCATCGCGGAGGTACTGCTGGTGCGTTCGTTCGCCAGCGTGCCCGCGGCCGTGGGCCGCGCCTGGCAGCGCCTGAAAGAGCACGTCGAACGCCTCCCGTCGTTCGCGAGAAAACACGCCCCCCTCTTCGTGGTCGCGGGGGCGGCGCTCTTCTACGCGGTATTCTTCAGCTACTGGACCGTCTCACAGCACCAGCAGCTGCGCACGCACACATTCGACCTTTCGATCAACAACAACCTGCTGTTCGGCGGCCTGCACGGCATTTTCATGGAAAGCCCGATCGCCTTTCCAAGCGATCCCGGCAAGTACCTCGGCGCGCACGTCAAATGGGGTGGTTACCTGTTTCTGCCCATCTATGCCTTGCATCCCGAGGCGGAGACCCTGCTCGTCATCCAATCGACGGTGCTCGGCCTGGGAGCGCTGCCCCTGTTCGGCTTCGCGCGGCGTCACGTCTCCGACTGGGTCGCCGCCATCGTCGCGCTCGTGTACCTCTGCTACTACCCGATGCACAGCGCGAACTTCTTCGAGGTGAAGTACGTGCCCATTGCCGCCCCCTTCATCATCGCGACCGTCTGGGCGGCGGAGACCCGACGCTGGGTCTGGTTCGGCTTCCTCTTCGTCGCCACGCTGTTGATGCGGGAGGACGTTCCGATCGGCCTGGCGGTGATCGGCACCTTTTTACTGTTGACGGGGCACCGTCCGGTGGCCGGGTTGATCATGGCCGCGGTGTCGACGGTGTGGTTTTTGTACCTGCGCTTCTACCTGATGGACACCATCACGGAGTGGTGGTTTCCGAAAATGTACAAGGACCTCTGGTCCCCAGGTGAAGAGGGCTTCGGCAGCGTGATCAAGACGCTGCTCAGCAATCCGATCTTCACCCTGAAGCACATCGTCACCGAGACGAAGATCGTCTACCTGGCGCACCTGTTGGTCCCCATCCTCCTCTTGCCCGCGCGCCGCTGGTACCTGTGGGCGGCCTTCATCCCCGGCACCATCCTGACCCTGCTCGCGACCGACTACAAGCCGATCACGATGTTCTCGTTCCAGTACGTCATGAACTGGACCCCTTACATCTTCCTGGCGGTCCCCCTGGCGCTCGCCGCGATCACGCGCGACGCCGGCCACCTCCGGGCGCGCGCTGCGCTCACGGCCGTCGCGCTCGCTTCGGCAGCGCTCACCTACAACTACGGCGCCTTCGCCGCGCGCCCCAAGTCGGTCAAGTCCGGCTATATCTGGGTCGACTTCGACGAAAGCGAGCACGACAAGCAGCGCTACGCGCAGGTGCTGGAGCTCAAGAAGCTGGTCCCGCGCGAAGCGTCCATCGCCACGACCGAGAACATCGGCCCTCACTTCTCCTCCAGGGTCAAGTTCTACTCTCTGCGGCGCGGCTACCACGGCGCCGAGTACATCGTGGCCGAGCGCAACAAGCTCGGCCTGGAAAAGACAGAGAAGTACTTCAAGCAGGCGGTCATGTCGGGCAAGTACGGCGTGGTCAAGCTCTTCGACGACATGGTGCTCCTCAAGAAGGGGCACGATCGCAAGCTCAACGAGAAGTTGATCGCCGAATGGAAGCTATGACGGAGCCGGGCGCTGAAGCGCCGCCGGCGCCCAGCTTCAAGCGCCGCGGCTCTCGCGTCCTCCGAGCCGCCATGGGCGGCTTGGCGCTCGTGTTCGTGGTGTACACCGCCGTCGAGCTCAGACGCCGCTGGGGCGCCGGCACGGTCGAGTTTCACTGGCTCCCCACCCTGCTGTCCGTCACACCGCTGGCCGGCGGGGCCGTGCTGCTGGCCTGGGGGTGGAAGTGCCTGCTCCAATCGATGGCCGGCAAGCGTGTTCCCACGTGGCCCGCGATTGCCCTGAACCTCGAGTCACAGCTGGCACGGTACGCACCCGGCAAGGTCGGTGTCCCGATGATTCGCATGGCCGGTGCGCCCAGCTTGGGCGTGTCGGGCCCCCTCGCGGGCACGTCACTGCTCATCGAGCTGCTGTCCTTCGTCGCCGTCGGGGGCCTGGTAGCGACCCTCTTGCTGAAGCTCGGCGCGGGCTTGGAAGCGGCCATGGCGGGTCTGGGTCGGTGGGCGATCCCGCTACTGATCGCGTTCGGCGTCGCGACGCTGCTGCTGCTCCTGCTCGACCGGCGTCGCTATCCCGGTGTCGTCCGTCGCCTCATGAGGGTCGAGGGCACCGGGCCGCTCGTGCCCATGGTGCTTCTGCCGGTGCATCTCGGCTATTGGCTCACCTGGGCGGTGCACGGATACTTCGTGACCCGCAGCGTCGGTGGCACCCACGACCAAGCGGTAGCTGCCATCGGCTTCTATTGCCTCGCACCCATCGCCGGATTTTTGGCCCTGGTGACGCCCGGCGGGATCGGCGTTCGAGAGGCGGTTCTGTCGATCGGCCTGGTCCCTTCGATCGGCCCTTCGGCAGCGCTCGCCGCCGCCGTGATCTCACGCGCCGTCTCGATCCTGAGCGACGTCTGCGTGTGGCTCGGCACCAGGCCCGTCGCGAAGCCCCGGACCTCGGACTGAAGCGGGTGCGCCGGTCAGCAGGTGCACTCCCAAAAGTCACCGCCGGGCGCCCCCACCGTTTCGCGCGTGATATGCTCCGCCGCGATGACCGCCTCAGCAGCCGTTCCTTCACAAGAAACGCTGACCCCAGTGTTGGCGCTCGAACGCACCCACTCGTCACGTCCGATCAAGATCGTGCTCGTCGGCGCGTCCATCTCGGGGAACCGGGGAGCGGAGTCGATGCTGCGCGCAGCCATCGACTGCCTCTCCGAGGCGCTGCCGGATGCTCGCTTCGTCCTCCTCAGCGTCTATCCCGACGACGACGCGCGGGAGAACCCCGACCCAGCGCTTGAGATCGTGCGCTTCACGCCCAAGCACATGGTCTTCGCGGCGTTCCCGCTCGCGTTGCTGTTCGGCGCCGCGCGGCGTTTCGACCTGGCCAGGAGCATTCAGCTCCCCCTGCCATCGCTGCGGGAGGTTCACGACGCCGACCTGGTCATCGATCTCTCCGGTATCAGCTTCGTCGACGGTCGCGGCTATTCGATCCTGCTCTACAATATCATCCTCGCCCTCTTACCCGGCCTCGTCGGCACTCCGGTCATGAAGTACGCGCAGGCGATTGGTCCCTTCAAGAACCCGCTCAATCGTTGGTCGGCTCGGCTCTGTCTGCCGAAGGTCTCTCGCATCGCAGCGCGCGGGCGCATCACCCTGCAGCACCTGCGCGAGCTCGGCCTGCCCCACGATTTGGTGACGCAATGCACCGACGCCGCCTTCGCCATGCGCATCGGCCCCGATGCCGAGCGCGCAGCGCAGCACTGGTTGAGCCATCCAGCCTTCACCCGCCCGGTGGTGGCGGTGTCCGCGAGCAGCGTCGTGCACGAGTACTGCCAGCAGCGCGGCGTGACCTACACGTCCTTGATGGCCGGCTTCATCGACCACCTGACACGCGAGCGCGGGTACGGGGTCCTGCTGCTCCCTCACTCCACCCGGCTCGGCAAACGGTCCCACAAGAACAACGACCTTCCCGTCTGTGACAGAATCAAGTCGCACCTGGGAGACAATCCCTGGGTGGTGTACCCGAACCTCGCGGAGCACGCCGACACCTTGCGTGTCCTCATCGGACGCTGCCGGTTCTTGGTGGCCTCGCGTTTTCACGCCATGATCTCCGGGTTGGCAATGGGTGTCCCGAGCCTTCTGATCGGCTGGTCGCACAAGTACGTCGAAGTGCTCGAAGAGTTCGAGCTCCAAGATTTCGCCATCGACTTTTCCGAAGCCAGCCTGGACCGCTTGAAGCGTGAGTTCGCGCGTCTCGAAGCGGAGGAGAGCGGTGTTCGCGACAAGATTGCGAAGCATTTGCCACGGGTGGTCGAGGCGTCGGTCCGAAACGCGCGACTGGCTCTCGACCTGCTCGGCCACCCTCAGCCGGAGGGGCAGCAGCAGCCCACCCCATGAATTTGCAGAGCCGTCTGAAGTCGGCGTCCAAGGTTCTAAAACCGATCGCTCAGCTGCTCGTCATCGGTGTGACGACAGCCTATGTCGTGCGGGCGGTCGCCACCAATTGGAGCCAGGTCGCAGCGTTGGACATTCGCCTGCGCTCGCAGCACTTGGTCGCGCTGGGGCTCGCGTTGGTGTATCTCGTGGGCCGCGGCCTGCTCTGGCACCGCATCGTCCGAAAAACCGTCGGGGACATGCCGCTGCGGCTCGACGTTGCTTGCTGGCTCGCCTCCCAGCTCGGCAAGTATGTCCCGGGCAAGGTCGTGCTCGTCTTGGGGCGCGTCATCGTGTACCGCGAACGTGGAGCCAGCGCGGCGGGAGTGGGGGCAGCCTTTCTGCTCGAAATGCTGGCGCTGTTCAGCACCGCTTCGCTCTTGGCGCTGCTGGCAAGCCACACCTCCGTTGGCCCAGTCCCGTTGCCCTTCCGCTTGATGGCCGCTGGGGCGTTCGCCGGGTTCGTTGCGCTTTGTCATCCTAGATGGTTTCGACTGGCCGCGAAGCTCGTCCGACGCTATCGCGCTGGCGCTCCCGACCTTCCGTTGCATCGCTTCCGAGACGCGCTCTCGTGGATTGGCCTCATGACCCTCGACTGGGCCATCCTTGGCTCCGGGTTCTTCTTGCTCGCCGATTCGCTGGTCGCGCTCGAGCCGACCATGCTCTTGCCGCTAACCGCAGCCTTTGCGCTCGCCGGCACTGCCGGGATCCTGGTGCTCGTGGCACCCTCTGGACTCGGCGTGCGCGAGGGCGTCCTGACAGCGCTGTTGGCGCCCGTGCTGGGCGCTGGTGTGGCGGCGGCGCTGGCCATCCTCGCCAGGCTGTGGATGACCGCTGCGGAAGTGCTGAGCGCGCTGGCAGCGTTGCCATTCCTGCGCAGCCAGCGTCCGCTCCTTTCGTCGGAGTCTCCCTCGGTGGGAGAAGCTCCCCCGCCCTGACATCAGGCCCAAACCATGCTACGACTCGCTCGCCGTCCGGCGACTTCCTAGAGGGTTGGTGCGTTGGTTGGGCACAGCGCTTCGGGATAGATTGGCATGAAGAATCTTCAAGTAGTCCTCGATAGCGACTTGTGTGTGGGCTGCGGTGCTTGCACTGCGGCCGAGCCCGGCCTGAAGCTGCACCTGCACCCCGAGAAGCTCATGTACGAGCCCGACGGTCCCGGAGGGGAGCGCGCCGCTTCGGTCTGCCCCGCGATCCAGGTCGATTTCGCGGGCCTGCAGCAGCGGTTGTTTCCTGGCAAAGATCCCACGTCGGTCGGGGTGGTCGAAGGCGTCTACCTGGCGCAAAGCTTGAACCTCGGCCGCAATCTGCGCGCGAGCTCTGGGGGCCTCATCAAGGAGCTCCTCCTCTATTACTTGAGCCGGGACGACGTCGACGGCGCCATCGTGCTCGGGCACCGCGGGGGGCTCGACTACGAGCCTCGGCTCATCCGGACGGCAGCGGAGGTCGATGCGCTGCCGGGCTCCGTCTACCACAGCCTGTCGTTCGAGAAAGCGATTCGGCTCCTGGAAGAGAACGAGGGACGCTTCGTCGTCGTCGCCATCCCATGTCAGCTCGAGGGTTTGTATCAATACGTCTACAAGTACCGGCCCGAGCTCAAGGAGCGGATCTTTGCCACGATCGGCCTCATCTGCGGGTGGACGTACTCCCACCACGCCCTGCGCGCCATTAGCGAATTTTCGCGCACGAACTACGATGACTTAAAGGACGTCACCTACCGAGGTGGAGGTCCGGTCGGTCCTTTGCGGCTGATCACTTCGGACGTGGAAAAGCGTGTCCACCGTCGCATCAACTTCGGCTACCAGGTCGCGTTTGATCGTTCTTTCAACATCCCGCGCTGCCATCTGTGCATCGATCACACGAATTTTCTCGCCGACATCGTGGTGGGAGACGCCTGGCTGCCGTCGACGGTCGGCACCAAGTCTGGCGTGAGCATCGTGGTTTGCCGGCGCCAGGAGACGGTCGAGCACCTGCAGGAGCTGCGCAACCGGCAGCGCATTCGCCTGGTCGAGGTCGGGGTCGACGACGTCGTGGAGTCCCAGTCCCGGCGCGTGGCGTTCGGCGACTTTTCGTATGCGTATGCCGACTACCAGCGCGCGCAGGGACGGCACGTGCCGGACATGGTCGGCCCGAACCGCGCCGCCGCGAAGCTGCGCCCAGAGAGTGAAGTCGCCACGTTCCACCGAACGAACGAGCGCAAGCTCCGCCTGCAGCGAGCGCGCCGATATCGGGCACTCTGGCGGCGCAAGCTGACCGTGGAGTTCTGGGGCTACAGCTATCGCTACATCCGCTGGTTTTCGATCCGAGTCCTGAAGGTGAAGAGCCTGCTGGGTCTGCGCAAAGAAGTGCCCCGGGAAAAGCTGCAAGATTTCGTCTAGTCTTCGTCACCGATCACCCTTGAGCCAATGACCTTGGAAGCCGCACGCAAACCCGTTCCGACGGCCGCAGATGCTCTAGCTCGTGCGACCGTGCAGCAAACATCGGTGGAGGACCCGCCGGCGGTGCGGCACCAGAGGATGCTGGTGTTGATGCCCGCGCTGAACGAGGCGGCGACCATCCAAGACGTGGTCGGGCGGGTACCCAGGGATTTGCCTGGCATCTCGGAGGTCGAAGTGGTCGTGATCGACGACGGCTCGACGGATGCCACGGCGAGCCTGGCTCGGCAGGCGGGGGCGACGGTGCTGTCCCACGGCCGCAATCTCGGCGTGGGCGCCGCCCTCCAGACCGGGCTAGCTTACGCGCTGCAGCGTCGGGCCGACATCGCCGTCAATATCGACTCCGACGGTCAGTTCGATCCATCCGATATCCGCACCCTCGCGGAGCCCGTACTCCAAGGGCGAGCGGACATGGCCACGGCGTCGCGCTTCAAGGATCGGGCGCTTTTGCCGCAGATGCCCTGGGTCAAACGCATGGGCAATCACGGCATGTCCGCCATCGTGAGCCGCCTTTGCGGCGAGAAATTTTACGACGTCTCATGCGGTTTTCGCGCGTATTCGCGGGAAACACTGTTGCGGCTCGTTTTGACCGGGCGCTTCACCTACACCCAAGAGACGTTCTTGGTCTTGTCCCTGGCCGGCATGCGGATCGTGGAGGTCCCCATCCGAGTGCGCGGAGTTCGCGAGCACGGAAAATCCCGAGTCGCTTCGCACCTCGTGAAGTACGCCTACAATACGTCCGGGATCATCCTGGGCGCGGTCCGAAACTACCGACCGGGTCCGCTCTTCAACACGGGGGCCGGTCTGTTGATGACCGCCGCCTTCGCGTTCGCAGGATTCTTCCTCTGGCATCGCCTGTCGAGCGGCAGGTTTTGGCCCCACACCTGGGCAGGCTTCGTGTCGGCCTTCTTGTTCGGCCTTTCGCTGCTCGTTTTCACGATGGGGCAGGTCGCGATGATGGTGGCGCGACTGCGCTTCGTTCAGGACGAACAACTGTATCTGCTCAGGCGATACGTGATCACCCGGCAGGATGGGCCGGAAGGGGCGATGGCGACCATCGCTGCTGCACCACTGACCGCCCGAAATCGCCAAATCCCTTTGAACGACCCCTGACGACAACGTGTCGCGTACGTCGGGGGCGCTCGCACGTCGAGGCCCCCGGCACCGTGCCACCCATGCACCTAGCGAGGCTTAGACATGACAAGAGCACGACTCGTCCCCGTTCTGCTGACGATCCCCGCCATCCTCGCGGGCTGTGGTTGCGAGGAGGAGCCCGGTCCGGCTCCGACGGCCAAGACAGAAGCCGTGAGGCCAACCGTCCCGAAGGCAAAGGAGCGCCGAGAACACAAGGGCGCCGTGTTCGTAGGAGATCAACGACGAGAGTATGTCTTGCACCTTCCTCATCGGCCCCGCAAAGGTGGCAAGGGTCCGCTCCTCGTGATGCTGACCGAACGCGGCGGCACGCCGGGACGCTTCTCCGGCCGCTCGGACATCATCTCGGGCGCCTCCAAGCTCGGCTACGTCCTCGCCGTCCCCGAAGCTCCGAGAAAAGGTTGGGAGCACGAGGTCTGTGCGTCGAAGGTCACGGCGCCGTCAGACGCCAAGACCCGCGCCGGTGCCGCTCCCGCTCCAGCCAAGAAGGTCAGCACCGATGCCGCGGTTGGAAGCGATGCGGGCACGCCGGCGCTTGCCGACGTCGCTTTCGTCGGCGCGCTCATCGATGAGCTCGTCAAGCGGCGCGACGTGGACGGTCGCCAGGTCTACCTGCTAGGCACCGACGCAGGCGCCGCGTTGGCGGCCAAGGCGACACAGACTCTCTCTTCCAAGGTCTCAGCGCTTGCGCTCAACATCAGCGAACCGGTTTGCCCCAACGACTCGTGGAATTTGGAGTCCGCTCAACCCGGAGTGCCAACACTCGTTATCCGACAGGCCGCTACGGTCGCCGACGCCGCCGCGAAAAAGGCTCCCGACGCCCTCGACGCTCTGCTGCGGCTCCATCAATGTAGCAAGAGCGCAGCACCGACCGTCAAAGCGGACGACAAGCTCGAGCCCACTGCTTACGACTGCAAGGGCGCTGCGCTGTCCGCTGTGGAGGTGCCGCGGGCCGGCAAGCAGTGGCCTCAAAAGGTCGGCTCGCTCTACTCGCTGCGGCTAATACATCAATTTTTCGAGCGACAGTAGAGCGCCCACACGGCGTTGACCTAGCTCCAGATCCCGCGACCTCTAGATCACCGATCGGTTGACCAGCGCGGAGATCCCCGATTCATCGGGGCCCCCATCGGGTGAGGGCCCCGATGAATCGGGAAACCCTCTCGTCGGCTCACGGCTCGGTGCTCTAGATGGTCTCATGTTTCGCGACAAACGCTTTGCTTCGCAAACCATTTGTCGCTCTAGTTCGCGCGCCGTACCCAAAGGGCAAACTGCGGATTGCGCAGTTTCGGCACGCGGCGCCGTTTCGCGGCAAGTTGGAACTGTTTACGAGCCGAGCTCGGGAGCAAGTCGCACGATGTCTCCTCGACGATGAATGCGGCCTGCTCCAGCAATCGCTGGACGTCAGCGGAGTTTCTCCCAGCCTTCGGCAACGCGACCCGCGGCTCCGGGTATTTGCCAGCCCGCGGCCCAAAGGTTGGGGCACGCAGGTCCTCCAAGCGATACATTCCGGCCTTGGGACGGCTCCGGCACGTCAGCACGGCCACATTGCGGTTGAAGGTCTCCTCCCCTTCTGGAGGGCTCTTCGGCAGCGCGGCCACGGTGTGGCTTCCGAACGAGGCAACCTCCTCGCAACGGTTGAGCACGAAGTCGAAGAACATCAGGTCTCCTGCCAGGCTATCCCAGGAGCGGCTGCTGCCGGACCGCCAGTGCACGTGTGTCACTCCCATCGACCGGAGGGCTGAGTAGAGCTCGCGGGGAGACGCAAATTCACCGTAGCTCAACCCGTACTGCCAAGTGCGCCAGTCCTCCACCGTGGGCACATTCATGCCGAGGTGATCGTGCGACTCGTGTCGCAACAGCTTGCCGCCTCCCGGTCTGACGACGTCGCCAATCCGTTGATACGTCTCCTGGAAGCGAAAGCGCTCTTCATACTTCTTTCGAAAGCCACCTTCGAGCAGATCGATGACCCGCTTGAGCGGCGATTTGGCCATCGCGTGCGTCTGGAAAAAGTAGGCGTCACCGCCCCAGACGAGCTGCATGCCGACCAGTGCGACGGCGAGCGCCCGCCCGATGCGGCCCGACGTACGAAACACCAAAATGAGCACACCGGCAGTGAAGGCAGCCATCAGCGGAACCACGGCCTGCAGATACCGATCGAGCGGGTGGACCAAAAACCACAAGAAGATCCCGAGGTGAACCCAGAGGGCCAACGCCCACAGCCTCCGCGTCCGGCGGAGCAAGGGCAAGCAGAATAGGGTCAGGGTGAACAGCGACCCAAAGACCGGCACGTCGCGATGAAAAGCACCGTAGTTGTTCGGCTCGAACGAGAACGTCAGCAGCGTCCGAAGGGCTTCGGCGATGTGCTCCCACCCTTCGCTGCGCCCGCTCAACTGGTAATCCGAATAGGCCCACTCGTACATGTAGGCCGCGTCCGAAGTCAGGGGATCACCGCCGAAGGTTCTGAACCCCATCGGGTACACTGGATTGCGGTGCCAAATAAGATTTTTCAGCCAATACGGTGCGGTCAGGACGAGTCCCGTCACCGTCGCGACGGCGGGACCCTTCCAGAACGAAGCTGCCTCTCGACGGCGTCTGCGAAGCGCTCCGACCGTCAACACGACGGTCCGTCCAGCAAGCCCCACGATCGGCGCCGCTGCGAGGACGATGACCGCCGTGAACTTGACCATGGCAGTCGCGGCGATGGCCGCCGCCAACACGAAACAACGCGCGGGCTCGAGCCGCGGCCAGGCGCGGAGGGCAGCCAGAAAGATCACCGGAGCGAACAGGGCCGCGAAGTGATCAGCGCCGGTGCTGAGCGAGGAATCATAGACGAACACCCCCGGAAACAGGAATCGAGCCGGCCAGACCAACGCAGGTGATGCGCGAGGAACCAGTCGACGCACGACGGCTGGGATACCCACGACCGTGGTAAAAAGAAAGACGATGAACTCGAGGTGGGCGCACAGCTCCACGCGATCGAACAGCAGAGAGCCAGGGAGCTGAAACGCCCAGGCGTAGAGGAAGCTGGTTGCGTGCGGACTGGTCGAAAAGATCCAGCCCTCGGGAAAGCGGGCAATGCCCCCATCAGCCACATAGTGCTCGGCGATGGCCAGGTGCTTCCAGCGCGCGTCGAACTGCGTGTTGTCCGGCGTCAGGACGACGAAATAGACCATCAACAGCCCGATCAAGCCGAGCCCGTTCAGGACGCCCCGCATCACAGGATGCGGGCTGTGCGCCATCTGACGACGGCATCGTGACCAGACGCGGCGCAGGTATCGAAGCGCAGGGACACCGAGCGCCGCAAGCGGGAGAAGGGGAGCCAGAAAGAAGAATGCAGGGCCGAACAGGCCCACGATCCCGGCGCCGAAGACGAGCAACTCAAACGCGAAGACGCCCAAGGCGAACGCCGTGATCAAGTGTTCGAGCACGGGCAGCGGGCCCCGGCGCGTGGCCCTGAGCACGCCATGGCCCATCGCGAAGCACGTCGCGCTCCAAACGAGAGCAGAGGCCCAGTAAACCGCGTATCGCCAGAACAGCCAATGCTGAACGGGGTAGTGAGCGTGTCCCACGCCGATGAGGATCGTGAGCCCGCCGATCAGGATCAGCGCCAAGCCTGCCCGGCGCCAATTCTCTCGGATCCCCCGAAGGATGCGGCTTCCTAGCCCGTCGGCCCGCGAACTCGACACGTCGGCCCCTTTCTTCATCCGCGATCCGCCACACGTGCACGCTCCGCAAGGAGCTCCTTGGAGGGGGCATAGATGCGATGCCTTGACTCGGTGCCAACGAGCCGGAAGTCGCGCTTGAAAGCGGCCGAGCGATCGAGGGGACGACGATCCGATGCCCGTACGACGACGTAGTCTGCTCCGAGATGCGTCACCATCACGCGAATGTCATCGAGGGTCGTTCGGCTGTCATAGTGATGAAAGCCGACTTGTGGCAAGCGCCAGGCGATGCGCCCCGCCTTGCGCATCGCAATGATCAAACCCTCGCGGTCACCCCGGGCCTGCTGTTCCAACCAAGCCACGAGGTTCGGGTACTCTACATCTCCACGCTTCTCCGCGCGTTCGACGAAACGCAAGCTGTGAGCTCGGACCCATCTCCCTCCAAGCCAAAGGCTGCTGCACAACAGCAAGACGCCCAGCGCGCGAGTTGGCGGACCGCGGCGCAACATAAAGATCAGACTTAGGAACATCAAGAAGAACCCAGGCAAAGTATGCCTGCGAGCAAAGTACCAAGACCTATAGCGAAGCAAGACGTGCATCGACCAAAACGCTCCCAACGCGAAGATCACGATGAACACCCACGACATGTTTGCGGGCTCACGCAGGTTCGCCCAAGCAGCCTTGAGGCGAGCTGGACGCGCGCGCGTCAGCGCCAAGAAGAACAGCACCGCCGCAGCACCGAACAAGGCATACTGGAGCGTGTGGTACTGACGCGCGTAGGCGTATCTCCCATCGAGCTCGAACGCGACCTCGAGCCCGGTCCACGCGTTCTCCAAGAGCTCACCCACTCCATCGATAGGACGCAGAGCCTTCGGACGGCTCAAAAGTTCCGTAAAGTAGATCTTATCGAAGCGGATCATTTCCGTGACGCCGACGGAGTCGATGAAGCTCCTCAGCTGCGCGTAGCGCAGCGCGAGCACCCCACCCATTCCCAGAGCCCAGCCCCCACTCAGCTTCAGGTACGCCAGCCGAGAAGTCCGCGCGACGAGGACGGCCCACGCAAGGGCCGCCACCACCCCCATCGCCAGCAGCATCAACTGCGTCCGGGCCATCATGACGAGACCGCACCACAGCCCCGCTTCGAGCCCGCGTGCGAAGGTTGGACGCGCAAAGATGACGTGTAGACGCCACAACGCGGCCATCAAGAGAGCGAACGCCAGGCCTTCGGTCTCAGGGATGCTCGTCACGATGAACATGTTGCGGTTGATGCCGAACAGCAGCACGAACACGTGACCCGCATTGAAGCCTGGAAGCGTTTTCGGAAATAGGGGTTCTGGGAAGAGTCTGCGTCCCCACAGGTAGCCGAAAAAGAGCGTGGCGAAGTAGAGCGCTGTACCGAGCCATCGACCCACCTCGTCGATGGCGAGCGGCACGACCTTCGCCACGGCTCCGAAAACCAGTGGCCAAAGCGGATAGATCGCGGTCGGGTGCGGGAAGTGCGAGTAGCCCTTGTGGCGCAGCGAGAGGTTGGTCGAGATGCCATGCCCGTCCCGCACATGAAGCGCGACGCTGGTATAGTATCCGCCGTCCACGTCCGTCCTGGTTTGAGCCGCCGTATACGGGAGCTTGTAAACGGCGAGGGTCGCGAGGAAAGCGAAGAGCAGCAGCCAGGCGAGCACCCTTGGCTCGCGCGCCCTGCTCCACCACGACTGCAGCATTCTGCTCACACTAGATAGACGTGATTTCCAGTCGCCGAGACGGAAGCCTTTCAAATCTTTGGCCTGAGACATCAGCATGAGGACAAGTAAGCGCGGGAGTGGATCATCGGCCTCAGCTCCAGCGTTTCGCCGCCAACGCGGCGACGCCTGAGCGACGGTTTGCGACGCAGAAAGCGGGGCGAGTGCCCTTGGTGCCCGTCTAGCACGGGGCGCAGCGATCCGGCTCCTCGTACTTCGGCTCGATAAGGCTCATGACAGAGAGAGCGCGCAGACAACGCGGTGCGGCGCGCTCTTCCCTGCGGGCGCCGCCCCCCGAGCATCACGCAGGGTGAGCTCTTTGGCTCACCGGCCGGCTCCCACCGTGGCCAACCCCGTTCGGAAGCCAAGGTCGGTGAATGGCGATGTCGGCAGCGGTCACCGGTGGCGCTCGACATTCTCCAGTCGGAATGCAGGAGGCATTTGCTCCCTGGGGCGTCTCGTTCGCCTTCGATGACACAAGCGAGCCCCACGCTCGCAGACGCTCCGTACACGTTGGCCGGCAAACACCGGAGCCTTTCGATCGCTCCCTGCGGGAGGTCGATCTCGTCGATCGCGAACTAAGGGCGCAGCGCGCGCGCCGTGCGCAAGGCCGAGCTCTGGGACCGCACGCTCCTCATCGTTGCTGCCGACCATGGCGAAGCCTTCGCGGAGCCAAAGTTGGATCTACTCTGTCGAAGCGGCACGGGGCCTCGAACCGTCCGGGACGGCAGCTTCGCGTCTGCGGGGTACCTCGAGGGGTTCTGGCGACTGGGGGCGGAAAACCGCACGGGCACTCGCTAATCCGCTGCGTGCGGGACCCCTCGTCTGGGTTAGAATGATCCGGCGGCAGTCTCGCCCCGTTTTCACCTGAGAGTTATCGACATGCAAACCCCGATCGGTACGTGGTCCGTGGTGCTCGCAGCGGCGGGCTTCGTGTTGGTGGGTTGCGGCTCCCGCTCGGACGTACTCCCCGAGGAGTCCAGCTGGAGCAGCGGGGCGACGTCCGGATCGTCCGGCAACTCGGGGGGCCCAGGCGCGGGCGGCGGGAGCAGCGGGAGTCCCGGCACGGGCGCGTTCCCTGGCTCGGGCGGCTTTGGGG